>NZ_CP195119.1:2232973-2551969 GCF_052056915.1 Methanosarcina sediminis | reverse complement strand
AGGATCGCGATGAACAGCCCAATAGGAGTGGGAGGAAGCGAGATTCCCTTTATAAGAAGCACAACAACAGGAGGCACCCTTGCTATCAATAACGATATGTCCGGCATCTCGGCTAAAATGGAGCATAACGGTTCTACCTTTACCACAGGTACAAGCCTTTACTACACCGGCACTGTTTCATATCGCCCGTCCAACCTCCATTACGTGGAAGAAACTTACTGTTATGAAAACGGAGCCCTGATAGTTTCCCAGGGAGACAGGTCGGTTATGAAGCTTGCACCGGGGATCGTCCTCGAGAGAGCCCCCGGTTCCGTGAACTTTTTAGTTCGAGCGGTGACCCTGGAAGGCGAGCGTGGCGTCATGTCCAGCAATACTGTTGAAGACATCAGACTTACCACCCAATACTTTAACAACATTTATCCCCCGGGTGTAGAGGGATTTACCAACATCACCTCGGCAAACCTCACCATCTACACGGAAAACAAAGAGGCCTGGGAAGAATACTTCGAAAATTCTGCAGAAGAGATCAACCTTCAGAGTACAGACTACGGCCTGAGCAATAGTACCTACACCGTAACCTTTTCCCTCCATCCCCAGGATGAAGAACTGTACATCGATATCGACGAAGCCGTGATAAAAATAGAAGCAGGGATTCAGTAAAAGTGGAAAAACATACACAGAAATATTGGTCCATGTAAGTGAAAAAATTTAATCATATGGAAAATCTCGATCTGAATTAAATTAACTCAGAGAACGGTTTGAGGGTAAAAATATTTTATTCTCAAGCCGGAAAACCATAAAAAATATTTTCCTCATTCTACTTATCTATATTTTAAAGGATTTAGCAGAAGCTTTTTGATGCCATTTCTTCGATTTGCAGAGGAAAGTTGTTCAGAAGACAAATCTGTATCTGGAAAGCCTGTTAATTACCCAACCCATAGGGTTAGGTTACAACTCATTAATTGGTCGCAGTTATACTGAAATGCCCTGGATAAGGCCTCACACCGCAATTCTCATGCGCCTACAACGCACCCGGTCCCTTGACATCACCTTAAGTGAAAAAAGCACCAAAGTCCCCCAAAAACCCGGTAAAAAATACCAGCCACTTAATGAACACACAGGCGTATGAACCGGAAAAGAGGAGAAACTCAAAATAAAGAAAACAAATCAACAAAAAAGAAAGATAAAAAGCACCTGTAAGGTGCTTGATATTGTGCTTAGAATCTCAGTTCCTTGTCAGCGATGAGCTGCTTGGTCTTGACATCAACGATCTTGACGGTAACGAACTCACCGTTAGACTGAGCCAAATTGAAATTTGTGCCATTCCCTGTCGAGAGGTTAAGAACCTGCGTCTCCCCAACATCGAAGTAATCGTTATCAAACTGAGAGATGTTAATCTCCGAAGTGCCTGCGGACTCATTTGCGATCATAATCCTTGTTGTAGAATTGTCATTGACAACAATTGTGTCCCCACCAAGGTGCTCAAGCTTTATGTGTTCGTTATCGACTACAATAATATCAACGTTCGCCTGCGGTGCGGATTCTGAAGGTCCCTGGCCGAAAACGGACGAACCGATTGCAGCGGCGAGGATGACGGTGATTGCAACCATCAGCACGACACCGATAACCGGGGACACTGCGTCGTCTTTCTTGAAAATGTTCTTTAAGTCCATATATATCCCTCCTGCTGTTAATGCATTTCAGACAGTAAGGAGTCGTCACAAGATAAACGAAGTAAATCTTCGATTGAAAGCGTTGATTTTTATGATCTTGACCCTCAATCGAAGTTACAACGAATGATAAATTACATCGGCTATTTTGCAACAGGCCCCAAGCCGGAATTCGCATTAACGAGCGAATTTAAATACTGCACAATTATATTTTTAAGTAACTGCACTTTATGTTGTTTGTCATTTATATATATACTTTTGCTGCAAACTCCCAAACGTTATTTAGCATTCAACGTAGATATATTTTTTGGAAGACATATCGAAACAAATAAATAAATCTTCCGAAATTTCTTTTACGGTCAGATTAATATTTGATTAACAACATTATAAGAAGTGGAAGGACAAATTTATAGAAGGTGACTGTTCAGTGGAGGGGAATAAAAACCGCAGGAAACTGACTGAGGACTGTAGGGCAGTTTCGGAACTGATAGGGCAGGTCTTGATGGTCGCAATAGTGGTACTTGCCTTTTCTTCAATATCACTCGCCGTATTTTCAGACGGGGGAGCCATGAACCCCCCGCATACGCCGCGTACCGACCTGCAGGAAACCATCGACACGGGTACTGATACCGTGCAGATCTTTCACAGCGGGGGAGAGGCTATCGATATAAGATATATCAAGATAACACTCAACGACGCTGACGGGCAGCAAGCAGAATTTAATATGTCTGACCCTGATGTCGAAGTTTTTGACCCCCGGGGCAACAAGCTTTCCTCTGATGACGTATTTACGCTCGGAGATTACATCGTAATCAACGCCAGTAGCAGTAATGTGAATATCACAAATGAAGCCAACCTCTACTTCGTGTACACAAAGTCCAGCCAGGTAGTCCATAAGGCAATACTCTGAGGAAAGGAAGAGAATTATTAAAAATACCTTGCTATTTTTAAGAGATTATTTAATAGCAAAGATAATAACCTATAAATAATAATATAAGTGTGGATTTTAATTCATTGCTACAGATGCTCCATAAATTGATAATTATGAGGGAATAAATTTTAAGGAAAATGCATTAAAAATTCCTTGTTATTAAAAAAGACCATTCAACAGTCAAATTAATATTCTATAAAAAACAATGTAAGAAGTCGGGACATGATTTTTCCGAGGGTGATTGTTCAGTGGAGGGGAACAAAAAGCGCAAGAAACTTGCCCAGGACTGCCTGGCAGTTTCGGAGATAATAGGGGCGGTTCTCATGATAGCGATAGTGGTACTTGCCTTTTCTGCAATATCGCTTGCCGTATTTTCAGAGGGCGGAGCAATGGACCCTCCGCATACACCGCATACTAACCTGCAGGAAAACATTGACACGTCAAAAGATAAAGTGCAGATCTTCCACAGTGGGGGAGAGTCTATCGAACTTGAAGACATTACGATAATACTCGAAGTTGGCGGGGAGCAAGCAGAATTCGATGTGTCTGACCCTGCTTTCGAAGTCTTTAATCCCAAAGGCAACCTGTCCAATGACGATATCTTTATGCTCGGAGATTACATCGAAATCGACCCTCGCAGTAAACTTAATATCACAGATGAAGATCCCATTAATTTCTACTTCGTGCACACGGCGTCCAGCCAGGTGATTCAAAAGACAGTACTCTGGGGAGGGTTAGGGGATTTGCCTTACTGGATAACCCCTCATCCTGATGGAAGCATATCTAATTCCACGGGAGAAGATCTGGATACGTATTTAGTCCATGAAATCAACGATGGCTATTACACAGAAGAGGACGCCATAAAAAATGAATGGATATACGAAAACTTTACTTTTGGCTTAGATGCAGAGGATCTGGACATTCCAGAAAATACATCATTTGCCGAAGTTCTCCTGAAAATCGTCTATAGAGTACATGACAACAGTGCAAATCTGAAACTGGAAATCCATAATGGATCTCAATGGACCACGATAGATGATCCCGTCCCATTCTATAACACTTTTTCAGAGTGTGATACAGAACTTGAGCCCTATCATATAACTAAATACGTAAACACCACAGAACTGGAAATGCTCAAGGTCAAGATATCAGGGTATGGGATCGCTGCCAATGAAAGCAAAAAAATAGTTGATGTTGATTTTATAGGTATACATCTGGAGTATTAAATAATAAAAAGGGCATAATAATGAGGGAGTTTGAAGATAGATGAGAGAGAAGAATCCAAAAAGTTCACAGATAAACAAGCCCTTTTTTCTCCGTTCCGAGTCGGCATCATCAACCGTTGTGGGAGCAGTATTGCTGCTGGCGATTATCGTTACCGTGTTCTCTGTAGTCAGGCTTGGCTACATCCCGGAGTGGAAGAACGATGCGGAATATTCCCACATGAATGATGTCTGGGAGGATATGACAGAACTAAAATCAAAAATCGACTTAATGACCATAGTCCTGGCATCAGAACCGGATTCCTCAAATACTGAAGTTACTATGAGCGTACCTTTCCATATGGGAGGAGGGGATCTACCGCTTGTAGGATCAATAAAGTCCAGCGGGACTCTTTCGGTAAACAAGGACGACTGTACAATGACTGTAATTACAGAAAACGGCAGTGATTCCGACACACACGAAATCAGGTGTGGCACTGTAAGCTACAGTTCACAAAACAGGTATTATGTGGACCAGAACTTCATATACGAAGGAGGAGCTTTGATCCTTTCCCAGGGGGAACAGTCTTCTATGATGCTTTATCCTTCGATCCGTTTCTCCAGAGAATCAGCAAACGAGTACCTGGTTTCAATAAACGCGGTAGAAATCTACAAAAAAACATATGCACCCCCAGACGTCATTTCATCAAATACAGGATGCTCTCTCCGCCTTACTAGCCGTGATTTTGAATCCCTCTATGACAGCGACAAGGATAGTTTCGGAAGCATAGACTACTTCAAATTAAAGGTGGACACTACTCATCCTGATGCCTGGTATCTGTACCTCGGTGAAACGATGGCAGATGCAAAGATAGAAGATTATAAACTAGAACAAACAAATAGCAGCGTCATTTTAACCTTCCCAACTCCTGTGGATTTAAATGGGACATCACCATGTGGAGAGAAACTGAAAAGGATTCAGCTGAGTAAGACAGAAATCAAGGCAGAACCGGGAATAGGAATATAAACTGAAATTTCTGAAATGGCAGTTCATCCGGAAAATGAAAATTAAAAGAAATCAAAGAGCAAATAAGAGAGAATCCTGACTTGGATAATTCTGTAGTTCAGGATCGAAACATGCTCACTTTGCATCATTATGAACCAGGAAACGAAAAGAAAAGAAGTGGCTCAGAAAAGCCTATTCAAATCAGAATCTGCAGCCTTAACCGCAGTTGCAGCTGTGCTTCTTTTGGGACTTGCATTCACTATAATCTCCGTGGTCAAACTAAACCATGTCCCGGAATGGAAAATTGATGCAGAAAGAGATTATAGCTATGATGCTTGGAGCAATATGGAGGAAGTAAAGACCAGGGGAGACATATTTACCCGCTTCATGGAGGCGGATGCCAATTATCCATATGGGCTTTCAGCAACTGTTCCTTTCGGCATGGGAGGGGGGGAAATCCCGGTATTCGAGCCCTCGAAATCTAACGGCAAGCTCACAGTAAATACCGAAGGGTGTACAATGATTGTAGCCCTTTCAAATCATACTACACTCCCTTACCCGGTTAAATGCGGAGGCATCACATATTATTCAGAAAACAGGCAATACCCGGATCAGGTTTTCAGGTATGAGAACGGAGCCCTCATCCTTGCCCAGGGAAATAATTCCCAGATGAAGCGCAACCCTTTATTCAGCATACAGGAAAATGATACAAGCGGAAATTATACAGTTACAATTAATACCATTAACCTTACCGGAGAACCTGCATCAATCTCATCCAGCACCTTCACCGCTATACGTCTTACCGGCTGCTCAATAAACCCCGTTCTCGACAGTCACGACTACGGGGATGTAGAATATTTCAACCTGACCATTTTCACCCGCTATACGGATGCCTGGGCAACTTATCTTAACGATACGGCAAAAGAGGCAGGGCTTGAATACAACACTGATTACACCATCGAATCCATCCCGAACTCCGATTACGTGTATTTCTCTTTCAACAAACTGGACAGGCTCTACGTCAATGAAACCATACTCCATGCGGAACTTGGAGGAGGGGGAATCCTGACGGGAGACACCGTCATGAAACTGGGCAAGTGGTATAACTTCAACAAAGTATCCGATAATGGAGCCGGTATTGGAGTGGACATATCATCCTTTGAGGAGTACGACGCAGGAGCAGACTTTTCATTAGATATCACGGATGAAGATGAGGATCTAGGCTCTTCCTACAACCCTAATTATGAATTCTTATATGAGCTTGACAAACCACTAGAACTAACATTCAGTATTGACGGTTACACGAAATTCGAATCCAAACCCACATCAGCAACGATTCGAATGATTTATCACCGCAACTATAATTCCCCGTCAGGAACCATGAATGTAACGGAAAAAACTCTTGATTTCCTGAGTGGCAATAAAAACGATTGGAATTTATACAACGAAACAACTACCGTCAATATAACAGACCCCTCAAAACTGACATTCAA
Organism: Methanosarcina sediminis; assembly: GCF_052056915.1. Lineage (GTDB taxonomy): Archaea > Halobacteriota > Methanosarcinia > Methanosarcinales > Methanosarcinaceae > MTP4. The sequence continues at coordinate 2,545,667 of NZ_CP195119.1, read as the reverse complement.
TTTGAAAATTAACCAAGTCGGAAAGAACAAATATATAAAGATAGATTACCTTGCAGTCCGCCTGAACTAACGGAAAAGAAAAAGGCATATGGACGCATTTTTACGCCCATATACAGAGGATACAGGAAAAAAGATCCATATGCCTGAAAAATACACCACTCCTTACCCTGCAAAAAGAATCTATCCCGACGGCAGGGCAGAAAATACAGAGGTATTGCTCGCAAGGGAATGCCCTGTAGAGCTTTTTTTAAACGGCAAACGCTTTACGACACTTTTAGCCTCACCTGCCCATTTCAAGGAACTTGCGGCAGGACACATGATCTCCGAAGGGATCCTTGGTTTTGAAGAGATAGCCGAAATTACGGTTGAGGGAAACAGGGTAGAAATAAAGACTTTCAACCCCGAAGTAAGGCGGCTGGAAAGTAAGAAAGAAGCGTTTGTTAGTTCGGAAGCGGTTTTCGGGATAAAAGCAATCTTTGCAGGGCTGGAATACCTTACATCCGAAACCTACAAAGTCACCCGGGGGACGCACCTCGCAGCCCTTGTTGACCGGGATGGGAAACTCGTTTTCCAGGTCGTGGACGTGGGCAGGCACAACGCCGTTGACAAAGCGATAGGATATGCCCTCCTGAACAGGCTTCCACTCACGGAGATGTACCTTCTTTCCACAGGCAGGCAGCCGGAGTACATGGTAATGAAAGCTGTAAGGGCAGGCATCCCCCTTGTAGTTACAAAAGCCATGCCTTTCGATTCGGGAGTTGAGGCTGCGAAAAACGCAAATATGGGGCTTGTAGGGCAGCTCAAAAAGGAATCAATGCTGGCCTTTGCCAACGAGTGGCGAGTAAAGGTTTAAGCTGGGTTGCAATCTAACAAAAACAGAATCAAATGGAAAAAGAAAAGAGTAAAAATTAAGGTTCAGAGCACGCCTTTCGTGCTCTTTATGCTCTCACCTTCGATTTTTACGGCCCTTTTAAGGGCATAGGCAAAGGCTTTGAAGAGAGCTTCGATTTTGTGGTGGTCGTTTTCCCCGTAGACGCTGGCATGTACGGTTATTTTTGCATTAGAAGCCAGGGTCTCGAAGAAATGCTTTACCAGCTGGGTGCCTAACCGTCCAACCTTAGGGCTTTCAAATTTGGCTTTCAGGACAAGGTAACTGCGCCCCCCTACGTCCAGGGCAACTTCTGCAAGGGCTTCGTCCATTGGTATCCTGGCTTCCCCGAAGCGGGCAATCCCGGCCATGTCCCCCAGGGCATCGGAAAGAGCCTTGCCGAGGACTATAGCCGTGTCCTCTACCAGGTGGTGCTCGTCCACATGGAGATCGCCTTCGGCGTGCAGTTTAAGGTCGATGCCCGAGTGTCTTGCAAAGGAAGTCAGCATGTGGTCAAAAAACCCGATACCCGTGCTTACCTCAGCAAGCCCCGACCCATCCAGGTCGAGCTCAAGCTGGATATCGGTTTCCTTTGTTTTACGGGAAATTCTAGCAGTCCTCATATAGCACCCTATCTCTTTTAAATTTCTTAAATACTTTACCCCGGTCACCCGGGGAAGTTGCGGTATCAGAGCTGCGGCATTTCATTGGAGATCAGGAGATCAAGAAATCAAGAAATCAAGAAATCAAGCAAGCAACTGATCAGTCCTTTGCCGCCTCGATTGCTTCTTCAAGGGTAAACCTGCCGGTGTAAAGGGCACTTCCGACAACTACCCCTGCGGCCCCGGTCTGCTTCAGGACATTCAGGTCGGCAAGGGAACTGACCCCACCGGAAGCGATCACGGGGATGCTGACGGAATCTACAAGTTCCTTTGTGGGGACGGGATTTACGCCCTGCATCAGGCCTTCGGAATCGATGTTCGTGAAAAGCAGGCTGCCTGCCCCCAGGTCTTCGAACTTCCTGCCCATGTCCACGGGAGTATGTTCGGATTCCTCGGTCCAGCCTTTGATCGAGATTTTTCCGTTCTTTGCGTCCAGGGCAACGTTTATGTGTTCAATCCCGAAAGCATCGGAAAGCTGTTTCACAAGTTCGGGGTCCCGGATAGCTGCGGTTCCGAGGATAACCCTGTAAACCCCGAGTTTGAGGAGGGCTGCCGCGTCGTCAAAACTCCGGATCCCTCCGCCGACCTGGATGCGGACCCCATTTTCCCGACAGGCATCTACGATCTTTTCTATAACAGGGGCATTCTTGCGCTCCCCTTCAATCGCCCCGTCCAGGTCCACCAGGTGCAGGGTCTTTGCCCCCTGCCCGACCCATTCAAGGGCAACTGCCAGGGGGTCGTCCAGGGATACGATCTCGCTACCCGGGACTCCCTGCACCAGCTGCACACATTTTCCGCCTTTCATGTCCACGGCGGGGATTACTTCAAAAGTCACGGCATTCCACCTCTTCAAGATAAATTGCAAGATAAATTGGGAATTTAAGCCTGAAAACTCCAGGCTTTTCAGGGCATGATCCTTTCAATGGGCACTACAAGGACATCCCTTGCTCCGACCTTTTTCAACTTGTTTACGATGGTGAAGATCAGGTCCGCGTCCACAACGGCATGTACGGCAAGGATTGGTTCTTCCTGAGACTTGCTGGATTCAACCTTCATGACCGTGGGGCCCGACATCCCGGGAAGGACCTGTTTTACGGCTTCAAGGGAATTTTCGGGAACGTTCATCATAAGGTAGCGCTTTTCCTTTGCGTTGAGAACGCTTTCAAGTGCGGTCTTGATGTCCAGGATCTTTTCCTTTGTCCTGAGGCTCTCCCTGTTTGCAATCAGGTAGACGGAGGAAGAAAAAGCCCTGTCAATTACCTTCAAGCGGTTGATCATGAGGGTGGTCCCGGAACTTGAGATGTCCACGATGGCATCGGCAATCCCGACATGAGGAGTCATTTCACAGGCTCCGCTGACCTTTATGACCTCAACGTTTATACCGAGCTTTTCAAAATACTGGGCCGTAATTCCCGGGAACTCGGTTGCGACTTTTTTGCCCTCCAGGTCTTCGGGTTTTTCGACCTCCGAATCTTCGGGCACGGCCAGGACCAGGGTTGCCCTTCCGAATTTAAGGTCAAGCAGGGTCTCGACGTCCGCCCCGCATTCCGTAATCAGGTCCATGCCTGTGATTCCGACGTCTGCGGCCCCGTCCTGTACGTACTCGGGGATATCTGCGGCCCTTGCGAAAAGAATGCTGATTTCGGGATCTATGGTTTTTGCGAAAAGTTTCCGGCTAGCTCCCCCACTGATGGGAAGCCCCGCATCACTGAAAATCGAGGTGGTGGGATCGTGAAGGCGACCCTTATTGGGTATTGCAATGCGAATCATCTGCTATGTCCTCTGGTAGTACTCGGATGTACTCTACTGGGAATTGTTACACAGGTTATGCTCATCCGTATAAAACGTTTATCCAAAACATTCTTTTATAATATAGATTTCACGGTGGAGTTTCCTGAAAATAAGCTGGCCCCAAAAATGAGAGGAAGGAAGAGAGAAAGAGAAGAAAAAGAGAAAGGAGGAGAGGAAAAAGAGAAAAGAAGGAGGCAAAAAGATAGAGGAAGGAAGGGGTAAATAAAAAGAGAAAAGAGGAGAGAAGAAAGAAGGGGGAGAAAGAAGGGGGAGGAAGAAGGGGGAGGAAGATGGTATAGCCCACACTATATCCCACACAGAAATTTTATTTTTTAAAAGATGGGTATTGCACCTGTTTTCAAAAAGATATATTACCCCCGGTAATGAAGATACGGGAACGATTATATAGCGGGAGTAATTTAATAGAAACAGACACATGATTCATAAATATAATATTATCGAAGTTATACTATAGTATTTTAAAATATATAATCGGCGCTGGAACCACCAGGCGCTGATAACATCATGAAACCGATAACGATCCAACTACTGACGATACAGTAATTATTCCAAAAAAAGAGGATTCAAATGGCCCGAAATATCAGAGTAGAACAGCTCATACAAACCCCTGTAGAAAAACAACAGATAGAGCTTGTAGAACGCAAAGGGATAGGGCACCCAGACAGCATCTCGGACGGGCTGGCGGAAGCCGTAAGCCGCGCCTTATGCAAGGAGTACATAGAAAAATGCGGGGTTGTACTCCACCACAATACTGATGAAACCCAGATCGTAGCAGGAAGATCCCACCCCAAATTTGGCGGAGGAGAAATTCTGCAGCCCATCTACATCCTCCTAGTTGGCAGGGCCACAAAAGAGTTTGAAGGCGTCGAACTTGCCACGGAATCCATAGCTCTCAAGGCTGCCCGGGATTACCTGAAAAACACAGTCGTTAACCTTGACCAGGATAAGGACGTTATTCTGGACTGCAAACTCGGGACAGGGTCTTCGGACCTCAGGGACGTCTTCCGCAGGGACAGGATTCCGGTTGCAAACGACACTTCCTTCGGGGTAGGGCATGCTCCGTTTTCAGAACTTGAGAACATCGTCTACAACGCCGAAAGGCAGCTCATTACCGACCTGAAACCCAAAATCCCCGGTATTGGGGAAGATATCAAGGTCATGGGTCTCAGGGACGGAGACGATATCACCCTTACCACCTGCTGCGGCATGGTAGGAAGGCACGTGGACGACCTGGACCACTATATAAACATAAAGGAAGAAATGAAGACCTATTTGGAAGACGTCTCCAGCCGCTATACGGAAAGAAACGTAGAAGTCCAGATCAACACCGCCGACGACCTGAAAACGGGAAGTGTTTTCCTTACCGTCACCGGGACCTCGGCTGAGATGGGAGACGACGGCTCTGTAGGTCGCGGAAACCGCTGCAATGGGCTAATCACCCCTAACAGACCCATGAGCATGGAAGCCACCAGCGGGAAGAACCCGATCAACCACATAGGAAAGATCTACAACCTCCTCTCCACCCAGATGGCCAAGGACATCGTAAAAGAAGTCCCGGATGTGCACGACATTTACATCAGGCTGCTCTCCCAGATAGGAAAGCCCATTGACCAGCCCCTGGTCGCAAGTGCACAGATCATCCCCGAAGACGGCACCTCCTTCTCCAAGGTTAAAGCCGAAGCCGAAGCTGTCATGGACGACTGGCTTTCAAACGTGACAAAAATCACCGATATGGTTGTAAAAGGAGAACTGGATACTTTCTGAGAAAAATAGAAAAAGAATGAGAGAACCTTCGGGTTCTTTACTAATTTTTTATTAGTTTACGTTACTTTCGACCTGATTTTATCCCGGGTTAAATTATAGCTCTGGCTTTAAATAAAATCCTTAACAACCAGCCTTTTTTTAACAGGGATCATGAGGTTACGGGACTTTTCCGGAGTATTCAGACAACTTCTACATTTAACCTGTACTTTTTTTCGCCCCCGAAGCGATAAATAGTATACTTCCCCTCGACTTTCCAGGACCCTGTTTCTACGGCCTCGTATTCCCACTCATGAACTCCGGGAACCGTCGTCGTATCAGGGATATCCGGGATGAACTGGTCCCTGAGCATTTTGAGGCCCCTGCCTGCCTGCATTTCCCAAACGGTATGAGCAGAATGTTCATCCTCCTTGCTGTAAAGATGCTCTGCAGGCTCATCCCGAAGTTTGATCAAAAAGGTTTCTCCGAAGCGGACAGTAATTGTATCATTATTGTTAGATTCTGTGAATATCTGGGCCACCATTTTCCATGTACCCCCTTGCGTACTGGGCAAATTTCTGTACCTTAATTTATCTTATAGTCTCTGTAATATAGAAAAGTATGTATGATATATATAAAAAATGTTATAAAGAGAGGCTCCTGAAAACCCTTCGTAGCGAAAACCATAAATACCATCGTCATATATGGAGATGGTGCATTAAGGCAGTGCAGTGCTTTGCAGCACTGGATACGCATCCATCGTCCCGCCTTAACTCAGTGGTAGAGTGCGCGGCTGTAGTTCGGCCAATGCGAGTGAAATCGCACATTTCCGCGCAGGCACCGCGATGTCCCCGGTTCGAGTCTGGGAGGCGGGACTAAAATCCATTACATCCCCTATAAAAGAAAACCGTCAACGGGAATCTTTATATACCGGAATGACATTTATGGATTGCTCGCAATGCGGGCAAAAATGACTAGAATAATCGGAGTGTCCGGATAGTGTAGAGGCCTATCATGGAGCCCTGTCGAGGCTCCGACTCGGGTTCGAATCCCGGTCCGGGCGCTCATTTTTTTTCGCAATCTGAACTTTTAAAATAAAAATTGACTGATGTCTGCTGTTCACCATTTTAAATGAAACGTACTATTTTAAATGAGACGTACTGTTTTAAATTAAACTCACTATTTTTAGCCAAAAAGAGATATGCCTTGTACTTTAATCATCCAGAACCTCAATTCAAGTCTCAAGCCAGGTCCCGATCCGGACCTCAATACGGCCCCAAATCCATAATCCTACCCACAAACCCCACCTACGAACTTTTGAAGACATGACTTTTTTCCTCAAAAACGATGTAATACGAAAAGATGTAATTTTGAGAGACGTGAAAGTAACAGGCAGAAGACCGGAAGGAGGACAGAAAAAAAATGGAGGCAGGCTCCGGGACTCCGGATGAAAGCAGGGAAAGAATCAACGACCTGAACCGGCAGATAAAGCAAACCAGAGAAAAAATGGAACTGGAAACCCGAACCTTTATCGAAGCCGCCAGAAATTTCACCTCCGAATGGATACGGAGGGAAGTAGAGAGGACTGAAGTTTCCAAAAATGAAATTGAGTATAAAAAAGAAAACCTAGGAGAAAAAAAGCACCGGGAAGAAAAACCGAAGCAGGAAATAAGCGGAGAACAGGAACCCGACCCTGTAGAACAAATAGCCCGCATACCCTCGATTGTCGAAGAATCCCTCAACTGCGATGAATACTGGATACACAGAAACGAACTCTTCCACCCAGGCATAGCTCCCGACTACCTGGAATTAAAGAAAGAAAAAACCCGCAAACAATTGACCACATGTATTCGCATGCTGCTTGGCTGCGCTGCGGAACTTCTAAGCGACAGGGGATATGCCCGATCTGAAGGTAAGGTATGGGTAAGAGAACGGGAAAGAAGAAAATACGTGTGCATTTTCAGGTTCTCGGAAGAGATGGAAGCCTCTCTTACCCGCTATTATTCCATGCTCGAAAAACTTTATTCTCTTAATTACGAGCTAGGATTTTACGAACCGAAATCCCGGACCTGACAATAACAACTTTATCCACAAACGCCAGAATAACCTGCCATGGCAGAACCAGAATTCAGCATTAAAGAAACCCTTGAAAAAGAAGGAGCAGATGCATACCTTATGACGGGAGACATTCATTCCGCAGACATCTACTACGCAACTCGTTTCCTGGCTTCGGACGCTTTCGGGTACCTGCAGACCGGAGAGGGAAAAGAAATCCTTTTTATTTCGGAGATGGAACGCGGGAGAGCCGAACTTGAGTCAAGGATCCCCGAAATCCGGACTTTGCAGGACTTCGGATACATGGAAAAAATCAAGGAGAAAAAAGATGGAGCCCTGGCTTATGCTGCCTGCCTTTCCGAACTTCTCTCGGAAGCAGGAGCAAAAAAAATCGCAGTACCCTATGATTTCCCTGTTTTTTACTCGAACTTCCTTGCCGAAGCAGGTTTCTCCATAGTCCCGGTAAAGAGCCCCTTCAGGAAGATGAGAAGCCAGAAAAGAGCCGAGGAGGTGGAAGCCGTAAAGTATGCCCAGAGAGCCGGGGAGAAGGCAATGGAGGCTGCCATAGAACTCATCAGAGGGGCACAGGAGAAAGACGGAATCCTCTACCACGAGGGAAAGGAGCTTACAGGAGAGAAAGTGCTCTCTGCGATAGACCACGCCCTGCTGGACTTTGGCTGCGAGGCGGAAGAGACCATCGTCTCCTGCGGAGAAGATACTTCAAACCCCCATGGGACCACCGCCGGACCACTCAGGGCAAATGCCCCAATCATCCTGGACATTTTTCCCAGAAGCAAGAAAAAACGTTATTTTGCAGACATGACGCGCACCGTGCTCAGAGGAGAAGCTTCGGAAGAGCTGAAAGCCATATATGAAGCCGTGCTTGCAGCCCAGGAGAAAGGGCTGGGAATGGTAAAAGCCGGAGTGACTGCGGCTGACGTCCACAAGGCAGTCTGTGACGTGCTGGAAGAACGGGGCTACGACACCTACAGAAGCGGAGCAAAGGTAGGCTTTACCCATTCCACAGGGCACGGGGTCGGGCTCGATATCCATGAACTGCCTGGAGTAGGAGAAAACAGTGCCGTGCTTGAAGAAGGAAATGTAATCACCGTCGAACCCGGGCTGTACTATCCGGGAATCGGAGGAGTCCGACTCGAAGACATGGTACTTGTTACCAAAAATGGCTGTGAGAACCTGACAAAATTAGAAAAGAACTTTGTATTATAACCCTGCTAATTATCTATATAAGGCATAATTATAGCCATTATATATTTATTAAGTAGGGCTCAATTTTGTAATATTCAATTTGACCAAATTCGACATCACGAGTTGACCAAATTCAACATCACGAGTTGACCAAATTCAACATTAATGAGTTGACCAAATTCAACATTAATGAGTTAAACGATTTCAGTCTTATCAACTATTATTCAATCTATTTGGTATGGAGTTAGCATGACCGATAACGTGCAAAACAGGGAAGATATCCTTGAAAAATACAGGGAAGCGGGAAGAATCCTTAGCAAGGTCCGGGCCGAAGCCGCAGATATGATAAAGGTAGGAGGCAGCCTGCTTGAAGTTGCGGAGTTTGTAGAAAACAAGACCATCGAACTTGGAGGAAAGCCGGCTTTTCCCTGCAACATCTCAAGAAACGAAGAAGCAGCCCACGCAACCCCGAAAGTGGGGGACACGGACGTCTTTGGGAAAGATATGGTAAAGCTGGACCTCGGAGTCCATGTTGACGGGTACATTGCAGACTCTGCAATTACGGTGGACCTCTCAGGGAACCCGGACATCGTGAAAGCCGCAGAAGCCGGGCTCCAGGCAGCCATCGATACTGTCAGGCCGGGAGTCAACACCGGGGAAATCGGGGCTGCAATCGAGAACGCCATCAGGAGCTATGACCTGAGCCCCATCCTCAACCTTACGGGACACGGGCTTTCTCAATATGAAGCGCACGCTGATCCATCCGTCCCGAACAAACACGTTGAAGGAGGCACAGTCCTTAAAGAAGGAGACGTGCTTGCTATCGAGCCTTTCGCAACAGACGGGGCAGGCGCAGTCCACGACGGTTCCTATACCGAGATCTACAGCCTTATCCAGAAAAAACCGGTCCGTATGCCTGCAGTTCGAAAAGTCCTGAAACAGGTTGAAGAATACAGGACCCTGCCCTTTGCAAAACGCTGGCTTGAATCCGACAAGCTGGAATTTGTGCTCATCCAGCTCGAAAAAGCAAGAATCCTCCACGGCTACCCCGTCCTTCTGGAAAGCGGAGGGGGAATGGTAGCCCAGGCCGAACACACGCTAATCGTAAGCTCGGACGGCTGTGAGGTCACAACAAAATAAACTGAAAGGACTTGGAAGGGAATTGAATAAAAGGTAAAGGTTGAAAAAATAAACAAAAGAAAAGAGTTGAGCACCTTGAAATTACAGCACCTCCTTTCAACCTTCTTTATAGCAGCTGTCCTCTCCGTAACCCTTCTTTCGGGCCCCTGCACCGCCTCTTTCGTATCCAGCAATAAAATCACCCTGGAAAACGGCGGGATGAGCTGGGACTATGAGGAATGCATCACGGACAGGGAGGCTATTTTCTTCAGGGAACTTATAGACAGGGAAACCGGTAACAACGACAGCTTCGTAAACGCATGGGAAATCAGAAACATGGAGCTTGAGCTCCGGGACAGGCTGGAAAAATCCATTGAAAAGAAGCCCGATGTTAAGCTCAAAGGTTCTTCAGAGACGGTAAAAGTTCGGGACGTGGAGTTCTGGCTCTCTGACGAAGCCCTGGGCACGGCATTCAAGAGTGCACCCATCACAAACACCGCAAGGGTCACCTATAGCTTTGAAGAAGAAGTAGAAGAAGAAGAAGAAGAAGAAGAAGAAGAAGAAGAAGTAGAAGGAGTAGAGGAAGAAGTAAAGAAAGAGGAAGAAAGGGAAGCCAGCACTGAGAACGGTAACGAAATAGGCAACGAGACCAATACTCAAACCAGCATCTGGTTTCTTGGCACCCCTGGCTCGGAAGTGACCATATTCCTGCCTCCCGGATATGATGTAAACAGGACAGAAGGCCTGGAAGATAAAAACGAGGAATTTGAAGACAGCCGCAAGATCCTGAAAGGCAGCTTTGGCCCCGAAGGGGAAATTACCCTCTGGTTTTCGGAAAACAAAAGTTATGAGACGGCAGCCCTGCAGGAGGTTTTAACCGGGGGCGAAGTGATGGAAAATGAAACCCTCCCAATTGAAGAACCGAAACCTGAAGAAACCCGGGCAGCTGCAGGATTTTTTGAGAACTTCCTCGGGCGACTTTGCCTGAGCCCAAAAGTTTAATCAGGCTTGAAACGTATTCTGGAAAACATGCTCATAGAACAGGTTAAGCTTGAAAACGGATGTGCCCTTGGCCTCTGTTTTAAAATGCAGAAATACCCCCTGCTGGTCCTCAGCGCAGAGAAGGGATTCCTGATGTGCGGGTACCTTGACATCAATGCCGCAGAAGCTCTTGGAGATACCGCAGCAAAGGTAAAGGGTGTACAGAGTTTCGAGGACATGCTGAAAGCAAAAGTTGTCGAAGTAACGCCAAAAGCAAGGGAACTTGGGGTCGAACCCGGAATGACAGGCAGGGAAACCCTGGAGAAAATGTTTTAAATCGAAAGTATCCTTTTGAACCCGCCGTATTCTTTAGGCAAATTTTTTCCAAATCTGCCAGAAGTATTCCATACTACGTCCAGCAATTCAACAATATCCAGCTTAACCGATTTCGAATGACTTTTACCGTTCAGAATGTACCAACGTTCAGAACGTACCCGTTTCAATCCTATTCCTAACTATATTCATCAACCTAACCCCGGTTAATCCATGTTATACGCTTTCGAACTCTCAGGTGAACACGAAAAACTGCCCGCTGCCGAAGTCCTTGCCTGCCTTGAAATCGAAGGGCTGGAATACAGAGTACATTCTCTGATGGACCTGTGCCTTGTTGTGGACATAAATGGTGAAGAAACAGAGCTTGAAAAGACTCTCAAGAGTAAGATGACGGAAAGGCTTGCCATGACCCATCACATACTGAAAGTGATAGGGATCTCAGAAAGCAGGCCTGAGGCAATCCTGGAACTTGCCGAAGCCTTCAAACCAGCCGGTTTTATCCGGGAAGGGCAAAACTTCGTAGTCCGGGCAAAGAGGATTAAACACCATGTGGACTTCCCTGGCGAGCCCCTGGAAAAGAAGATAGGAGGTTGTATCTACCGGAAAGGATTCCGGGCAAACCTCAAAAACCCGGATATCGAATTCCGGCTTATCCTGAGCGAGAAAACCGTGTTCGGAACCCTTATCTCGTCCGTGGACAGAAGCGCTTACGAAGCCAGGAACCCCCAGAACAAGCCCTTTTTTCACCCCGGCGTCCTTATGCCCAGGGTCGCCCGCACCCTTGTAAACCTTTCCCGGGCACGTCCCGGAGAGCTCTTTCTTGACCCCTTCTGCGGCACCGCAGGCATCCTTGTGGAAGCCGGACTCCTGGGATCCAGGGTAATTGGAATCGACGCCCAGGAAAAACTCGTCCAGGGAGCAAGGATGAACCTGGAAGCCTTCGAAGCGGATTATGCCCTGATGGAAGGAGACGCCTGCAGGATCCCCCTGAAAGCCGAATCCGTGAACGCAGTCGTCACCGACCCTCCCTACGGACGTTCGGCAGCCATCCTTGCAGAGTCCCTGGAAGTACTTTATGCCGGCGCCCTTTCGGAAATTTACCGTGTCCTGAAGCCCGGAGGAATCGCCATTGTGGTCTCGGACAAGGCAGCGTTCGAATACGGGGAAAAGGCAGGCCTCAGGGTGCTTGAAATCCATGCCCAGAGGGTGCACCGCAGCCTTACCCGGACAATTACGATTTTTCAAAAAGATTGATACTCGAAAATAAGGGCCGAGTTAAGGCAGAGAACGTGGGTAAAGGGAATAAGAAAGATAGGGATGTAAGCTGTCCTCTATAAGCAATCCTTATTCCTGGAAATCAGGAATTTATTCCTTGAAAATAAGTTCCTCGATCACTTCAGCCATTACCCTGTGCCTGAGGATATTCTTGTAGTTCTGTTCGTTTGCCCTCCGGATGGAGTAGCTGTCCTCTGCCCACTCGAGGGGAAAAGGATATTTGATTTCCATGAGGGTCAGCCCGTGTGCAGGAGCAGGTTCGATTCCTTCTTCGTAGATTTCGGGATTGAGCATCTGGAGCAGCCAGTCCTCATCCCTGACCCCGTTTCCAATCATGGTAAGGGCAGTTACGATTTTCCGGACCATGTTCCAGAGAAAGGCGTTGCCGGTTACATCGATTTTTGTAAGCTCCCCGTCAACCCGCACTTCAATACGCTCAAGGGTACGGACCGTACTCTTGTCCCCATCGGCTTTGGAAAAGTTCGCAAAATCGTGGGTCCCCAGAAGGAGCTTTGAAGCCTCCCTCATCTTTGAGATGTCGTATTCTTCCCCGCTCATCACGTAGCGGTAGCGCCTGGAAACTGCATCCCGCCTGGCGTCAAAGGCGGGAGAAACCTCCGCATGAGCCCAGGTCCAGACAGAGGGGGGAAGTTCGGAATTGATGACTCTTGGGATTGCAAGGTTAGGCTTATCGGTATCAAAAGCAACGACCTGTTCAAGAGCATGAACTCCTGCGTCGGTCCTGCCCGCAGATGTGTAATTGGCAGATTTGGGACCTTCGATGATCTGGAGATTCCGGAGAGCTTTGAAGATCTCCCCTTCCACGGTGTCAACGTTGGGCTGAATCTGGGAGCCGTGGAACTCGGTGCCTATGTATGCAAGTTTTAAAGCAACTCTCATACCAATCATTGATTACTTGGTCTTTTTCTTATAATAGACTTCTCGTACGATCATCAAGCACACAACGAAGAGACAGCCAAGAAGGAACCAGGCTCCGGGATGCAAAGAAAGCGTATCATAAAGCCCGTGGATACCCCCGAGATGGGTGATTCCTTCAGGGGGAACAGGAGGTAGATCGTCCATACCACCCATTCCATCCAGCCCCTCTATCCCGTCCATGCTGTCCGTATCGGGAACGTCCATACCTTCAGCGGCTTCTTCGACGGGAGCGTCTTCCATGACCCCTTCATCAACGGGTTCTTCTACAGGAGTTTCTTCGACGTACTCCACTTCCATCGTTTCTTCAGTAGCCACATCATCAACAAGGGCGTCATCCATTACGTCTTCAGGGACGTCTTCGGAAGCAAACTCTTCTTTCAGAGACTCTTCCATGACCTCTTCATCAACGGGTTCTTCTTCCGGGGATTCGCCTGCAAAAGCTTCGCTTGCTTCTTTCGGAGCTACATCCGGAGCCTCACTCTGCACATCGTTCCGGGAAGCTTCCTTTTCTTCGGCAAAGGACTCGATTCCCACATCCATTAACCCGGGTTCTCCGGCTTCCCCGACATCTTCCCCGGAAGTATCGTTAGCTATCACGGCTGCCGGAACAGGGGCACTGCCGTCTTCCATTACCCCCGACCTTAGAGGAGCGGTGGCCTGGAAGACCTTTCTTGCTTTGAGGTACGCTGAGAGGTATTCGATTCCAGCGGCCGCAAAAAACGCCGCTGCAATTACTCCTATGTACTGCTGCAGCAGGTTTATGATGGAAATTTTATCAACAGGATTTCTGGACGGGACCAGGACAATAAGTTTTTCCATCGCCTCGTAGATCTTAACCTGGCGACCCTTTCGGCTCCATTTGATCTGCTTGACCTTGATGAGGTCGGAGTCCACAAGGGAGTCAAGGTTATACTTCACCGTAGTCAGAGGAATTTTCAGCTCCTCCGCAATATCGGTCGCAGACAGGCTCTTTTTTCCGAGCAGTTCAAGGACCTTCAGCGATGTTTCGTTGGAGAGGGTTTGGGTAATCTTTCTTGAATCCTCGTTTACGGGGAGCACCAGCACCCTGTCTCCACTTTCCCGAATCTCCTCGCCATCCGGGAACCCTGGTCCATTAAGGTGCCCTTCAACTTCCGGAAACCCGGCTCTATCTTCCAGCTCTTTCATGTTTACGTCCTAAATTAAAAGATTGATATTGTTATACTTTGTGAGAGGTTATGTTTTTTGAGAGGTGATTTTTGTAAGGGATTTTGTAAGGGGATTTGTAAGGGATTTTGTATAGGGCATAGTAGTTTTGTGGGGCATAGTAGTTTTGTGGGGCTTTACGCCCAGGTGTTTTGTGAAAGGTATTTTACGAAAGATATTTTGTGAAAGGTGTTTTCTATCATATCCTGCAAGTCTACTTTGCAAGCACTTAATTGATAAATTTTAGTTATTACTTATTATTATACATTTATTACTATATTTATATATAGAATCCAGACCTTAAACTTAAATATAACATCATATATTCTAATCTAAATTTTCCGTGGTAATGATCATGATCACAAAACAGCAGGTTCTCGAATTTCTTAAAAACTACGATATGGAAAACATTACAATTGCAACCGTCTGTTCTCACTCGAGCCTTCAGATCTTTGATGGAGCAAGGAAGGAAGGCTTCAGAACCCTCGGGATCTGCGTGGGCAAGCCCCCAAAATTCTATGAGGCTTTCCCGAAGGCAAAACCTGATGAGTACCTTATTGTAGATAGTTATGAAGACATAATGAACAAAGTAGAAGAACTCCGGGAAAAAAATGTCATTATAATCCCTCACGGTTCTTTTGTCGCCTATCTCGGTACTGAGAGTTTTGCGGAAATGGCAGTCCCAACCTTTGGAAACAGGGCTGTCCTTGAATGGGAGTCAGACCGGGACATGGAAAGGGAATGGCTGCTCGGAGCTGGCATTCACATGCCCGGAAAAATCGATGACCCAAGAGAAATCAACGGGCCTGTGATGGTTAAGTACCACGGAGCAAAGGGGGGCAAAGGGTTTTTCATTGCAAAGACCTACGAAGAGTTCGAGGAACTCGTGGACCGCACCCAGAAATATACAATCCAGGAATTCATAACCGGAACCCGTTACTACCTGCACTACTTCTACTCCCCCATCCGGGACGAGGGATACACTTTGAGCGAGGGGAGCCTTGAACTCCTTAGCATGGACCGGAGAGTGGAATCCAACGCTGACGAAATTTTCAGGCTCGGATCCCCCCGGGAACTTGTCGAATCAGGCATCAGGCCAACCTACGTTGTCACCGGAAACGTCCCCCTCGTAGCAAGGGAATCACTCCTGCCCCTCATCTTTTCTCTTGGGGAAAGAGTAGTGGAAGAGTCCCTGGGCCTCTTCGGCGGGATGATCGGCGCCTTCTGCCTTGAAACCGTCTTCACCGACGAACTGGAAATCAAGGTATTCGAAATCTCGGCCAGGATTGTAGCAGGGACAAACCTTTATGTTACCGGCTCCCCGTACTCGGACCTGATCGAGGAAGACATGTCCACGGGAAGAAGGATCGCCCGGGAAATAAAACTGGCAACAGAAGCAGGAAAACTTGATAAAATAATTTCATGAGGACAAAACTCCGAACCTTAAAAACTCCAAACCTTAAAAACACCGAACCTTAAAAACACCAACCGTATTTACCAAAATTTTAGCCTGAAAATTCAGAGGTTATTTTAACCTCTAATTTTCCTTTTCCAGCCTGTTAATTTCCTTTTCTCACCTGTTATTTCTCACTACCGGAGATGAGACGGGCAGCGTCTTCTTTCTGGATTTCTTCGGACAGGTCCCTGTAATACGTACAAAGTTCCTTCCCCCATTCAATTGCGTTTTTCTCGGAACTTATAAGGAATCTCTGGTCAGGTCTGCCTTTTTTATTGGTCAGGGTAATTGCCATAAACCTCTCGGTTACCGTAACCGAGGCCAGGGAGGAACTCCCTTTGTAGACAAAGAGTCTGGAATTTTCCGGGAACAGGAAATTTTCAAGTTCTTCAGGGTAATCATTTACAACCCTTTCGAAGAAATTTTCGGTAACTATGATGGAGATATTAGTTTGTTTCATAAGGAGTTCCGCGTGAATTTCGGCAAAGGAGGGCTGGAAATAAGAGGTAAAGCGCATGACATCCCTGGACTTCATGAGGGAATCTAAAAACTCCTCAGGAGGCTCGAAGATCCTGTGCAGTTCGGGTTCAATCACTTTGTAGGGACTAAGTTCTCCGAGCCTCGGGAGCAGGAATGGAGGAATCCCGCTCAGGTCCTGATTGATCCAGTAGTCGGGATTATCTTCAAAAACTTCAAGGATTCCCACCAGAGGGCTCATTTTTTCAGTAACAATGACTCCTATTTTGGAAAGGCTGTAGTACTTTCCGTCCTGCAGAACCAGCCTGTTATCCTTCAATTTTTTGATCTGCGGAAGGACCGAAGCCGAAGGAGAATCAAGCAATTTGGTAATTTCCTCGATACTTTTAGAGCCGTCCTTCAGAAAGAGCATTATACCCTTTCTTTTATCGGACCTTAAAAGTAAATTTAATAATGAAGATTTCTGGGAAGTATCCAATTGTGTTCACCGGGGGGTAAATTTTGAAATTCTTCAAAGAGCCAAACTGGTTTGGAGTTTATGTTTTTTAAAGGAGTTTTGGAAAAACCAGAAAGCTCAACAAGAAAATAGACATACAGTAGATCAGTGTGCCATACTATACATTACCGTATAGTTTTTCACAACTAGATAAACGTTTCTATTCCAGGGAGAGGAATGAAAGAGTACCTGAAGAGTAGATATATAAATAAAATTTAGTGGAAAAGCCGATAAGGTCCTTTCAGGAAAAATAAAACATCTTATTACATAGTTTGGACAGTTGGAAAAGATATTTTAGGCAGTGAGGATTATGATAATATTAATGAATGACGAAGGGAGGGAAAAATTATCGGGTCTTCATTTGTAAAAACAGGTTTCGGAAAATACCGCGTACTTGGAAATGAGGATAACAGGGGGGAGGGACTGCTGTTCCTCGGGAACTACCTGGCTCTTGACCGCTCCAAAGGAGCACCCGTATTCCTTGATGCCCTGAGACCCCATGCAGTCCTGATCTGCGGGAAAAGGGGATACGGAAAGTCCTATACTATGGGCTGCATACTTGAAGAACTCGCCTTTCTTCCCCCAACCCTCACAAAAAACCTGGCATCCCTGGTTATTGATACCATGGGGATTTTCTGGACAATGAGAAACCAGAACACGGTTGAAGCCGGGAAACTCAAACAATGGGACCTGGAACCTTCCGGCATTGAGGCAGAGGTCTTCGTACCTGCAGGAAAAACGGAAGAGTACGGAAAACGGGGTATAAAGGTCACGCCATTTTCAATCTCGATCTCCGGACTTTCAGGAGGCCAGTGGTGCAGGTTATTTAACGTAGATGAGGTTTCGTCCCTGGGAGTGCTGGTTGTAAGAGCAATAGAATCTCTTAAAGAGAAGAATGAAGCGTACTCTTTCAAAGACATAATTACAGAAGTACTCCGGGACGAGCGTTCGGATTCTGTCTCCAAGGGAGCCGCAGAAAACTATTTCAGAGCCGTTGATTCCTGGGGAGTATTCGAAAAGGAAGGGACCCGGCTGTCGGAACTCGTAAGCGGTGGAAAGACCTCTGTCCTTGACGTGAGCACCCTTGAAAATGAGAATGTCTGTGCAGCCGTGGTTTCCATTCTTGCAGGCAGGCTCTATGCAAAAAGGCTTGAGGCCAGGCGGGCATATGAAAAGAGGCTCATGGGAGGAAGAAGGGAGGAAGAAAAAACCGGAAAAGAGAAAGAGAAGGCAGGAAGAGAGGGAGGCAAAGAAGGGGCAGAAGGAAAAAGAGAAGAAATTGAAGTAGAAGGTGAAGTAGAAGACGAAGTAGAAGACGAAGTAGAAGGTGAAGTAGAAGAAGAGGAGTTCCCCATGGTCTGGCTCTTCATAGACGAAGCCCATATCTTCCTGCCCGCGGGAACTGAAACCCTTGCTTCGGAAGTACTGATCAACAGGTGTCTGAGGCAGGGGAGACAGCCGGGGTTGTCCCTGATCCTCGCCACCCAGAGGCCTTCAGGCCTGCATACGGACGTGATTTCACAAAGTGACCTCCTGATCTGCCACCGCCTCACTGCAAGTGACGATATCCTTGCTCTGGAAGCCGCACGCCCCCTCTACATGCAGGAGGGTATCAGAGGATATATAAAAAAGATGGGAAGTGAGAGGGGAGCTGCCCTGATCGTGGACGACCATTCCGAATCCGTACACCTGGTCCGGATGCGCCCCCGGCGGAGCTGGCACGGAGGGGGAGAGCCGAGCGCCCTGATGCCCGGAGTGAAGGCAGAAAAAAGAGAAGAAACAACAATATAAGAACATAAGAGCAATAAGGAGATCAATAAACGCTTATTTTAATGCATATTACGGAAAAAGTGGGGGCATATTGTAAACCATTTTTATACTCCGCCATAAAATAATTTAAATATTAGATATTATTACCATGCTATCCATAAGTATGGAACTGGATTACGAGCTGTAAACACATAACTCTCAATATAATAAAAAACTGTGCAGATGACAGTGTGCAGATGACATGGAACTACAATCATATTCATCAGTGCGGCCTCTGGCCCGGTGAATTGCAGCTTTTAATTTCAGAAACCACATCGGTGATGCCATGAAAGGAAGAGCCTGGAAATTCGGAGATGACGTGGACACGGACGCAATAATTCCGGGTCGCTACTTGATCTTCAATACCCCCGAGGAACTCGCGAAGTACACCTTTGAAGGTGTCCGCCCCGAGTTTGCAAAAAACGTGCATGAAAACGACATCGTAGTCGGAGGAAGCAACTTCGGCTGCGGGTCCTCCCGTGAGCACGCGCCCCTTGCCCTGCGGGGCTCAAAGGTGTCCTGTGTGATCGCAAAGTCCTTTGCCCGGATCTTTTTCAGGAACTCGATCAACATCGGGATCCCGGTCCTTGAATGCCCGGATACGGACAGGATTGACGACGGGGACGAACTGGAAGTAGACCTTGCAACAGGGGTCATTGAAAACAAAACGAAAGGTGAGACCTACCAGGCAACGCCCCTCCCGGATTTTGTCCGCGAAATAGTGGACAAAGGAGGGCTTGTTGAATATTCCCGGGACCTGGTCTCAAAACGCTAATTGGAGAGGAGCTGTTCAGGAAAAAATTGTTCAGGAAAAACCTGTAGGGACAAGACCTATCAGTGGAAAAACTGTTCAAAAACCTGTTCAAGTTCAACATCTCTTAACAAGAAGGCAAATTTGCCAGCAAATTCGAAAGGAGTACAAACATGACGCAGTATAAGATTCCGGTCCTTTCCGGAGACGGGATAGGCCCAGAAATCATCGCCGAAGGCAAGAAAGTTGTTGATGTCGCAGGCGAAAAATTCGGCTTTGATGTAGAATGGATCGACTACCCCCATGGGGCAGATCACTACCTGGAGACAGGAGAACTAATTTCGGAAGACACCTTAAAGGAATTATCCGGTTATCCTGCCATTTACCTGGGATCCATCGGAGACCCGAGGATTGCCCCGGGAGTTCTTGAAAAGGGGATCTTATTAACTGCGCGCTTTTACTTCGACCAGTACATCAACCTGCGCCCGGTGAAACTCCTTGAAGGAGTCTGGACCCCGCTCAAGGACAAGACCGCAAAAGACATCGACTTCACTGTGGTCAGGGAAAACACCGAGGACTTCTACATAGGCATCGGCGGAAGAGCCAAAAAAGGCGAGAGCAAGGACCTCCTTGAAGTTCAGAGGACGCTTTACTCCGCAAAGTTCGGGCTGGACATCGAGACCGACAGCGAGGAAATCGGGTACCAGATAGGCCTGATCTCAAAGGAAGGCACCCAGAGGGTCATGGAATACGCCTTTGACCTCGCAGAAAAGAGCAGGAAACACGTTTCATCCGTTGACAAGGCAAACGTCCTTTCCGATATCTACGGCTTCTGGCGCGAGGAATTCGAATCAGTTGCCTCGAAACACCCGGACGTTACCACGGACTTCAACTTCGTGGACGCAATCACCATGTGGTTTGTGAAAAACCCCGAATGGTTCGACGTTGTCGTAACCCCGAACATGTTCGGAGATATAATAACCGACCTCGGCGCAATGATCCAGGGCGGCCTTGGCCTTGCTCCCGGCGGAAACATCAACCCCCAGGGCACAAGCATGTTCGAGCCCATCCACGGCTCAGCCCCCAAGTACAAGGGCATGAACAAGGTCAACCCGATTGCCACAATCTGGGCAGGCGCCATGCTCATCGAACAGCTTGGAGAAAAAGAAGCCGCAGACAGCATCGTAGGCGCAATCCAGCAAAACATCCTGGACGCAAAAGTCAGGACCTACGACATGGGCGGCAGCAACGGCACCTCCGACGTCGGGGATGACATCGCAAGGCTTGTAAAGGAATTATAAACAAAATATAAACGAGCATGCCCTTCCAGGGCATCTTTTTTCATACTTTTTTAATTTCAACTCCTGGAAAGATTCTTTTTCCAGGAAACTTTATCCAGAAAGCTTTTTCTATTGAAGGCTATTCCTCTTTCCTCTTTCCTCTTTCCTTTTTCCTTTTTCCTCTTTCATACTTTACCTACCCGGTGAACCTATTTCCGGCAAGACCATTGTTTCCTGATCACTGGTTTTTCTTTTTCTGATTAATCGGTTTTCTGACTTCTCCGTTTCCTGATATTTTTATTCCACCGGATTTAGACCCAGGCACTCTTTCAAGTTCTTATAGTTAAATATTAAGAAAATCAGAGCCCCCAGCAAAAAGTAAAAAGCAGAAGCCAGATACCTGAACCGCAGGCTGCCGATAAAGATAAAACTGCCCGTACCGAAATCAGAAGCTAAAATCCCGTATATACACAAAAGATAGATGCAAAACACACAGAAAGTCGAAACCAGTTCTGTGAAAGCATATACAGCACACTTTTTAGGGTGTTTTTTCAACCACCTCTCCCAACCGGATTCGGGATAATCTTTGATGAAATGCCCTTCAAGCCCCCTGATATATTCCGCAGCATTAAGTATGGAAAGCCGTTCCCAGTGGTAGAGGCTCATGAAAGAAAGAATAATGAGAGGCAGGACCAGGAACAGGGGATACAGGCTGTATTGGAAAGCAAGCCCTAGCAAAGTACCTGTGCCGCTAACTCCGAGAGCCAGAATCTTATATTGCTTGTCCATTTTGCCCAGTTCTTCTTCCCGGAGAGACCTGAATTCTTCGAGGATCAGATCCCACTCACAACCTTTATCTCCGCCACTACTTTCCTGCATCTCAATCCCCGGTTTTCCTGCACATCCATCTTCAGCAGAACCATACAATTGCAACAGAGCTACATCCCAATTTAATGTTTATAAAAGAGGGTATAAAAAAGGAAGAGAAAAAATATTCAGGCTACAGATATTTGAAAAATTTCGATCAAGTTTTATTCAGGAAACCCCAAAGTATATTACAAAAATAGATTAGACCCCCCTGAAAACGGATAAAGCTTGAGGCTTAAGCATGAAATCCGCAATTCTCCGAATCTACCTGAAAGACAGCTCAACCTACCACGGTAAATCCGTCCATGAAACGGTTCTTGAGTTTTTGCGTGACTCCGGCATAAAGGGCGCGACCCTGCTCCGGGGAATCGAAGGGTATGGAACGGACGGGAAGATCCGCTCATTAAAAGTGCTCGCATTGAGCAACGAGATCCCACTCGTTATTGAAACGGTTGACGAGGAGGAGAAGCTCAGGCCCCTTATCCCGAAATTGCGGGAGATTGTAGGAAAAGAGCTTATGACCCTGCAGGCAGTGGAAATAGTTTGAACTGGTTTTAGGATCCGGGGCCTGAAAAAACCAGATAGCTTCCTATTTCTTACACGGCCCAACCTTGAATGCCTTATTCCGTCGTCTTTGTCTCCGCGCTTTAGTGCGGCTTGAGCAGTAATAACTTAAGATTCCCTTTTTTAGTCACCCGTTGGAACCTTTTTTGATCTGTTTTTCAGGCACCTACTCCCTCAAGACTGCGAAACCGCCGGCTTTTCCAGGAAGTACATTACAATGACCAAAAAGTTCACCCGGATGACTGAAAAATACATTGCAATAACCAGAAAGTTCATTCACATAACGGAACGACACATTCTGATGACCAAAAAATATATTCTGATGACCAAAAGATACATTCAGATGACTGAAAAATACATCCTGGCGACCTGGGAAAAAGTTCTGAAAAATGTAAGGATTAATTTGGGAATCGGTGTACTGGTAGTTGTATTTCGTATCTGCCTTTTTTCGCAAACTAAAAGATTTTGAATTTCATTTTTGCCACGTTCTAGCCTCGCTCCGCTCGGAAAAAACTCCGTTTAAGACGGCATTCCGGTTGCTCCGGCCAATAGTTAACCGAGCAACAAAAAAAGACCCCCCTGACGATCTACAACTCAAGATCTATTTACAGGCAGGGAGAACCTTTTATCAAATTTTAGATATCTCCTCTCCTCAGTTTTCAGTTGCCTTTAAATCCAAGAAACCTCCTAGTATCCCGTGATTGACGTGGCACGGAAAAAGCAGTTTGAAAAGCCCCTGCACGGGGACAAGGAAAGTCTGCGCTTCGCGACCCCGGAACCGATTGCTCGGTACAGGGCGCAGCGCCTGAAATGCAGGACCCTGGCTGACATCAGCTGCGGGATCGGAGGGCAGACTGTGTTTTTTGCACAGCAGTGCGAGTTTGTGTATGCGGTGGAAATCGATCCGAAGAAAATCGAGTACGCAAAACAAAACTGCGAGATGTACGGGCTCGACAATGTGAAGTTCATCTGCGGGGACGCCCTGGATCCGGAAGTCGTAGCGCAGATCCCGAAAGTCGACATCGTGTTTTCGGACCCCTTCCGCCCGCCTGAGGAAGAGGAGAGAAAAGTCTCAAGCATCGAGCCGGGGATTCCGAACGTGCTTGAAGCTTACGGGGAGAAGACTAAAAACTTTGCCTTCGAAGCTCCGCCCCAGATGCCGCCTGAAAGGATTCCCTTTGACTGCGAAAAAGAATATATCTCCCTGGACGGCCAGCTAAACCGCCTGACCCTCTACTTCGGAGGGTTAAAGCAGTTCGACAAGCTAGCAGTAGCCCTGCCGGCAGGCGAAGGGCTCGTGCCAAAAGAATGCCCACTTTCGAAGCTGAGGGAAAGCGACCGGATGAAGCTCTACGCCTACGAGCCGGAACCTTCCGTAACAGCCGCCGGACTGCTCCCCGAACTTGTGGACTCCATGATCGAACTCTCGGGGCCATTTTCAGGAAGTTTTGATATCTTCAAGGTAGACAAAAAAAGGATTTTACTGACAGCAGATGCCTTCGTCAAACAGTCCATGATAAAAAACCACTACCTTGTACTGAAGACCTGCCCCTTTGAACCCCGGGAAATCAATAAGTTCCTGAAAGACCGGAATGTCGGGTCAGTGGTCCTGAGGGCAGGGGTAAAGCCCGAAGACTACTGGGAAGTCCGAAATGAGGTCGAAAAAGGGCTTGAAGGGAAAAAGACCATACACCTCTTTGTAAAAGATGGCATTGCAATCCTCTGCGAAGTGCTCTTTAAGGACTAAAAAAGCTAAGGATTGAAAATTTTCAAAATTCTAGAAGGCAATGAATAAGCCAGAAACTGAAAATTAAAAAATGGAGAGAAAAAACCGGGTCAAAAAAGAAACCCGGTGTTTCCCGATGTTTTTTAGTTAGTGGGCTAAACTTGCCCACCCTTTTCTTCACTTTACCCTTATTTTTCCGTACAGGCTTCTTTTACTAGTTCAAGCCCGCGGGCAAGGGCATCTTCGATCCTGGTCGGGTCAGTCCCGCCGCCCATGGCAAGGTCCGGCTTTCCGCCGCCGCCGCCACCGACAACTTTTGACATCTCACGGACCAGGGTGCCTGCGCTGACTCCGCATTCGACAGCTTTCTTGCCGGCGGATGCAACGATTTTCACGCCCGAGGCGTCGCTAACAAGGAGGGTAACAACATCCTCGTTTTTCAGGAACTCCGTTGCGATTTTCTGGAGCTCCTTGGAATCGGCGCCTGGGATTGCTTTTGCAACTACCCTGAGCCCTGCAACCTCGTTTGCGCTTCCGAGCATCTGGTAGACCCGGGCACGGGCAAGTTCTTCCTTGAGCCGCTCGTTTTCTTTCTGGAGGGACTTCCATTCCCCGAAGAAGCGGTCAACACTGGCAGGGAGATGGTCTGGCGGGATGCTCAGGGTCTTTGCGGAATCAACCAGGAGGGACTCCATCTTCTGCATAGCCCGGACAGCTGCGGTTCCTGCTGCAAATTCAAGTCTCTCGACCCCGTCCTGGATGCGCTCGGTTTTCAGGATCTTGATGGGTCCGATAACACCCGTAGTGAGGCAGTGGGTCCCGGCGCAAGCTTCCACGTCGTCCCCCACTTTTACGACCCTGATCTTCTCTCCTGGGGGAACACCACCCTGGTAGAGCCCGAAGCCGTATTCCTGTTCGGCGTCTGTCCTGGCCATCCACTCGGTGACCACACGCTTATTTTCCATGACCGTCCGGTTGGCCAGGAGTTCGATCTCCCTCAGTTCGTCGGGAGAGATGTGCTTGTAGTGGGAAAGGTCAAGCCTGGAATGGTCTTCGAATTTCTGGGCCCCTGCCTGCCAGATGTGGTTCCCGAGGACTTTCCTTGCAGCATCGTTCACGATGTGGGTTGCGGTGTGGTGCCTTGCAAGAGTCATCCTCCGCTCTTCGTCCACTTCACCCACTATCATGTCGCCTTTGCCGATATCAATTCCTTCATCGGGCTTTTCCACGGTATGGACAATGACGCCGTTAAAGACCTGAACGTCAACCACTTTGTACACGGTATCCCCGGCTGTGATAGTTCCGGTATCATAAGGCTGCCCTCCGCCTTCCGCATAGAAGAAAGTGCTGTCCAGCACGAGATGGTTGTCAAAGACATCCAGGACAACAGCCTCGAATTCCATACGAGTAGGCTCGTCGTAAAAGAGGCGCTTGGTCATCGGGAGGTGCTTGAGCCGCTCGGCAAAGGGATTTTCTTCCACTTCCTTTTCTTCCGCCTTGTTGTGAAGCTCGCCGATAATTGAATAGAAGTTGTCCGGGAACTCCACTCCCACCCCAAGATCGGATGCGACTTCCTTTGCCATCTCAGGGGGTATCCCATGGGAATCATAGAGCTCGGTTAACTGGGACAGAGGAATCTTTTCTCCGCTCTTTTTGAAATGGCCTGCAGATTTCTGGATGATCCTGCGGCCCCTTTCCATGGTGCTGTTGAACTTTTCTTCTTCCGACTCCAGAATGTCCTGGATGACCGGGAAGTTATCCCTGAACTCGGGGTACTCGGGCATGTTCTTGATGTGCATGTCCACAATTTCGGACAGCGGGGTCCTGACATCCAGGTCTTTCATCATGCGCAGCGTCCTTCTGAGGACCAGGCGGGCAAGGTATCCCCCCTTGACGTTCGAGGGGATGACCCCGTCCCCGAGCATGAAGGTCAGGCAGCGGGTGTGGTCTGCGATCGAGTAGACCTTCTCCACGGGCTCCATGATGGTCGCAAGCTTGTCCACGGTCATCCCGATGTTTGAAGCCACCTGTTTCCTGAGTGCCATCAGGTTTGACTTTTCGCTCACATCCATGAGGCCTGCAAGCCTTGCGTTCTGGGCAAGGATGTTTGCATACTCCGGATCGTTGAGTTCGTGTTCGATTCCTGCAAGACCCATGAGTTCGGTTACGATTTCGGGGAAAATTGCATCATAGATGGTCGGAGAACCTTTGGACGCCCAGACAAAACGCTCAAGCCCGTATCCGGTGTCCACGATGTAGTTGTCCATCTTCGAGTAGGTCTCGCCCTTGATCGGGATGTCCCCGTTCTTATCGACCTTCAAATTCATGAACACCAGAGTTGCAAGCTCGAGCCCATGCACGATTGTTTCCACACAGGGCCCGGCATTTCCTCCGCCTGCCCAGGGCTCTTCCTTATAGGTAACGGCAAAGGGGTCGACCTTGAGAGAGCTCAGGAGCTCGTCACAGAGTTCCAGAGTCCTGTCCTTCCAGTAAATCTCATTACCCGTGCGGTTGAAGGCATGGTGCGCCATCATTTCAAAGGTTGTAAGGTGGCGCCCGCTCCTGCCCACCGAGTCCAGGTCGTTTAAGCGGATACAGGGCTGGGAAATCGTGAGGGGATTTGCGGGGGGAGGGACCTGCCCTGAAGTGACGAAGGGCTGGAAGTCGGCAATGGATGCAATGGTCAGATAGATATCGTCCCTCCAGCGAGCAACCACCGGATAGCGTTCAACCCGGGTGTGCTCCTGGGATTCGAAGAAGGAGAGGTAATACTCGCGCATCTCTGCGACATTGAATTCCCTGGAAAAAGCCGGGGTTCCGATAAAGGAATAAGGATCGCAGGGCGCATCTCCGCATGTCTCGCGGTCAAGGTCGCGCGTCCAGAAGAATGCCCCACATTTGGAACACTGTTTCCGAACGAACCCATTATTTTTGAAAAAGTCAAGTTGATACTCGTCTTCAAGCATAATACTCACTCCGGATGCGTGGGGGTGCACTCTGCCCCGGAACAGCTGAAAATAAAAGGAAAGCAGAAAAACCCCCGCCCAACCGTTTAAAAGGATTTGACGCGTTTTAATGTGCTTTATCCGGTTATATTAATCGAT
This sequence comes from Methanosarcina sediminis, assembly GCF_052056915.1. Taxonomy (GTDB): domain Archaea; phylum Halobacteriota; class Methanosarcinia; order Methanosarcinales; family Methanosarcinaceae; genus MTP4. Next base: position 2,518,962 of record NZ_CP195119.1, on the reverse strand, counting down.
TGTGTGTCAATCAAACTTGTGTTATCACAATTATATGTTATCACGATATATGGTGTTACAGTGTACGTTAGTCACAGTGTACATTAATCACAGTATGCATTGTTGCTGCACCCAACTTAAAGTTTGGGCACCGATCTTAAATATTGTGAACTTAACCGGGTTTAATGTGCCAGATAATTTATACAATTTAAACCGCTCTTGCAGCACAAACGCTTACACAACATTGAATAAATTATATAATAATGTTGCATCAAAGACAACCCGGATTTGAGGGTCCTAACCTATAAGTGTTAATTCTACACAAAAACCTTATTCTTTTTTTTAAAGATGAAAATTATTTTTTAGGCGTATGAACGGGGCTCTCCGCACAAGCAACATAAGAAGGGTCTACCCGGAAAATACAAAACCCTGAATAAGGGCCTACAAAACCATCAGGGTCTACAAAACCATCAGGGTCTACAAAACCATCAGGGTCTACAAAACCTCATCATATCGCCAGATTTCATACTTTCGGGTTTACGGCCATTAACTTACGGCCATTAACTTGCTACCGCCTGCACTGCCCCGAACCCATTTTCGGGATAGTTACCTGTAAAGCACAACAGTCCTGCCGCGCACCTCAATAAGCGTGGAATGGCTGCGCTCCGCCAGTTCTTCAGCTATGTCTTTAAGGTCTTTTTCGGATTCCGCACTTTTGAGCACTTTTAGTTTCACAAGTCTGTTAGCCTTTATGTGTTTCTTCAGTTCCTCGACTACAGAGTCGGTTACTCCGTTCTTTCCGATATTGATAATCGGGGAAAGTTTGCTGGCTTCAGCTTTCAGTTTGTATAGCTTGTCTTTCTCCATTGCCCTTCCTCTCAGTTATTAATGATGAAAAGAATTACTGTTACTCTGAGTTAATTCTGCCCTCAACTCAGAGATTTTCTCTGTTCTCATCTCAGCCTCTATATCAACGTTTTCCCGATAAACCCATGGGTTATTGAACCCCTGCTCATTTGAACAGGAACTCATTCAGGTTCCGGATAATGGACAGCAGTTTTACAGTAGAACATATTAGAAACATTTATCAAACATATTCAAGATTATATATTAGTGTAGACTTCGTGTATAGTGTTTGTCTATAGTGTTCGCCTATAGTGTTTGTCTATAGTGTTTGTCTATAGTGTTTGTGTATGGTTGTCCTGAATCAGTGTAGAAACTCTGGAGGAGGAGAAAGTATGAAATCCTGGCTTCTTGATCTTATTTTCCTGTCAGACAAAAGAACGGAATTTCTTCTCCTGTTGAAAGAAGGCCCGAAAAGCGTCGACGAAGCTCTTGAAAAAATAGAGGTCAGACGGACATCATTGCTCCCCCAGATAAAAAAACTGAAAGAACAGAACCTGATAGTACAGGAAGAAAACAAATACTCCCTTTCCCTGCAGGGAAAAATAATCGTTGAAAAGATCCACCCTCTCCTGAATACCATCAGAGTATTCGAGAAAGATACGGAATTCTGGATGAGAAGAAAACTTGATACCATCCCTTCTCCCTTATTAAATAGAATAGAAGAAATTGGAGACTATCGACTGATTGAACCCGATCTGGGGCATGCCTTCGAACTGATCCCGGAATTTGTAGAGAATATCTCAAATTCAAACCGAGCTGTTATGTTTTTTTCATTCTTCCATCCTCAGATTCCAGAATTTTTCCTGAACCTTGCAAAAAAGGACATTGAACTTTCCCTTATCATAAACAAACCGGTCCTTGAAAGACTTGAAAAAGATTTCCAGGACGAAACCGCACAAATACTGGAAAAAGAAAACACAAGTATCTTCCTTTTTAATGACGAAGAAATTGAGACACCTGCAGTAATAGCTGCTTCGGACAAAGTAATGTTTCTCGGGTTATTTGACAGGAACAGCAGGTTTGACCGCCAGTATATAATAAATTCCAAACCTGAAGCCCTGCAGTGGGGAAAAGACCTTTTTTCATATTACGCAAAAATATCCGGCAAACTTGAGAACATATAAAAAGATATGAAAAAAAATAAAAAACAAAAAGAGACAAAAAACGGGCTTAAATCGTCCCACTCATCGACCCACTCATCGACCCACTCAAAATCTTGAATAGCCGATATTTTTTCAGATGACTGACATCCTGGCACGTCGTACCCGGCACATATGGCAGCTTACATACATTTTCAGGGGACTTGCCTAATGTTGCCTAACACTGGCCAATATACATAGTATCTACATCATATATATACCACTTTACATACATTTCCAGAACGTTGCCCAGGCCACCTCAAGAGAAACTTGTTTCAAAAGATTTCGAAATCTTTATGATATACATTAAATATCTGTAAAATAGATAGTGCATGCAGGAACCCCGGCATGCAAATACCTATTTTAAATCCACTAAAAACTTAAAATAAGCTCGAAAACCCTGCTGGCGACCTGAAATGAACCCCGGTCTACTTGATCTGATCTTATTTTCCGAGAAAAGAAAAGTATTTCTGCTACTCTTGAAAGAGGGACCCAGAAATATTGATGAAATCCTGAAAGAGCTTCCGGATGTACCCAGGACATCCCTGCTCCCCCAGATAAAGAAATTGAAGGAGCAGAACCTGGTAATTCAGGAAGAGGGGATTTACCACCTTACAAATGTGGGTGAGATTATCGTCGAAAAGATGCAGCCTCTCCTGAATACTCTTAATGTGTTCGAAAAGAATGAAGAATTCTGGACAGATAGAAAGCTCGCCCCAATCCCGGCTCATCTCTTGAGAAGAATTAATGAGATAGGGAACTACTCCCTGATCGAGCCCGACCTGAGTCATGCTTTTGAACTGAACCCCGAATTCGTGAAGCAAGTTTCAAACTCAAACAGTCTCTACATGTTCCTTTCCTATTTCCACCCCCAACTTCCTTCTTTTTTCAAGTACCTCACCGAAAAAGGGATTGAACTCTCCGTTGTCCTGAACGAATCCGTGCACTCAAGATTTGCAGAGGATTTCAAAAAAGAGGTGGAAGAATTTCTGAAAACGGGACACGCCAGAGTTTTTAAATATGACAAAAATGAGATCGAAAGCCCCGCATTAATTGCAGTATCGGACAAAATAATGATCCTGGGACTGTTCAACGAAAGCGGAAGATTCGACCGCCAGTACATAATAAGCTTTGAACCCGGTGCCATAAAATGGGGAGAGGAACTCTTCAGATATTATATGGAAATTGCAAGCGAGGTCAAAACCCTGTAAGAAAACATGTAAGAAAATCTGAGAGATGTAGAGTAGCCGGATGATTCTTTTTTTAGACGTATTAATGGAACTATCCTGAAAGCCATGTTCCCTGCAATTGAGACTGTTTTTTCAAGTTTTTAATAGATAGTATTAACAGCGCCAATCTTAAATATTAGGTTGCCCTAAATCCGGATAGAAACAAAAGTTAGGCTGACCTAAATAATGAAGGAGAATCATGAAACTACCATTGATATGTCCTAAAAAAGATTGCTGCTGCCGGAACGCAGGATGTGAACCGGGAAACGCACTCCCGAAAATCGTCCTGGTCGGAAACCCGAACGTGGGAAAAAGTAGCCTCTTCAACTCCCTTTCCGAAAGTTACGCCGTGGTCTCCAACTACCCTGGCACATCCGTGGAAATCACCCGGGGGAAGGGGGGGATAGGAAACGGGGAGTATGAAATTATCGATACCCCTGGAATGTATTCCCTGCATCCCATAAGCGAAGAAGAGCGAGTCTCGCAGCGGATGCTCTTAGGGGAAAAACCCTATGTATGCCTCCATGTGGTGGACGCCCGAAACCTAAGGCGCATGCTTCCCTTGACAGTGCAGCTTCTCGAAGCCGGGCTCCCCCTGATCCTGGTCCTGAACATGATGGATGAGGCAGAAGATAGGGGGATTGAAATTGACAGGACAAAACTCAGCCGGATACTCGGAGTCCCCGTGATCGGTACGGTATCCAGTGAAGGGAGAGGCATTGAGGAGCTTAAAACCGAAATTGCGGATTTCAAACCTTCCGAAAACGTGCCGAAAATAGAGTACGGAAAAAACATTGACCCATACCTTGAGGAAATTGAAAAAAGACTGGAAGGGGAAGGGTATTCCGGGATATACGGAAAGGCTCTGGGACTGCTGCTGCTCCAGGGAGACAGGACAGCCTTCGAAAAAGTAAAGGAGAACGGAAAAGAAAATGGATGCGGAGAGAAGGGATTCGAAGAAAGAGGATGTTTCGGATTTCAGGCCCTTGCAGAAGAAGCCTCAAAGCAGGCAGATTTCCCGCTAACATACCTGATCGCCCTCCAGCGCCAGACCTACATAAACGAGATTGTGGAACAGGTCATGTTTGATGAGGGTTCGGGGAAAGAAGAAGGGGAAGGAGGTGGAGAAGGAGAAAGAGAAGAAGGAAAAGGAAAAGAAAGTAATGGAGCCCTTGAAGATAAAGCTGGGAGATCGAATAAAGGGGAGGAAAAGTCCGAATCTGCGGCAAGGAGAGCAAAAGTCGGGGCAAAAAAAATCGCTCTTGCCGAGAACATTGATAGCATACTCACCAACCCGGTCCTTGGCATCCCGGTGCTTTTCCTGATCCTGTACTTCGGGTTCTACCGTTTCGTCGGGGTCTTTGCGGCCGGAACCGTGGTTGACTTCCTGGAAAATACGGCATTTGGTGCCCACATAAACCCCTGGGTAAGCGCCCAGTTCACCGCACTTGTGCCCTACCCCCTGCTGCAGGACCTCTTTGTGGGGGAATACGGAATCATTACCCAGGCAGTGACCTATGCAATTGCCCTCATCCTTCCGATCGTGGGGGCTTTTTTCCTTGTGTTTTCAATTATTGAAGACACGGGATACCTCCCGCGGCTGGCCCTCCTCGTGGACGGCACATTCAAGAAAATAGGACTCAGTGGAAGGGCGGTGATCCCCATGGTCCTGGGCTTTGGCTGTTCCACCATGGCCACGATGGTCACGCGGACCCTGGAAACCAGAAGGGAGAAACTAATTTCAACCGTCCTGCTTGCCCTGGCAATCCCCTGCTCGGCCCAGCTCGGGATCATCCTCTCAATCCTCTCCGGAAACCCAAACGGACTGCTGATCTGGGCAGGCGTGATCATTCTGGAGTTTCTCTTCATAGGTTACCTGGCTGCAAAAGTCCTGCCTGGAAGAAATCCCACTTTCATCCTCGAGCTCCCCCCTCTCAGGAGACCCAGGATATCTAACATAGCCGTTAAGACCTACTCCAGGATGCACTGGTACTTCCTTGAAGTCCTGCCCCTATTTGTCCTGGCAAGCGTCCTGATCTGGATCGGCAGGCTTACCGGGCTCTTTGAACTTGCCCTAAAAGCCATGGAATATCCCACACAATGGATCGGCCTGCCCGCTGACGCAGCAACGGTCTTCCTTTTCGGCTTTTTCAGGCGGGATTTCGGGGCAGCCGGGCTCTACGGGATGCATGATTCGGGATTACTAACAGGTGTGCAGCTTGTGGTGGCGGCAGTCACCCTGACCCTTTTCATGCCCTGCATTGCCCAATTCATGATGACCGTAAAAGAGCGGGGGCTGAAAACAGCTCTTGCAATCTCGGGCTTCATCTTCCCTTCGGCCTTCCTTGTCGGCTTTATTGTCAGCACCCTGCTCGATGCCCTGGGGGTTGTCCTTTGAACTGCCCTCTCTGCGGCTACGAGTTTTCAAAAGCCAGAGAAACGAAATGTACCGGCTGCGGGAAACTTCACAGCTGCAACAAGGAGTGCTGCCCCAGCTGCGGGTATGAACTTGTCAAAGAAACAAAGGTAATAAAATTCATAAGGAGTCTGTTCAAATGAAAATGAAAAGCGTACCTCTTTCCCCCAAAGAAGCTTCCCCTAAAGAAGCTGTCCGGATAAATACCGAAAACACCCCTCTCTCCTCAATGGAACCTAAAATAAGAGGCAAAATCTCCCACCTGGAAACGAAAAATCCGGGAATTTTGCAAAAACTGATGGCAATGGGAGTCCTGCCAGGAATGCCCGTGACTCTGCTCCGGCGCAAGCCCTCTTTCCTCTTTGAGGTAGACCAGACCCGGTACGCCGTGGACAGGGAAATAGCGGACCATATTTTTGTAAGCTGTTGAAACGAAAAAAAGAAAAGAAGGGGAAAGAAAGAAGAAAAGAAGGGGAAAGAAAGAAGAAAAGAAGGGAAAAAGGAAGAAGAAAAGAAGGGAGAAAAGAAGGAGAAAGAAAGGGCAGAAAAATTATTCTCCCACATGCCTGACGATATGCCCGGCTTCGGGAACAATGATCTCGGAGAGGGCCAGTTTCACGGCATTGGGAGAACCCGGGAGGCAGAAGACCGCTTTTCCCCGGATAACCCCTGCAGCTGCCCGGGTAAGGATAACTGCAGTCCCGATCTCTTCGAGGCTTTTGTACCGGAAAAGTTCCCCGAAACCCGGGATATCTTTTTCGAAAAGGGGTGCTACGGATTCGATTGTCACGTCTCCCGAAGTCAGGCCCGTGCCCCCGCTGGTGATAATGATTTCCGCGGGACTGGACAGGGCGGAGGTCACGGCTTCTAAGATCGCGTTTTCCTCATCCGGGACCAGCCTGTAGAAAGCCACAGCATGACCGCTGGAAGTCAGGATTTCCCTCATGACCTTTCCGGAGAGGTCTTCAGCCTCTTCAGGGGACCCAACGTCTCCGAATTTTTCAGCTCTTGAAGTCGAAATCGTGATTATTGCGAAAGAATAAGATTTTCCTGTATCTTTTTTGTGAATTTCGGGTGTTGATTCTTTCATTAGAATCCAGGCCTCCATATCAAATTCCTTTGTGTCAAACTCCTTTTTTCCAGGAGTGGCAAATCTTCTCTTTATTTCGGTTTATCCCGCTTATGCGCCCTATACTTTAATAATTTATCAGCCCCATTGCTCAGGTATGCGTATACTTGCAGCGGACATAGGAACGGGAACGCAGGACATCCTGCTTTTCGATTCCGAAAAAGAGATGGAAAACAGCCTGCTCATGGTCATGCCCTCCCCGACACAGGTCATTGCGGAAAAAGTTATGGAAGCAACGCAAACCGGAAAGGACATAGTATTTACCGGGACCATCATGGGCGGAGGGCCTTCGGGAAGGGCTGTAAAGGCTCACCTGCAGGCAGGTTTTCTGGTATATGCAACAGAGAGGGCTGCCCTGACGATCCACGACAACCTTGAGAAAGTGAAAGCTTTCGGGGTCCGGATAGTTTCCGAAGAGGAGGCAAAAAAACTCACCGCCTCCGGGAGTGCTGTAGAAATCGTCATGCGGGATTTTGATCCTGAAGCGGTCTCGAAAGCCCTGTCAGGCTTCGGGGTTACGGTTCCGGAAAAACTCGCAGTGGCAGTGCAGGACCACGGGAACGCCCCTGATAAAAGTAACAGGGTGTACCGCTTTGAACTGTTCAGGGAATTCATCGAAAAGGGAGGGGAACTTGAGCGCTTCGTGTACATGGCAGAGGAAATCCCACCAGCCTTCACCCGCATGAAAGCCCAGGCTGACTCCCTCTTGAAAAACACAGGGACCTCCCCGGAAATTAAGGCGGTATTCATGGACACCGGGCCTGCTGCCATTTTCGGGGCACTCACGGACCCTGTAGCCAGGCAGCCCTCAATTGTTGTGAACATCGGAAACGGGCACACGCTCGGAGCCCTCGTGTGTGAGAACAGGATCACTGCGCTTTTCGAGCACCACAGTTCCCGCATGGACCCTGAAAAATTACAGGACTACATCATCAGGCTTGCCGATGGGAGCCTGGGGTTTGACGAGGTCTTTGAGGACGGGGGACACGGAGCGTACATAAAGGAGGCTACGGGATTTGCCAGCGTCCGTTCGGTCGTGGTCACAGGGCCTAAAAGAGGAATGCTCGAAAAACTTTCCGAAAAAGAAATCCGGCCGGAGATTTTGGAAAAACTGCATTTTGCAGCACCTTTCGGGAGCATGATGCTCTCGGGCTGTTTCGGGTTACTTGCAGGATTTTTTGAGAAATATCCGGAAACATCAATAAAACTTATAAACCCCTAAGTACTAGGGAGTAAGTCACCTAAGCCCGGAATATATAAAAATTCAGGGGCAAATGTCAGGCCCGGAACCCCCTGCAGGGACCGGGAAAACAAAGGGCGAAAAGGAAACTTCCTGACATGACCGGCCGGAGAACCGGTTACAGATAAATGTAAATACAGGAAAGTATCTCTATATGCACATCTTTCCATGCCTGTATGCGCATCCCATATGTGCGCGCTCTACGCCGGACGGTTCTTTGCAGGCATTATACAAATAATCCTAATTGTAGCAATTGCAAACTATTCCGTTGCAAAAAATTACAATCAAAATCAATTAAAATTAGAATCAATTACAATCAAAATCATCATCTTTCAGGAGATTTAAGCTAATGGTAAGAAAGCCAGCAAGTATGTACAGGAACGTAAAGCAGCGCTCCTTTACCAGAAGAAAGTACATGGGCGGTGTCCCCGGAAGTCAGGTTATTCACTACGACATGGGAAACAAATCCAACCCCGATTTCCCGGTAAGGATTTCCCTGATCTCAGAAGAGAAATGCCAGATCAGGCACACTGCCCTTGAAGCAGCCCGTATCACTGCAAACAGGCACCTGGTCTCAGCAGTCGGAAGGCTGGGTTACTACATGAAGCTCCGGGTTTACCCCCACGAAGTACTCAGGGAAAACAAGCAGGCAACAGGCGCTGGTGCTGACCGTGTGTCCAGTGGAATGCGCGGGGCCTACGGGAAGAACGTCGGGACCGCAGCAAGGGTAAGTTCCATGCAGAAGATCTTCACCGTGGCTGTGGAGAAGGAAAACTTCGAGGCCGCAAAAGACGCACTCTGGCACGCAGGCCAGAAACTTCCGACTCCTGTCAGGATCGTCGTCGACAAGGGCGCCGAGCTGATCCAGTAAGCGAATTTCAGGTTATAAAGCACCCGAAAATGGAATTTCAAATGACCGAAGGAGCAGTTGAAAACTGCAAACAGATAAGGAAGTATAAACATGTATGATTACGAAGAGCTCCTGGACCGTGCGATTGCCAAGTTACCGGATATCGAGACCACCGACGCTCGATTCGTAATCCCCGAACCTAGAACCTTTTCCGAAGGTAAAGCCACGATTCTGGACAACTTTGGAAACATTGCCGATATCCTGAACCGGGACCCTGACCACCTGATGAAATACCTTACAAGGGAACTGGGAACCGCAGGAAAGATCGAAGGCTCCCGTGCAGTCTTCCAGGGCAGGTTCACAAGGACCCAGCTTGCGGATAACATCCAGGCTTACGTGGACGAGTACGTCATGTGCTCGGAATGCGGACGTCCTGACACCCAGCTCGTCCGGGTGGACCGGGTACTCATCCTGAAGTGTTCCGCATGCGGTGCCCACAGGCCTGTCAAAAAGAGAAAGATTACCCAGACCGAAGTAAGGGAAGCAATCGAGGAAGGGGGAGTCTACGAATTCAGGATCGATGCAGTGGGTTCCAAAGGCGACGGGATCGCAAAGGTGGACAGGTACACAATTTTCGTACCCGGTGCCTCAAAAGGCGATGTGGTCAAGGTAAAGATCAAGAAAATCAGCGGAAACCTCGCCTTCTCCGAGAGGGCTTGAGGTTTAGCATTTCTTTACGGGAACTTCCGGGAAAGAGATTTCCGGGCAACCGGACTACGGAAAGTTCTCGCAAAACCTTCTTTTTAGATTCTTGAAATCCGGCTGGTTTTTAAATCCGGGGATTAGACTTAAGCACCTTAATTTTATTTTTAAAAGAGATTGATTTTAACGAGATTGATTTTAACGAGATTGATTTAAGATTCTACACAAATTTCAGATTCTACACAAAATATCCGGTAGGAGAAAAACACCAGGCCTGCCAGATCAGGATTTGTGATTAAAAATGACTCCTGAGAAAAACAACACAGAGGAAATTAGTGGAGTGGAAATTCCTGCCAATGGAAAATCCATTGAAATCCTCTCGGTCCCCGGGCTCCGGGTCAACCTTCAACATGCAAAGAACCCTCTCAGAGGAGATTTCCTGGAACTTACTGCCAGCGGGACCCTGAAAGCCGCATGTTCCCCTATCCTCAAGAAGATCAACTCTCGCCTGCGAGAGGAAAAGCCCGCTCTTGTCAGGGAAGACCACGTAATCGCCTCAGCCTGGCTGCCCCCGATTCCTGGCCCTGCATTCAAAAGGCTGCTCTATGCCGAGATGCAGATCGCTATCGGAAAATACATCCCGGAAACCGTTTCCATCGAGCTGACCCGCCAGAACAGCGCAAGGTATCCCCCGGGAACTAATGCGGACGAACTGGATATCGGGACCCTCAAAAGAGTGATCGATGAAGCCCTTGACCTTGGCACGTTCATCATCACGTTTACGGAAAACGACCCCCTGCTCAGGGAAGAGGTCTTCGAGCTTATCGAGTACGTGGACAAAAAACGCGCAATCGTGAACAGTTCCACCTGGGGAACAGACTTTTCAAAAGAAACCGCCCGCCGCCTAAAAGATGCCGGGCTCCACGCCCTGATGGTTGGGGTCTACTCCACGGACCCGGCAAAACACGACGCTACCAGGAAAGCCAGTGGGGCGTACGAAAGGGCAGTATCGGCCATCAAAACGGCTCTTGACACCGAACTCATGGTCGCCATGACAACGCACGCTTCTCCCTCAAACATGCAGGAGCTTCCGGCCCTCTATGCCCTTGCATCGGACCTCGGGGTGCAGGAGTTCTCAATCTGGGAAGCCATGCCGAAAGCCGGAGAAAATGCAGGAGAAAAACCCCTTATCGCCGACGAGAACAGGAGAGCCATCCTTGAGATGTACGAGCGGATCAATGCCAGCCCGAAAGGTCCCCGGATGTTTGCAAACACCTACTTTGAGGGGCAAATGCTGGGTGCCATGGCAGGCAGGCGCTGGATGCATGTCACTGCAGACGGAGATGTAAAGCCGAGTCCGTACCCTCCATTTAAGTTCGGAAACGTCAAAGAAGAACCTTTGAAAGACATCTGGCAGAGGATCAGGAGCTACCCTTATTTCCAGAGGCAAAAGAACTTAAGCCCCATGCACGACCCGGAATTCCTGGAATTTGTGGACAGGATCCCTGCCGGAGCAAAACTTCCTTATGAGTTTGAAAAAGTTTACAGGCGTTAAACGTTTTCGGGGACTGCCCGACTATCCTTTTTTTAAAAGAGTCTTTGTGCTTCCGATACCCTCCGACTTTACCGGGTTCATCCGAATTTATCAGAATTTACCGGGTTCATCCGAATTTATCAGAATTTACCGGGTTCATCCGAATTTATCAGAATTTACCGGGTTCATATGGATTTTCCTTCCTTGAGGCAGGAGCTTCGTTTCCAATGTGTATTCCGGTGCCAGGTTATCCGGAGATAAACATTTACATATGAGCAGGTATTTTTAAAGAGCGTTTCAATTGAAACATGAATTTACATCCTAATTGAAATTCAGAAGAAATAAACTAATTAAGATTCAGCAAGAAAAAGCTGGCTGCCCTGAGGCAACTGATTCAGGAAACCAGCATCTACTGAGGGACTTTATGGATACGAAACTTGACCCCTGGAGTTCAAACGACATTACTGACTATTCCAAGTTATTCGAAGAATTCGGGATTTCCCCCTTCGAGACCGTGCTTCCGGAAATCCCTTCCCCGCACATGTATATGCGGAGAAAAGTCATCTTCGGGCACCGCGACTACGAACAGATTGCACAGGCCATGCGGACAGGTGCCCCATTTTCGGTCATGGACGGCTTTATGCCCTCGGGCAAGGTCCACCTGGGACACAAGATGGTCATGGACCAGATAGTCTGGCACCAGGAACAGGGCGCAGATGCCTTTGTCGGGATCGCGGACAGGGAAGCGTATTCCGTGCGCGGTTTTTCCTGGCAGAAGTGCAGGGATATAGGGGTCGAAGAATATATCCTGAGCCTGATCGCCCTCGGATTCAAGCCTGACGGCCTTATCTACTTCCAGTCCGGGTGCGAAAGTGTCAAGGACCTGGCATTCGAACTCGGCTCAAAGGTCAATTTTTCGGAACTGAGCGCAATCTACGGTTTTTCAGGGGAAACAAACCTCTCCCACATGCTCAGCGTGGCAACCCAGGCGGCAGACATCCTCCAGCCCGAGCTCGAAGATTTTGGAGGCCCTAAACCCGTGGTCGTACCCGTGGGCCCGGACCAGGACCCCCACCTCAGGCTTACCAGGGGTCTGGCAGGCAAGATGAACATGTTCAGGATTGAGGAGCGGGAAGACAGTAAGACCGGCAGGCCATACCTGAGCGTCCGGGGAAAAGCCGCTTCAAAAGAAACCCTGAAAGAGCTAAAGAAACGCATCCCTGGAAAGGTCAAACTCTATGAAGCGCACGTTGACGTGCTCGAATTTTCCGACCGTGCAGGGCTTGAGGAAATCGTCCGGGACGTAGCCCTTGAATTCGGAGGCTATGCCTTTTTACCCCCGGCTTCCACCTACCACCGTTTCATGAGCGGGCTGCAGGGCGGAAAGATGTCGAGCAGCATCCCGGACAGCCATATCGCGCTTACGGACGCCCCAAAAGACGGGGCAAAAAAGGTCAAGCGGGCAAAGACCGGCGGCTGCGTGACCCTCGAAGAGCAGAAAAAACTGGGCGGGAAACCCGACGAGTGCTCGGTCTTCGAACTGATGCTCTTCCACCTCCTCGAAGACGACAAAGAGCTGCTGGAAATCCGGGAAGAATGCGTCTCAGGAACGCGGATGTGCGGCTCTTGCAAACAGCTGGCTTCCGAACTCATGCACGACTTCCTCAAAGACCACCAGGAAAAGCGGGAACTTGCTCGCGAACAACTCGACGAGTACAGGATAATGTATAAAAAATAAAACTGATGGATTGTACATATCAGGACTTATAGTCAGGAAATTATACAAAGGATTTAGACTCAAAATTTATCAGGATTTACACTAAGGATTTAGACTCAAAATTTATCAGGATTATACCAGGATGTGATCAAAGTATGAGTGCCCAGGACAATCTCACAATCAACGAGAAAAAGGTCTTGCTTGCCCTCCAGGAACTCGGGTCCGCTGCTCCCGGGGAACTGGAAGAAAAATCAGGGCTGCAGGTAGATGCGGCAATGCAGGCGGCCTTCCTGCTCGAGGAAAAGGGACTTGCATCCGTTTCCGAAAAAGTGCTCGAGCGCTATGCCCTTACCGGAGAAGGAGAGACTTACGTCGAAACCGGGCTTCCGGAACGCCAGATAGTCGACTCCCTCGAAGGCCCGACCCCTCTTGACGAGTTAAAGAGCCGCTTTTCCCCGAAGATGGTGGGAATTGCAACAGGCTGGCTTGTTAGGAAGGGCTGGGCAAAGATCGAAGAAGGCGTGATGGTTCCCTCAGGGGAAGCTCCTGCCGGAAAAGACGAAGCCATCCTTGCAGCCTTCGGAGGCGAAGCAAAAACCCTTGGGGAACTCTCGGCCGATGCAAAAGTAGTAAAAGACCTCCTCAAGAGGAAACTTGTCACAAAGCACGAAGAAAAGTTCCGGACCGTTGCAATCACGGATACCGGAAGCGCCCTTGCTGCAGAGGGCCTTGTCCTGGAAGAGGAAATCGCCCAGATCACATCCGACTTACTCAAGAGCGGGGCCTGGAAAGGCAAGAAATTCAGACCTTACAGGCTTGACATAAAACCGAAACCCCTCTACGGGGCCAAGGTCCACCCCTACCGCCGCCTGATTGAACAGATGCGGCAGATCTTCCTGGAAATGGGCTTTACCGAGATCAAGGGAGATGTAATCCAGAGCTCCTTCTGGAACTTCGATGCCCTCTTCCAGCCTCAGGACCACCCGGCCAGGGACATGCAGGACACATTCCACCTTGGAAGCAAGACCCCTCTCCCTTCCGAATATGCCGATAAGGTAGGGGAAATGCACGAATGCGGTGGAAATATCGACTCCTGCGGCTGGAAGGGAAAATGGGATAGGGAGCTTCCTAAGAAGAACGTGCTCAGGACCCACACGACCGCAGTAACCATCAAGTACCTGGCAGATAACCCCGAACCCCCTGTGAAAGCCTTCTGCATCGACCGGGCCTACCGCAGGGAGACCATCGACCCAACTCACACCCCCGAGTTCGAACAGCTCGAAGGCGTGGTCATGGACAAGGACATGTCCTTTGCCGACCTCCTGGGCCTGCTTGCCGAATTCTACCACAGGATGGGCTTCGAAGAAGTCCGCTTCCGCCCCGGCTATTTCCCCTACACCGAACCCAGTGTCGAGCCCGAAGTCTACGTGGACGGCCTCGGCTGGGTTGAACTCGGAGGCGCCGGCGTCTTCAGGAAAGAAGTTACGGAGCCCTTCGGGATCAAGGAACCCGTGCTTGCCTGGGGGCTCGGGGTCAGCAGGGTCGCCATGCTGAAACTGGGACTCAAAGACCTGCGGCTTCTCTACCAGTCCGACATCGACTGGCTCAGGAAGAGCGAAGTATGCAGGATCTGAAAATAGTCTGCAGGATTTAAAAACAGGCTCCAGGCCCAAAACAAAGTTCAAATCAAACTCGCCTGCCCCTTATAGCAGGCAAACTTTTCTTTTTTGAAATGCCGACAAAACATCTGTAATCTATCCTTCAGTTAACCCTTGAAACCTTTTTTGACCTGCTTTTCAGGTACCGGCAATCTCACCGGTCGCCTGAGACCGGCCTTTCCCAGAAGAATATTTGAATAACTAAAAAGTATACTCCAATGACTGAAAAAGGCATTTGGATAACCAAAAAGTACAGCCAGATGACTGAAGAAGAGTATTCGAATAATCAAAAAGAACATCCAGATGGCCGAGGAGTAAATTGCCTTCCGGGTAAACTATTATCTGGGGAAACCGAGAAATATTAGCTGATGAGCGGGAAAAAGGGGAAGATTTCTGAGGACACGCAGGAAAAGGTTCTGGAGCCCATTTTGGAAGAAGATAGAGGAGAGGAATCTGAAAACGATCCAGAAACTCCTGCCAAAGAAAAAGTATCCCTCCTTCCTCTCCTGACAGTCAACTTCATAGGGACGCTGGGCTTCAGCATCGTCCTTCCATTCCTCGTATTTCTCGTGGAAAGGCTCGGGGGAAACGCCTTTATCTACGGGCTGGTAAGCTCCATGTACCCTGCCTTCCAGCTGATAGGAGCTCCGATCCTTGGCAGGTGGTCCGACATCTACGGCCGGAAAAAAGTCCTGCTTTTGAGCCAGCTCGGGACCCTGCTTTCCTGGATCATCTTCCTCGCCGCCCTCTTCTTGCCGCTTACCGCCCTTCTGGAAGTGGAATCGGAAATTCTCGGGGCTTTTGTCTTAACCCTTCCCCTTGCAGTGCTTTTTCTTGCCCGGGCTTTTGACGGGCTTACGGGGGGAAACGTCTCGGTTGCAAATGCCTACCTGGCAGACGTAACCGAGGAGAAGGACCGGAACCGGAACTTCGGGAAGATGTCCATTTCCAGTAATCTGGGCTTCATCGTAGGTCCTGCCCTCGCAGGGCTTTTGAGCGTTACAATGTATGGGGAAATAATGCCGGTGCTGGGAGCCGTAATCATTTCAGTAATCGGAACCCTGCTGATAGTCTTCTACGTCCCGGAATCCAGGGAATGTTCCCTTGCCGGCCCGGGGGAACCGAAGAGTGAAAGGACAAAAAGCGTAAGAAAGGCCTTCGGCTACCAGATAAAGGAATGCGGAACCGCCCGGAAAGTAAAAAAACCGGGTTTCAGGGAAGTCCTCGGGCTTCCTCACATCCCTTACATGATGGGGCTTTACTTCCTGATCTTTCTCGGCTTCAACCTCTTCTACACAGCATTTCCCCTGCACGCGATTGCAGTCCTGGACTGGGACATTGCGGAGATGGGGGTCTATTTTACGGTCCTCAGCGCCCTGCTGGTGTTTGTGCAGGGCCCTGTGCTTTCCAGGGCTTCGAAGAGATATTCCGACGCCACCCTCATAATCTTCGGAAGCCTGATGCTGGGCACGAATTTTCTGCTGCTGATCCCCGGAAACCTTTTCCTGACCTACCTGGCAGCCGGATTTTTTGCCCTGGGGGACGGGCTCATGTGGCCCTCTTTCCTCTCCATGATTTCAAAACTTGCAGGAAGGCAGTACCAGGGAACAGTGCAGGGTTTTGCAAGCAGTTTCGGAGGCCTTGCCAGTATCACGGGCTTGATCCTGGGAGGGCTTTTATACGAAATGCTCGAAGGAACTTCCTTTTTGATTGCGGCCCTGATCATGTATTTCGTATTTTTGCTCAATTTCAGGTTGAGGGGATTTGAAAAGAGCCTCGGAGCTTAAACCCGGAAGACAACTTTGAACCTGCAATAAGTTCAAAATAGTTCGTAGTTTTAGACAAACTTTTATGTTTTTAACACAAAGAATTGTAAATAGAAACGCTAAAAAGGAAACACCAGAGGAAAAACGAAAGTAAAAAGTAAAAAAGAAAACACTGAGGCTTGATATGGATAACCTTACAAAAGTGCTCATATCTCTCTTTCTAATAATAATCGCCGCAGGAATAATCCTGGCAGGTATTAATTTCATCGCTGTGGACGAGTTCCTTGACGACGGGTATGCCGAACAGGAAGTAACTGTGTGGGGAAACGAAACTCTCGATGCATTCGTAAGCGAATCTGAGAGTCATGAAGACCACTTCGTATTCAGCTATATCCCGAGAGACCCGAATGCAAGCATTGACTGTTACCTTACCTACGAATTCAAGCAGGATGGAAACACTCTGGAAAGTGCAGATAAAAAACTTTACGAAAGAGTCATGGCATCAGATCCCATTGTGCTTGAATTTCCGAGAGTTGAGGGTTCTGAATATGAACTGGATGTCAGAATAGAAGATGCCAACGGATTCATCCTGCACAAAAGCGGAATGAAAGTATATCCCCAGACACACGGGAACGAAAGCGAAATGTGAATAAAAGAATAGAAAAATAAAAGAATAGAAAAATAAAAGAATAAAAATTATTGTAATCAGGGACGACAATTATTCAAATAAAGGACGCTGCAAAATGTTCGAAAACGTCACCCTCGGTTTTTTCTTTCTATTCCTCAGCTTCGGGCTCATGTACCTGGTCTCTTTCGCCCTCTGGGTCTGGACTCTGGCCGACTGCCTCAAAAAAGAGACCGATGAAGGCAATACACGGCTGATATGGGTCATAGTTATTGTTTTCACCTACATCATAGGGGCTTTTCTTTACTATCTAATGAGGCGGCCGAAGAGGATTCAGGAACTTGGAAGATAAAGCGGAAAAATGAGAAACGAAAAAGTAAGTTCCAAAATAAATTAAAAAACTAAAAATTTAAGAAAATTGAGGGCAGGGAAGAAAGCTGCCCCTCAAAGTGTTTTCAGGTACTCCACAACATCATCTGCATCTGCGTCGGACAGCTTCCACCTGGGCATTGTCAGGTCCAGCGGCTCACCGGAAGGTTCCATACCCTCTATAATTGCTCTTTTTATGGTCTCATCCGTGTAAGGCGGATGCGCTTCTTCTCCCGGTTCCTCGTGTTCTTCCGATGTTAGGGTCGCATACCGGATATCCGAAGGAATTGCAAAGCCCATCATAACCGGAAAGCCTCCTTTCCCATCAGTCCCATGGCAGCTGACGCAGCTCCCACCGTGGACATAGAGCCAGCGGGGGCCATATTCTATTTCTATCAAATCCCCGCTTTCATTGTAGCCGGTATAGTAGATCATTTCCCCGTTTGACTCAAACTCGCTTTTCAGGTGCGTGGGGTAGACTCCTCCTGGATACATCCCCCCCTGCCCGGGATACATCATTCCCCCTCCTCCGGGCCTAAATGTCTGCTGCCCGTAAACATAATCCCCATAACCGAAAGGACCCCGGGAAGTCCCTAACAGGTAGAGGAGAGTCCCGATCCCTATAACTACCAGCACAAGGAGGACCACTATAATTGGTCCGTATTTGTTCTCTGATTCAGCTATCTTATCACCCCTTTATCCCAACTCTCAATTAACAACTCAGTTGATAACTCATCATAGTCTTCCACTCATCAGGATGCCCATGCCGTCACTCCATTTTCAGCGATGCCGCATTTACAGACACGATCACCGTGCTCAGGCTCATGAGAATCGCCCCGACCGCCGGGCTGAGCAAAATCCCGTACCCGTAAAGAACGCCTGCTGCCAGGGGGATTGCAAAGACATTGTATCCCGTTGCCCAGATAAGGTTCTGGAACATTTTGGAGTAGGTCCGCCTGGAAAGTGCTATGATATCCACAACGTCCCTGGGATTGTTTTTGACCAGGACAATATCGGCGGTCTCAATAGCAACGTCCGTTCCTGCCCCAATTGCAATCCCCACATCCGCCTGGGCAAGAGCAGGCGCATCATTGACCCCGTCTCCAACCATGCCCGTGATGTACTGCTTCTGGACCTCTTTTATTTTCTCGGCTTTTTCATGGGGCAGCACTTCGGCAAAATAATCATCAAGATCCAGCTCTTCAGCAACCCACTCGGCAACAAAACGGTTGTCTCCGGTAAGCATCATGCACTTTATGCCCATCCCTTTCAATTTTGAAATCGCATCCCTTGACTCCTTCCTGACCAGATCGGCAAGCCCAAGGGATCCAAGCACTTTTTCTTCTTCAATCAGGAATACAACGGTTTTTCCCCGGGATTCGATTTCTTCCACGCCCCTGAACTGAACCTCTATCCCGGCTTCTTCCAGATATCCGGGGCTAACAACCTTTAGCAGCCTCCCTTCAACTTTTCCTTCAACTCCCTTGCCCGGGATCGACCTGAAAGCTTCAACAGCCGGAATGTCCAGTTCTTTATCCCGGGCACTTTCCAGTATTCCCTGTGCAATCGGGTGTTCAGAACTTGCTTCCAGGGAAGCTGCCAGCCTCAGGATTTCATCACTTCCTTCAACTTCACTGCTGCCCTCAACTTTGCTACTGCCCCCAACTTCACTATTACTCTCGATTTTACTTTCACCTTTCTCCGCAAAGGAAAGCACATCCGTAACCCCGAACCTGCCTTCGGTAAGGGTCCCGGTCTTGTCAAAAACCACGGCTTCCAGGTTTCTTGCCCTTTCAAAAGCCTGCCTTTCCCGGATCAGGAGCCCGGACTTTGCGGCAAGGGACGTGGAGACCGCAACCACCAGCGGGATGGCAAGCCCGAGGGCATGGGGACAGGTAATAACCATCACCGTGACCGACCTTTCCAGGGCAAAAACGAATTCCTGCCCGATAAAAAGCCAGGTAGCAAGGGTGATGCCCCCCACACTCAGGGCTATAATCGTGAGGTAGAGAGCTGCCCTGTTTGCAAGGTCCTGGGTTTTTGACTTGCTTTCCTGGGCTCCCCGGACGAGTTCCACAACCTGGTTCAGGTAGGTGTCCTTCCCGGTTTTTTTGACCTCAACTACGAAAGCAGCTTCCCCGTTGATGGAACCCCCTATGACCTCGCCCCCTAGCTTTTTTTCAACGGGTTTCGATTCCCCGGTGAGCATCGCCTCATTGACGCTGCTGGCCCCTTCGGTCACCGTCCCGTCAACGGGAATTTTTTCCCCGGGCTTAACAAGGACTTTGTCCCCGACTTTCAGCCGGTCAACCTCAACGTCCACGGTTTCCCCGTTTTTTTTCAGGTGGGCGGTGGAGGGCAGGATCTTTACCAGTTCCTCAAGGGCTCTTGAAGCCCCCATAACCGAACGCATTTCCATCCAGTGCCCGAGCAGCATGACATCGATCAGGGTCACCAGTTCCCAGAAAAAGAACTTACCTGGAAGCCCGAAGACCACCGCCGAACTGTAAAAGTATGCCACACTGATTGCAACCGCGATCAGGGTCATCATACCGGGGTTTTTCTCAAGGAGTTCGTCCTTGAGACCCTTAAGGAAGGGATAACCGCCGTAGAAATAGACCGCTGAAGAGAGCAAAAAGAGCAGGAAATTGGAACCCGGAAAAAGGAACTCAAAGCCCAGAAATTCCTGGATCGCAGGCGAAAGGACCAGGATCGGGAAAGTCAGGGTAAGGGATACAAAGAACCTTTTCTTAAAGTCCTCAAGCATGTGGGCATGATGGCTTGCGTGTTTTCCACCCCCATGGGCTTCATGTTCAGTTCCGTGTTCAGTCCCGTGTTCACCTTCATGATGCCCTTCATGATGTTTTTCATGACCACCTTTGTGGATGCTTTCCTGCTTATCTACATGCTCGGCTTCAGGACTATATACATTTATTTCGTAATGCTCCGTTTTATGAGCTTTCCCTGTTATTCCTTGAGTTTCCTGCCCTGTTTTTTTAATTTCTTGCGGCGTTTCATCTGCAGCATGCTCTCCAGTACCGAAACTCTTTATCTCGTTTTCCACCTTCATCTCCCCCTGGCGTGTCCCGATTAAAATTCAATTTTATAAAAATTCAAATTAGATATTATAATTTAATGATAATACGTATTTCGCGACAATACTTGAAAATAAAGGAAGAAAAAATCCTGAAAGGAGAGATTTGCTTTCTCTCATTTCAGGGTTTTTTGCCGAACTCCATAAACCCCGACCTTAACAGGTCAAGATTTCCTCAACTCGAGTCCCGTTACCTGATATTATTTTTTTGCGGTATTGATTCCCAGAAGGTGGTATGGAGAACAGTGCCGTGTAATCGAAGTGAAAAGCCCTACAGCAGCAATTAGTGCAGTTATCCATTTCCAGGGAGAAGTTTTCACAAGGTTCATTGCGAGAGCAGTGATACCCAGCACACCCATGAGAGCCCTGAACATCAGGTCAAAGCCCCCTACGTTTTCTTCCAGAAGCAGTTTCTTAAGATCCACAAGACAAAACCCCTTATAAACCCTTAAACATACTTATAGAACCCTTCCCTATATATCGTTACTTTCAAGTTTTCATTATTTTCAAGCTTATTAAGAATGTAATTTAAGGGATATAAAGCCTGGAAAATGCATTTAAGCTAAGGCGAATACCCGCAACATTCAACCCTGTAAAAAATCACAATCTATATAACAGGAAATGAGAAGGTTTCTAACTATGTCCGAGATAACGATTGACAGGTCTCTCTCATACATCGAAGGCAGCCAGCGCGTGTATGATGAAACCACAACCCTGGAAAAAACAAAAGCCCAGTTAAAAAACATAGGCGTGACGAGAATCGCCGACATCACAAACCTGGACAGGCTCGGAATCCCGGTCTTTTCCTCAATCCGCCCCAGTGCGGCCCCGGGTGCGATTTCCATATATTCGGGAAAAGGTTCGACCGAAGAGCGAGCCAGGATCTCCGCCATCATGGAAAGTTTCGAACGCTGCCTGGCAGAGCGGGCAGGTTTGAACGCGAATATCAAAAGTGATATTTCCTCCCCTGTTATGGTGGAATCATACAAAGAAGCCGCCGAAAGCTACAACATAGTTGAGCCAGAGTCCCTCCTCCTGGCCCAGCCTCCCCAGCCGGATGCAATGTTCGAATGGGTAGGGGCATGCGACCTGCTCAACGGGGAAGACGTGCTCGTAAACGTAAACGCGGTCTACCACCCCTACAACCCCCCTGGAATGTGCCAGCAAATCTTCAAAAGCAACACCAACGGGCTTGCCTCCGGAAACGTGCTTGAGGAAGCCATCCTCCACGGGCTTCTCGAAGTCATCGAAAGGGACGCAATCAGCACGGCCCAGTTCAACCGGAACCTCGGGAAAGAAATCGTGTTAACGGAAGAAGACGGGTACGTATACGAACTTGCCCGGAAATTCAAGGACAACGGAGTTGACCTCAAAGTCTGGCTCGTCCCAAGCGATACCGGAATCCCCACGGTAATTGCTGCCGCAGACGACGTGAAACTCAAAGATCCGGCCCTCCTTGTCATGGGCGCAGGCTCCCACCTGAAACCCGAAATAGCAGTTTCCAGGGCCATCACGGAAGCCGCCCAGTCCAGGGTCGTCCAGATCCAGGGCGCAAGAGAAGATACCTCAAGGGAAGGTTTTATCCGGGACATCGGGTACGAGAGGATGAAACGCCTGAATGGGTTCTGGTTCGAAGACGGAGAACATGTTTCCCTCTCAGAAGTTCCTGACCTCTCCACCTCAAGCCCGGCCGAAGGCATCGACACGGTGCTGGAAAAGCTCAGAGGGAAAGTAGAGAGAGTGCTTGTCGTGGACCTTTCCAGAGAAGAAGTCTCGATTCCGGTTGTCCGGGTAATCGTTCCGGGCTTTGAACTCTTTACAATCGACCCCGAACGCCAGGGCAAAAGGCTCAAAGCAGGGAAAAAGAGAGGTTCTTCCAGGAACAGAAGGGAAAGGCCCTGGAAAAGAAGATAATACGCGGAAAGTAAGCTGTAGACAAGTAAGCGTAAATAAGTAAGCTGTAGACAAGTAAGCGTAAATAAGTAAGCTGTAGACAAGTAAGCGTAAATAAGTAAGCTGTAGAAAAAAAATAAAACTGTGAAAAAAACCAGGCCAAGGGACGGACATGAAAACAAAAGCAGTTATCTTTGCCGGCTCAAGCATCTCCCATGAAGAAGCAAAGAAAATCCTCAAGGGGAACTACCAGCCCCCTGTGAAGAGGTTCCAGCTTCAAAAGTTTATCCAGAAGGGATACGGAGTCATTGGGATTATTGACGGGATCTTCTTTGACCGGGCAGCGGTAGGGCACCGGGAGATAATAGCCGCAATGGACGCCGGGATTAAGGTTGTGGGCGGCTCGAGCATGGGAGCCCTCAGGGCTTCGGAACTGGATGCCCACGGGATGATAGGAGTCGGGAAAATCTACGGCTGGTACAGGGACGGCGTGATCGAATCCGACGACGAGGTGGCTGTAAGCACAAACCCGGATACCTTCGAATCCATTTCCGTACCCCTGGTCAATATGAGGGAAACCCTGAAAGCAGCTCTTGCCGCAGGGCTGGTCACAGGAGAAGAGCATGATTCCCTCCTCGAACTTGCAATCAATACCTACTATCCGGACCGCAGCTATCTCGGACTTGTAAAAGAAGGAATTAAAAAAGGGCTGGTTCCCGAAGAGAAGGGGGACACACTGCTCGAGTTTTGCAAAAACGAAGAAGTTGACGTAAAAAGGGAAGACGCAATCCTGGTGCTCGAAACAGTAAAAAAACTGCTTGAAGAGGCCTGAAATTCAGGTCCCTTTCAGCCTTGTTTTCAATTCTTTTTACGTATTCAGCGTTTCAGGATATACATCAGGATAGTCTCAGCGTTTCAGAATATACACTCAGCGCCTCAGGATGTACAACCTGATGATATACAGGCTCACTACCAGGACTAAAAAGTTATACACTGCCCTGAAAATGGGGACGTACTGGTGCTCGAACCACACATCAATTATTCGTTCGATAGAAAAGTAGAGCTTGAAAGTTGCCACAAGCAGGAGCAGCATGGCAATCAGAAACACTCCTTTTTTGAAGTTATCTCCCAGGTCCGAAGTTTTTTCCTCTTTTACCCCTTCCAACCCTGTTTTAATGTCTTCTGCCTCATTCATCTAAACCGCCTCCTGGACCTCAAAAACACTGTAAAGCACATCAGAACTGCGGAAAGGAACAGCCCGAAACCGGGAGTGGGTTCTTCTTCCATGGGGTATTCCTCTTCGGGAACCGGCTCTCTATCCTCACTGCTTTCGAAGTCGCTTGTCTCGATCTTCCTGACTGCCGTTTGGGTCTCGTCCTTAATCTTGATTTCCGGGCTGAGCTGGATGTAATCTTCCCCTCGCTTGACAATGGTATCGTTGTTCCAGATCAGGACTTCTACTGCGTAGTTGTACTGGTCGGGCATTGTCAGGTTTACACTTCTTATGACCGTCGTCTGGGGCCTGATTTTTCCTGTCCGGGTCCAGACCTTATCGGCCAGAAGCCCGGCATCCAGTTCCCGGACCTTGACAAGCATCCGGAAGTCCTGGCTTGTTTCCCTGCCCTCGTTTGCCAGGTAGATATCGTTTTCAATCAGGACTTTCCCGTTTTCGACCTTCCTTACCTGAAAGTCCATTTCGGAAATCTCAAGCCCAATGTCCTCCAGGTCGGCGGGCAGGGCGTCCAGGTTGTACACTTTGATTTCCCCACTTACCTTTCGGGTTTTTTCTTCAAACAGGACGGAACGGAGCTCGTATCCCCCGGTTTTCGGGAGGCTAAGGGCCTGGCTTACAGCTTTTGTTTCCCCGTTTTCAAATGCCCCGAGTTCCACTTCCTGCTGCACCTCAAGGAGCCCGCTCTCCCTGCTGTAAGCCTTGAGAAGGAGAGAAGTATTTTTCTCCGTATCCCCGTGATATTTTTCAACGTAAGTCGTGACGTTTAGGTCCACAAAAGCAGTCCCTACACGGTCTGCAGAGATGTCCATGTCCCTGATATTGTAGTAACTTTCTTCTTCAAAACTCCGAAGGCAACCGCTTCCGGAGGTGAAAGCCAGGAGAATGGACATAATAATAAGGATCTTGAACGACCGGGTTCCGAGTGATTTGATTCCCTTTTTACCCAAAATCTACCCTCCTCTTTCAAAATAGATACAAGAAGTATATGCTACTTTTGGCAGAATAAGTTTGTTGCTCTGCACCGGGAATTATTGGATGAAAATCATTAATATGGATGCGCCAATATTCAAATAAGGGGATTAAATCAGAAAAGGGATTAAAAAAGGCATATAAAAGGCTTAGAAAAGGGAGGAAAATTCATTGGGGGATCAGATAATGGAGAGAAAAATTTTCAAAAAAATCCTGATTGCGACCGACGGTTCGGTGGGAGCAAAAAAAGCAGCTGATACCGGGATTGAGATCGCAAGGATGAGCGGGGCAAAAGTCCATACGGCATACGTTATCGACATCTCAAGTTATTCCTCAGTTCCGAAAGATCCCAGGTGGGAAGAAGCCATGTACACCCAGTTCAGGGAATTGGGAAAGGAAGCCACCTCATACGTGGAAGAAAAGGCAAAAGAGGCAGGGATTGAGGTGGAAGCCGTGCTACTTGAGGGGCATCCCGCAGAAGAAATCGTCAATTTTGCGGAAAGGAACGAGGTCGACCTGGTAGTTATGGGTTCGCTCGGAAAAAGCGGGATCGAACGCTTCCTGATAGGCAGCGTGTCCGAAAAAGTTGTCCGGATCTCAAAGGTCCCGGTACTTGTTGTACGGGGAAAGGGCTCCTGAAAAACCAGAAACCGGGATAAGGGAAAAAGTTACGGGGTGAAGTAACGGAGTGAAGTAACGGAGTAAAGTGAGGGGGAAAACCAATGCTGAATGAAAAGATGCAAAAAGCACTGAACGAACAGATTAACAAAGAAATGTATTCTGCATACCTGTACCTGGCAATGTCCGCGTACTGTTCATACAAAGGGCTTGCAGGCTTTGCAAACTGGTTCAAAGTCCAGTACGGAGAAGAAATGGAACATGCGGACAAGATCTACAAATACCTCGTTGAACAGGGAGCCCGTGTGGAACTGGAGGCAATTGAGAAACCTCCCACGGAGTTCGGGACGCTCCTGGAAATGTTTGAAAAAACCCTTGCCCATGAACAGTTCGTCACCCGCTTAATCCGGGAACTCCTCGAACTGGCAGTAGCAGAAAAGGACTATGCCACAAGCATCTTCCTGCAGTGGTTTGTGGAAGAACAGGTAGAAGAAGAAGCTAACGACAACGCCATCATCGCAAAGCTGAAACTTGCAGGAGAGGACGGGGCAGCTCTGCTTGTTATTGATAGCGATCTCGGAAAGAGGGGGCATTAACCCCTTCTTTTTTACACATATTTTTTTACACACATTTTTTCAGACCTCTGCAAGCCTCAATGGCTGGAACTTCTTATCCTGCATCTGCCCGGAATCTGTCATGCACTTATCCTGCATCTATCCGACACCCAGACTTTTGAAGGAAAATTAGAAAAGATTCAATTTTACAAAAAACTTCTATAAATTGAAAGTTATAAGAAAGTAAGGGTGTAAAGCACCCTGCCTGACTCAAAATAATTGGAGTTATCGAAGTTCAGGCAAATATCACTGGCAGGAAAAAATACCTGGGTGGAAAGCTGCAGACTCAACTCATAAGAGAGTGAAGCGGAGGATTCAGCCTGCCAGAGGGGCAGTCATTTAACGTAACAATCGTTAGTGAGGGTAAAAAAATGCTTAATGAAAAGATGGAAGAAGCAATTAACGAACAGATTAACAAAGAAATGTACTCGTCCTATCTCTACCTTGCAATGTCGGCTTACAGCTCGGCAAAAGGGCTTCCAGGCTTTGCCCACTGGTTCAAGATCCAGGTAGAAGAAGAGACTATCCACGCAATGAAGTTCTTTGACTACCTGAACAGGCAGGGTGCAAACGTGAAGCTCAAGGAAATCCAGGAGCCTCCCATGGAATTCGGGACCCCTCTGGAAATGTTCCTTCAGACCCTGGAGCACGAACAGTTCATCACCCGCTCAATTCACGAACTTGTAGACCTCGCTATTGCCGAAAAAGACCACGCCACAAACGCCTTCCTTCAGTGGTACGTGAACGAGCAGATCGAAGAAGAAGAAAACGACAACGACATCATCGCCAAGTTGAAGCTTGTCGGAGACAACATTAACTCCCTGTACATGCTCGACAACGAACTTGCCCAGAGGCTTCCGCCCCAGCCAGCAACTCAGGGGAATGCGTGAAGAGCCAGCACATTTCTGGCACTTAATTACTTTTTTCTTTTTTCAAGTCTGAATAAATCGGGGAAGAGCAAAAGGCAAAGGGCAAAAACAGGACCTTCCCCGGAAAATAAAACATGATTCAAAAAAATAAATTTGCCTAATTCAACTTGCCTTGTAATACTCTTCACCGGAAGAGCCGACCTCAACTATTTTTCCGGCCTTGAGAAGCTTTTCGATAATCAGGTGCAGGCCCCCGGAATCAATATCAAGGGCTTTTTCCACCTGCTCAAAAGTACAGGGCCTTCTCAGGAGCAGGGCATAGACTTCTTCTTCCAGGTTCTGGTGGCTTACCTTCGAACGCTTTTTCTTCAGGCCTTTCAGGACAAGCCTGACTTTTTCCTTCCCGAACTCTGACACAAACCTTTCCGCAATCTCCCTGAGCTTCTCTTCCGGGACAGGGACAACATAAGCTTCCGCAGGCGGGCGGCTGACTGTAAGGATTTCGATTTCATCGGGGGCAATGTACTTTATCGCTTCAATCAGGGCTTCGACTTCCTCCTCAGTACTGTTCAGGGGGCTGCCGTCGGCACGTTCGAGCAGCATGACTTCGAGGGCAAGTTTTGGCCCGGACTCCATTTTTGCAAGTTTCCTGAGCCCTTCGAGGACCTCCTCAAGTTTTATCTCCGGGTCGGGCCTGTGAATTTTCTTCCAGGTATCTTCGTTTCCGGAGACAAAGGTTGCCACCACAAGATCGGCTTCGGCAAGGTTTTCCCGGACATCGGGCCTTCCGGCAAGGGAAGAATTCGTAATAACGCAGACCGGAATTTCGCTTACTTTCCTGATTTCCCGGATCATTTCCCCAAGCGTTAGGTTAAGGCTCGGTTCACAGGTGCCGGAAAAAGTGATGTAGTCCAGATCCTCAACATTTTTATGGAAGTTTTGCAGGCTTTCGACAACTTCCCCGGGAGTCACCCCTCCCTGCACAGCTTCCGGCCCTCTAAGCTTCTTTTCCACATGCCCGAGCTGGCAGTAGATGCAGTCATAGTTGCAGTTCTTTTTCGAACCGGTGTTTTTAATCACATCGACTCCGAGAGACCTGCCGAGCCTTCTGGAAAGAAGTGGGCCGTATACGATTCTTGACTTCATTTTTTAACTCTTCCTTTCACAAAAAAGATCAGGACCTGAAAAAACGGGGAATTTAGCGGAAAATCCAGCAGGAAATCTCTCCATTTTCCAGCCCGAAATTCATTTTTTAAAACTAAGTTATGAATGAATTCAGAACTCATTTATAGACTCATTACTGAACTTGTTACTGAACTTGTTACTGAACTTGTTACTGAACTTGTTACTGAACTTGTTACTGAACTCATTCCTTTTCATCAATTCCTTGAGCCCGAATTCCCTTCAAACTTTTCGTGAGGGTCTCAAGTTCCTGTTTCAGAGAGCTTATCCGGTTCTCAAGTAAATTGACATCTGATTCGGTCCTGGACTGAGCAGGTGCTGGATAGTAATATCCGGGGTAGTCCCCCCTGGCAGCAAACCCTCCACCTCTTCCGAAACCGGGGATTCGTCTGCACCTGAAACCCCGACCTCCTCCACGGCCTGCACCGCGGACCATACCGACTTCGGCTCCGCGGCCAGCGCCCCGCCCTGAACCTGCAGGAACTCCTATCGTATAACCCGGGGCATCACTGCCCGAGCAGTAACCCATAGCCCTTCCTGTCTTTGATCCCTGGCCCATAGGGCCTGTTCTGTCTCCACCTGGCATTGTTTCTTAACTCCTTAATTTATGGTTTTAAGTTTATTGTAAAATTTTAATAATCAAGTTTGAAAATCAATTTTCGCCTACGCAATTACTTCCTGACCATAGGACTTCCGCACTTCTCACATTTCATCTGGCTGCAGGGCACTCCCGGAGTATGGGGAGCTTCGTGCCCGCAAGCAGGGCATACACAGTTTCCTTCAGGGCCGCCAAAACGACCTCCTCGACCTCTACCCTGTCCACGACCCTGTCCACCAACCGGGCCCTGGCCTGCAGGACCTGTTCCGTCTTTACCTGGCATCCTGTAATCTCCTCCTTCAATCCTGATCGCTTTGCCATTGACAAAAGCATCGGTAATTTTTTCAAGTGTTTTTTTAAGGGTCCTTTGGAAAGTGGACTGATGAATCTGCATGAGAGCCGCGGCATCACTCTGGCTCAGTTTTTCCAGGTAGCTGAGCCTCATGGTTTCCAGTTCGTCGATGGTTAACCTGACCTCTTCAGGGGGCTCGGGACTGTCCCCCTCCGGTTTGAAATGCCTCAAACCATGTTCGAAATCCACCATCCGTCTTTTCCTTGGACGCACCATTATGCATAATAATGCAAAACTCCAATATATAGCTTTGTATTAACTCTGCCACAGCCAGGTTTTGGCGCAAAAGGGTATTGTTTAAGCCAGATTTTGGCCCGGTAAGATCTCGATTAAATAAGTTCCTGGTTAAGTCAGGTCCTGGCTCAGTCAGGTTTTAATATATGAAGCCTGAAAAGCACAGTTAAATGTTAGGCGACCTGGAACTCGATATTGTAAAAAAAAGCTTCAAATGGCTTTCCCAACAGCAGATAAGTTCCTTGAAGGAACTTTCCCGAGCCCTTTCGGCCCGTGCTGTCTGGAAGCGTCCGAACCCCTACATCACCCGCCTCATCCATGAAAAGGAAGAGGCTTCATGGAACGATTCGGTCAGGGAAACCTCCCGAGCCTGTGCGGCTCTTGCGACCGAAGGGATTGTTTTCACAGCCTCTGAAAAATGGCTCCTGAGCAAAAAAAGCGGGAGTTCCTGGAACGAAGAAGTTTATGATACTGCCTATGTCCTGGCAGCCCTTGCGGACATGGAGGTAAAAGACCGCGAAGGATGCCGCTGGCTGTACGAAAACTACGGCCCTTCCTGGGAACAGGTGGGCACCACCTCCCTGATCATCACAGCCCTTCAAAAGCAAGACACCCTGGCAAAAAGCACAGAGTTCCGGGCTTTTATCCGGGAACGTGCGGAGTGGGTCCTTTCAAAGAGAGAACCGGACGGCGGTTGGAAGCATATATCCACCAGCAACCTGGCAGTCCAGGCCCTGGTCCTTGCAGGTTTCAAAAACGAAATTGAAGATTCTATCCGCTGGCTCCTCGAAAATGTCCACGAAAACGGGGCCTGGGGAAACAAAGAAGATGATATAAACGCTACTTCCCTGACACTTATCACCCTCGGGCTTTATAATGAGGCCTGAACAAAAGAGAGGAGAAAAACAGAGAAAAATGAAGAGAAAACCGAGAAAGAAAAAATATATAAGAAAGAAAGGGAAAAAATAAAAAAAATTAAAAAGAAAAGAAGTAAAAAGAAAAAATTCCTGCTTTCTTTTTCGGCTTACCCTCTGCTTCGCTCCTGCATTTTAATGGACTTTTGTCCTTACAGCTCTTTTACTTTTTTAATTCCGTTTTGTTCATCACAATTCGAAAAATATATATTAACATTAGACTTTTTTGCAGATTATACCAATAACCATATATACAAAATGATAATATTTAATTTATAACAATTAAGCTACCACTATACAAAAACAAATATTTTAGCCAGTCTATTTTATTACAAGGAGGAAACCTGATCATGTAGATCGAATGGACTCTAAATCCGTTCAGCCGGGTTAGATTCCCGGGGTTTCCGCCACGTTTTTGAATCCCGGAATGGCACTTACATGGCATTCCGCTGAAATTTTTTCCAGGATACGGGAATAATTTCTGAGTCTTTCCGGGTATTTTCCAGCATATTTTGCTGCTTTTGGCATACTTTGCTGATTCCGTGCTTATGTTTTGTAAGCCGGGGTTCTTGAACGCTACTTTTAGGAAATCCACCTGATCTTAAACTCATCACGGGGTAACACTATGGAGAAAAAACCACTCGATTCTCTCGTATCTGCTGCCGGGGTCTGGATGTCCAGAACCGGACTGCTTCATAAAGTCAAGCACTATGAAGTCTCCCGAAGGAAACTCTATATAGAAATGGAGTGCGGAGACCAGCTTATCGTGAACAACTCCCGCAGCAGCCGCACAGCCCGGGCGCTCAGGCACCACAAATACAGAAAAACCTGCAAGCACTGCAAGGTCTCGGATGAAGATATTAACCGTTTCCTCACAAAAACCACCGAGGACAAAAGCAGTGTAAAGGTCAGGGTAGTCTCTGCTCCGAGAGCCAGGAAAGCAAAACCCAAATCCGTTGCAAGGGCTCCCAAAATTCTTGAAAACCCAGGTGGCCCTCAGGCAACAGCTCCTGCTGCACCTGAACCGGCTTCGGCTGTGTCTGCTGCATCTACACCGAATCCTTCTGAATCTGCAATGGTATCCGTGGCATCTGCTGCGTCTGCTCCGAATCCTTCTGAATCTGCAATGGCATCCGCGGCACCTGCTGCACCCACTCCAGGCAAGGTCGTATCCGCAACGTCTTCGGCTGCATCTTCATTGAACCGGTCCGCTTCAGCGCCTTCTTCAGTTGTAGCCACAAAGACGACTTCACCAGCCCCCGCTCCGTCCCCGGCCCTCACCCTGAGCCAGAGAGGGAGACTCGAAGCCCTGTTGAGCCCGGCAGATGAAATTTCCCTGGATGGGAGCACGCCATTCAGGAAGCTGGAATCAGAGCTGGTTTCCAGGAGGAGAAAAGACCTTCAACGCATGTATGCCGAAGAGCGGGAACACTACTTGGGGAAACTCGAACGCGATATCACGAAATTCTTTGTGGACAGAGGTTTCATTGAAATCAAGTCTCCGATCCTTATTCCTGCGGAATACATAGAACGTATGGGAATTGACAACGACACCGAACTTTCCAAACAGGTCTTCAGGATAGACAAAAAACTCTGCCTGAGACCCATGCTTGCCCCGAACCTCTACAACTACCTGCGCAAATTCGACAGGGCCCTGCCAGACCCGATCAAGATTTTCGAAATAGGGCCCTGCTACCGGAAAGAGTCCGACGGAAAAGAACACCTGGAAGAGTTCACCATGCTGAACTTCTGCCAGATGGGCGCAGGCTGCACCCGGGAGAACCTCGAGGCGCTGATCACAGAATTCCTGGACTTCATGGAAATAGACTTCGAGATCATAGGGGATTCCTGCATGGTCTACGGGGATACTCTCGACGTCATGCACGGGGACCTGGAGCTTTCCTCGGCAGTTGTCGGCCCTGTCCCGATGGACCGGGACTGGGGTATTAGCAAGCCCTGGATAGGAGCAGGATTCGGGCTCGAGCGCCTCCTGAAGGTCAGGCACGATTTCAAGAACATCAAAAGAGCATCCAGATCAGAATCGTACTACAACGGGATTTCCACAAACCTGTAATGGCAAAGATCTGTAATGGCAAAGATCTGTAATGGCAAAGATCTGTAATGGCAAAACTCCCGGTTAAAAGTTTATTTGAAAATGAGAGGGTGAAATTTTTGTTTCAGAAAATGGCGAACAATGAACTGGACAGGTTCGGGGAAAAAATAATTGAAGGCTACCGTTTATCAGACGACGAACTGAGAGCTCTTCTCTCCCTCGGATCGGAAGAAGAACTTGAGAAGCTTTACTACGTAGCGCGAAAGGTCAGGGACCATTTCTTCGGGAACAGGGTCTTCCTGAACTGTTTCATATATTTTTCGACATACTGCAAAAACCAGTGTACTTTTTGCTACTACAACTGTAAAAACGAAATCAACCGCTACCGCCTAACCCCGGAAGAGGTAAGAGATACCTGCAAGGCGCTCAAAGGGCTTGGCTTCCACATGGTTGACCTGACCATGGGGGAAGACCCTTACTACCACGACGAACCTGACCGTTTCGTGGAGATGGTACGCACCGTAAAAGAGGAACTGGGCCTTCCGATAATGGTGTCTCCCGGAGTGATGGACAATTCCACCCTCATCAAACTGAAAAAGAACGGTGCCAACTTCCTTGCCCTGTACCAGGAAACCTATGATCAGGAACTCTATGCAAAACTCCGGGTAGGCCAGTCCTTTGACGGCAGGGTAGGTTCCCGGCTTTTCGCAAAAGAAAACGGCTACTGCATAGAAGACGGGCTCCTGACAGGAGTGGGAAACGATATTGAATCGACCATCACGTCCCTCAGGGGCATGGAAGCGAATAACCCCGATATGGTGAGGGTCATGACATTTCTTCCCCAGGAGGGGACCCCACTTGCCGATTTCCAGGATAGCTCAAACCTTTCCGAGCTGAAGATCATAGCAGTTGAGAGGCTCATGTTCCCCGACCGCTTGATCCCGGCTTCCCTGGACCTTGAAGGAATTGACGGCATGGTCTACCGGCTGAACGCCGGAGCAAACATTGTAACATCCATCCTTCCCCCGAACTCCCGGCTCGAAGGTGTTGCCAACTACGATCGGGAACTTGAAGAACGGGACCGGAGCATCACAAGCGTGATCTTAAGGCTTGAAAGTATGGGGATGGAACCCGCATCTCAGGCTGATTTCGAAAAGATCCTGGGGTGCTAGGATGAAAACTATCTGCCTGATAGGCGGGAAACTCCAGGGCTTCGAAGTTGCGTATCTTGCAAAGAAAGCTAACATGAAGACGGTCCTCGTAGACCGGAATCCGAAAGCCCTTATCCGGAACTTTGTTGACGAATTCCACTGTTTTGACATCTCCGGGGAACCGGAGAAACTAATAGAGATTTCAAAAACTGTTGATGCCGTAATCCCCGTGAACGAAAACCTCGAATGCATCAATTTCCTGGACTCGGTAAAAGAAAAGCTATCATGCCCTCTCCTTTTTGATTTTGCCGCCTACGGGATCAGCAGGGACAAGAAAAAATCCAAGGAATATTTTGCGGCCATCAAAGTCCCCACTCCTCTTGACAGCCCGGCAGAACCTCCCTATTTTGTAAAACCCCCCTGTGAAAGCAGCAGCCTTGGAGCCAGGATCATCTATGATGAAGCGGAACTGCAGACCCTGGACCCCGGGATGCTGGTAGAAGAATACGTTGAAGGAGACGTTGTTTCCCTGGAAGTCATAGGGGACGGGGAGCATTTTGCTGTAGTGAAGGAAACCCTGGTCCATATCGACGGGACCTACGACTGCCACAGGGTTACCCCACTTTCCTTTGACCCCGAATTCAGGAAAATATCCCTTTCCCTTGCAGCCAACCTTTCCTTGAAGGGAATCATGGACGTGGAAGCAATCGCCGGCCCCCGCGGGCTTAAGGTCATTGAAATCGATGCCCGTTTCCCGAGCCAGACCCCGACGGTTGTTTACCATTCTTCGGGAATCAACCTTGTGGAACTCCTGGTACGAGCCTTTGAAGGCGGGATCAAGGAGATGAAGCAGATTAAGAAGCTCGAGGAACTTCCTAAGAACGACTACTGCAGTTTCGAACACCTTCTGCTGAAGAAAGAAGAAAACGGAGAGTGCACCCTTCACCCTGCCGGAGAACAGTTCCTGTCCGAAGGCAGTGAATACGGCGAATACTACAGCGAACCGGGTCTTGAGATCTTTGCGTGCAGGGGAGAAAACCCCGTGTTTACCCTGATTGCCCGGGCTCCCGACAGGGAAGAAACGGAGTCCGTGAGAAGAAGAGGAATTTCGATTCTTGAAGAAGACTTCGGAGCAATTGCATATTCCCCGCTTGTTGACAGTACTGTTTATGAGAGTTACCCGAAGAGTTACCACAAAAGCAGGATTACGGTCAAAAGTTGAGGTTCTCAGGTTTCAGAAAACAGAAATGGCGGTTTATGAGCACAGAATAAATCATAACTTCATGCGAAATATACTATGTTCACAAAACTATCCAGCAACCTGTAACCGGGTTTGAGACCCCCCAAAATGAATAGTAGTTGCTACAAATAATAAGATTGACCCTGTTAACATAAATAGAAATATTTATCATAAATAATTAAAATTTGATTTTAAAATGGCACCCAAATCTAAATTGAAACTTAAGAGAGGGAAAAAATGGCACTTTTAACTCCGGAAGATCTGGAAAATATTAAAAAGCAGCTTGAAAGAGCCGATACTGCCGTCAGCAAGGTAACAAGGCTTAATGTGAAAGAGGTCTGCAAAGACCTCTACGGGACATCCCCCCACTATGAATCAGTGGGCATTGTTCCCGTGACTTCAGGAAATGGGGTTATAGGCAACTTCTCAGACTCATTGAAAGTAATTGCGGATTACTTCAGGTTTGACAGTTTTGTGACGGAAATGCCTGACGTGAGCGGTTACTATGAAGCCGTGGAAAGCGGAGCGGAAATCATCCTTATGGCAGACGACCATACTTACCTGGCCCACAACCTCACAAACGGAAAAATAGCAAACAACCAGCCCTGCACCGGCATCATCTATGCGGATATCGTATCCAGGTACCGATACGCCGATTCAAAGGACGTGCTGGTAGTCGGGCTCGGGAGAGTCGGTTTCCCCGGAGCCAGACACCTCGTGAATAAGGGCTTCAATGTTTACGCCTACGACCCCGAAAAAAGCCTCATGAAAAAGGCTATCTTCAAACTGGGGATCACCCCCTTTGACCTCAAAACCCCCAAAAAGTTCTCCATGATTTTTGAAGCGACCCCCTGTGCGGACACAATCCCCGAAAACGTGCTCGCAGAAAAATGCCTGGTTTCAACCCCCGGAATCCCCTGCGGCCTTTCCAGGGAACTCCAGGAAAAATACAACGTGGATCTTTTGATGGAACCCCTGGGGATAGGGACCGCATCAATGCTGTATTCGGTCCTGTAAGCCCGGGTTGCACTTCCCGAGTTGAGCATCCCGAGTTGCACTTCCCGAGTTGCACTTCCCGAGTTGCGCTTCGGGATCACAGAAAATCGGAGATTTTCTGGGAGTTGCACTGTAAGTGCAACAGCACGCGTCCTTTTCGCTCACTCCGTTCGTTCAAGAGGACTAAATATTTAAAAAAAAGCCAAACTGTAGCCAGGCACCGGAAAAATCGATTATTTTTCATTCAGTTGTACTGCAAGTGCAAACATTGTGCGATCCTATTAGCTATGCAGAGCTTCGCTCAAAAGAAGATTGAAAAGGTTAGGAAAAAGTTTGGATCCGCATACGAAAAACAAAAGGTAAGAAGAAGGACCTCAAATTGGAGGCCAATCCATGAAAAAACTTATTTTGCTTCCTTGATCTGAAGGTTGGACATCTCGATGGCACCTTCGGGGCAGATGTTTACGCAGCGCCGGCAGCTTGTGCCAGCAGAGTTGCGGCTCTGCAGTGCGCGGTCCTTTTCGGTCGCTACGCTCCCTCAAGAGGACTGGCTATAAGAAAATGAAAAGATTGTGGAAGTAAGCTCCCACTAACTTATTTTGCCGCCTTGATCTGGAGGTGGGACATCTCGATAGCACCTTCGGGGCAGATGTTTACGCAGCGCCGGCAGCTTGTGCCCAGGCATTTCTGGCTGTCGTATCTGGCTGTCCGGTTGCCTTCGGCGTCTTCGATGATTTCGATGGCTTTTTCGGGGCATTCTTTTTCGCATTTGTGGCAGTAGATGCACTTGCTCACGGGGACTTCGAGGACAATACCGATTTCTTTGAGGATGGCAAGGCCTTCTGCTCCTACTTCTTCGATGTCTTTGCTGACCCGGCGTTCGATTGAGGCGTGTTCCAGGGTTTCGGGGAGGATGGGGATGCCGTACATTTCGAGCATCTGGTTGTACATTTCGAGGGGCATGCCCTGGGTCCAGTAGGAGAGTTCGCAGAGATAGAAGTTGTTGAAGGTTTCGCTGGTTGCCATCATGAGGTGGTCGGCAGTAATCCTTTTGGCAATCTTAATAACGTCTTCGAGCCTGGACCTGTCCATTACCAGTTCACGGGCAAGGGCAAGGGAAGTGTTCCCAAACTGAACTATATTCTTTGCAAAGCCAGGGGCGGCCCCGAGCTGGCGGGCATCTTCAGCATCCGCATAAGCCCCGGAGGCTCCGGACATGTAAGCGTATTCCAGGTCTTCATACTTGATGCCGGAGTCCACGATAAGGGTAAGGTGGGCTGCTCTGATTGCCCCAATTGCTTTTCCGGCTTCTTCCACATCCTTTTCGGTGATTTCGATATCAGGGCCAAGGGCCAGTCTGCCGTTTGGAAGGGACGGAGACTTTTCGATGAGCCCACTTTTCAGCGCCAGGGCAAAAGCCGAGATCACACCGGTGCCCGTTATGCCCACAGCTTCGTAGCCGTAGAACTCCTTTATGTCCCCGGTGAGAGGATTAATGAGATAAGCGTCCCTTTTTTCCATCTCCTTGTCAAGGACAATAATCCTCCAGTACTCCCCTTCGGGCTTTACATCGCAGATCGCTCCGGGGCTTGCGAGCATCCCGCAGCTTATTCCCTGTCCTTCAATTGCAGGACCGGCAGCTGCACTTGCCGTGATTATCCGCTCCCCGATCTTCAGGGCCATCTCGGCATTTGTCCCGTAATCAGTAACAAGAGCAGGTTTAGTCTGGTTCAGGAAGTCAGTTTCAAGCATCATTGCCAGGGCGTCTGCCCCGATCTCATGCTTGATTGCAGGAGGGACGATAACTTCGCAGTTCGGCATATCCAGGTCTTTAAAGAGCTCGGAAGCAGGGAACACACGGGCGTCTCTTTTTACATTTTCCACGCCCAGCTTTTTCTGCTTGTTTTCTCCGGCGTATGCAAGGTCCCTGATTTCTATGTTCTGGAAAAGGGAAAGCTGGATAGGGTTTCCACAAACAGCCAGCCGCTCTACTTCGGAGAAGTCAATATCGAATTTAAGGAACATTCTCCTGATGGTTTCCAGTATCACCGCATGGGCCACATCCTCTCCGGTTGAGATCGCAAAGTCAAGGTGATCCATGACATTTCCACCGGGCAGGGGGTGCCCCATGGTAATAACCGTTTTAATGGTTTCTTTCGTTTCAAGCTCAATAAGCTGTGCTCGAAAACCGCTCGTACCCAAATCAAGTGCTATGCCGTACATTTTTTTATTCTCCTCAATGTTTTCCCGAAGTGTGCATGATTTCGAGGCATCCGGCACTCTGGATTACCCCTTAAAGGATTGGAAATAAGAAGGGAAAGAATTCAAATTCGAATACTGAAACAGCAAGGTTTAACATATATGGTCCTTCATTTATATAACCGATAGTATATATTAGTATACCTGTTAGTATACCTGTTAGTATACCGACATGATTTTGCTTTCAGCCCTTGCTTTCAGTCCTTGCTTTCAGTCCTTGATAATTATTAAGCTCTTTATCGCAATTCCCTTTCCATTAATGAAAAGCCTTTTTGTTCCGAGAACTTTTCTAATTGGACCTGAAGCTTCAAACAAATATTCAAAACCTTACCAATTCGATTTTTTAATTAGAGTTTTCCAATTAGTTTTCCATTAGAGTTTTCCATTAGAGTTTTCCAATTAGTTTTCCATTAGAGTTTTCCAATTTTAGATACTGTTCAATTAACTATTTCAATTCAATTTTATTTTATATTTATGCCTGCATGCCTCGGTCATTAGTTAAGCCAGCAAATCATTATATACATTAATTTTTCCATAGTTACCAGACTGATATAACAAATGTACTTGTTTTCAGAGAATTTAAGGTCAATCGAAATTAAAATTGACATATATTTATAATATAACATTTAATCAATGTACAATAATACATATTTATTTATACTATGATTTTTTGATATTAGTCGCTGTTCTTATACTAGAGAGAGGGAAAATAAATGACAGAATACACACCGAAAGAAAGGTTATATCGTGCATTAAGGAAGCAGCCAGTTGACAGAATGCCTTCCGCCTGCTTCACACAGACGGCAACTGTTGAGCAGATGGAAGCTTGCGGAGCCCACTGGCCTGAAGCCCATGAAGACGCAGAGAAAATGGCAACTCTTGCGGAAGCTGGGCACACAGTAATCGGTTTTGAAGCTGTGAGAGTACCTTTTGACATTACCGCCGAAGCTGAGCTCTTCGGTTGCGGCATCAAAGCTGGCGACCACAAGCAACAGCCTTCGGTCATCAAGCACAGCGTAAAGAACCTGGAAGACCTCGACAAGATCAGGGACTATAGCCTTGACGAAGGCAGGGTATCCAAGGTCCTCGAAGCAGTCAAGATCCTCAGTGAAAAATACGGGAAAGAACTCCCGATCATCGGATCCATGATCGGTCCTTTCTCCCTTGCCCAGCATATCAACGGAGATGCCTGGTTCGGGAACCTTTTCACAGGGGAACCCATTGTCGCCGAGCTCCTTGACTTCTGCGCTGACTTCAACGTAGCATACGCAAAGGCAATGGTCGAAAACGGGGCAGACACCCTGGCCATCATTGACCCCACCGCAAGCTACGAACTCATCGGCGGAGAATTCTACGAGAAATTCGCCCTCCCCTACCAGAAGAGGCTCGTGGATGCAATGAAGGAACTCGATGTAGCCTCCGTCCTCCACATCTGCGGCAACACCACCAACGGGCTTGCAATCATGGAAAAGACCGGCGTGGAAGGAATCAGCGTGGACCAGAGAGTCGACATCGCAACCGCAAAGGGCAACGTTGAAAACACACTCATTATCGGAAACCTCGACCCTGTAGCAACCCTCTGGAACGGCACTCCAGAAACCGTCGCCGAAGAATCCAAGAAGGTTCTCGACGCAGGAGTCGGACTGCTTGCCCCTGGCTGCGGGATTGTCAGCATGACCCCTACCGCCAACCTTCAGAAGATGGTCGAGTGTACCATCAACTACAAATACTGAATAAACTGAACTGAAAAAATGTAATGTCGGCTCTGAAGCCGACACCTTTTTTTAAATTTGCAGGGAAAGGCATTTTAAGACCGTTTTGAGAAAAAGTTGCATTTGAAAAAATCGAATTTTTCTAAGAAAAACAGATCCTCTGAGAAATGGATTCTCTGAGAAATGGATTCTCTGAGAAATGGATTCTCTGAGAAAATGAATTCTCAGCTACTTTTGCGAAAGCTTCTGCTGGAGCTTGCGGTTTTCAACTTCCACATACCCCCTCCCGCCGGAAGGGGAAATAAACTCCTATTTATACATATCCATTTAATGCCAATTAAGTACGCACAAAGAAATAACATATGCAACTTATTATTTTTTATAACTTTGATTGGCGACATTGATCTTGAAAATCAAGATGTCAAATCGGAAATATACGGAGGTTGTTCTGTGACGAGTCCTGGGACCGCATTAAATGGATTATGCTTCTAGTTAGTGTTTAACTAGTGTTCAGGCAGGCATACAGATAAGGCTAAAAACGAAGCCTGAGAGATATAATATAAATAATTTTTGTTTTAACTTACAGTTTAGTTAGTTTCAGAGCTTGTCCAGACAAAAAATAGGAAGGTTTTCACCTGAACATTTAGCACAAAAAAGATTAAAAAAATATTTTGTGTTATAATATTTTCAAATATAGTATCCGTTTATATAGTAGAAGACTAATGTTTAACATAAGTAATTGCTTTTGAGCTAGAGAGCGATTACAGGGCAACGATATAGTTGGGATATATCAAGCAACCTGTTAGTTTATCCTTTTAGGACATAAACAGGTAGAAAATATAGGATAAGAGTATCCAGAAAACCAATGTAAAATCTGTTCACAAAATGCACAGGACCCTCATTCAGAAAATGAATCTCATGTAAAGGAATTTCAAAATGGCAAAACTCAGGAAAACCCATTCTGAGGAAATTCCGATATGGCAAAATAATGGGAACGAATTTTCTGAGAAGAAATTCCAAATGCATGCGAACGGAAAACTGAGCAAATAAGAACCCCACTCAAATCGGCTACCTGGAAGTATAGGTAGCGGAGCTTATGAGAACCCTACTCAGGTTGGTTACCGGAAGGTATAGGTAACGGAAGGTAGCGGAGCGTGAGTCATTCCTCAGAGCGTGAGTCGTTTTTATGTGTATCAGTGAGCATTGCGTTGCCCCAGAAAAACTGCGTGATAACGGAGTTTTAAATGGAGGATTAAAAATGGCAAACGAAGAAATGTTTGACAAGCTTCGCGACTCTATTGTTAATCAGGATATCGCGGGATGTGTACAGTTAACCCAGGAAGCTCTTTCTGCTGGAATCCCAGCACTTGACATTATCACAAAGGGCCTTTCTGCAGGGATGAAGATCGTCGGAGACAAGTTTGAAGCCGCCGAAATCTTCCTGCCCCAGATTATGATGTCTGCAAAAGCAATGAACGGTGCAATGGAAATCCTTACTCCCGAACTTGAGAAGACCAGGAAGGAAGGAGAAGAAACCGGGCTTGCAATCACTTTTGTTGCAGAAGGGGACATCCACGACATCGGACACCGCCTTGTCTCAACCATGCTCGGAGCAAATGGTTTTGATATACTCGACCTCGGAACCGACGTCCTCAACGAGACTGTTGTAGAAGAGGTTGCAAAGCACAAGGGAGAAAAAGTCATTCTTGTAGGTTCCGCCCTTATGACCACCTCAATGCTCGGCCAGAAGGACCTCATGGATCTGCTCAGGGAAGAAAACCTGAGAGACAGTGTAAAGTGCATGTTCGGAGGAGCCCCTGTTTCTGACGGCTGGATCGAAGAAATCGGAGCAGACGCAACCGCAGAGAACGCTGCAGAAGCCGCAAAAGTAGCTCTTGAAGTTATGAAATAAACGGGGGAACCAGACATGACATTTAAAAAATCATTTGATTGCTACGATTTCTACGACAGAGCAAAAGTCGGTGAGAAATGCACCCAGGACGACTGGGACCTCATGACAATTCCCATGAAGTCCATGGAGCTCAAGCAGAAGTACGGGCTTGACTTCAAGGGAGAGATCATCCCTACCGACAAGGACATGATGGGAAAGCTCTTCCAGGCCGGCTTCGACATGCTCCTTGAGTGCGGTATCTACTGTACCGACACCCACAGGATCGTCAAGTACACCGAAGCCGAGATCTGGGATGCAATAAACAATGTCCAGAAGGAATTCACCTTAGGGACTGGCAGGGACGCCGTAAACGTCAGGAAAAGAAGCGTCGGCGACAAGGTAAAGCCCATTATCCAGGGAGGTCCTACCGGGTCCCCGATTTCCGAAGACGTCTTCATGCCGGTCCACATGAGCTACGCCCTTGAAAAGGAAGTCGACACCATTGTGGACGGTGTTATGACCTCCGTTCGCGGAAAGCCGCCAATTCCGGGCAGCCCCTACGAAGTCCTTGCAGCCAAGACCGAAACCAGGCTTATCAAGCAGGCAGCAGCACTTTCCGGCAGACCAGGCATGGGCATATAGGGCCCTGAGACTTCCCTTTCTGCTCAGGGAAACATTGCCTCTGACTGCTACGGCGGCCAGATCTCCTCCGACAGCCACGAAGTCTCCCAGCTCAACGAGCTGAAGATCGACCTTGACGCAATCTCTGTTATCGCCCACTACAAAGGCAACAGCGACATCATCATGGACGAACAGATGCCAATCTTCGGCGGATACGCCGGCGGCATTGAAGAGACCACCATCGTGGACGTTGCAACCCACATCAACGCCATCATCATGAGCAGCGCAAGCTGGCACCTTGACGGCCCTGTCCACATCCGCTGGGGTTCAACCAACACAAGGGAAACCCTGACAATCGCAGGGTGGGCATGTGCAACCATCTCCGAGTTTACAGACATCCTCTCCGGGAACCAGTACTACCCATGCGCTGGCCCCTGTACCGAGATGTGCCTCCT
The DNA here is from genome assembly GCF_052056915.1 of Methanosarcina sediminis. Taxonomy (GTDB): domain Archaea; phylum Halobacteriota; class Methanosarcinia; order Methanosarcinales; family Methanosarcinaceae; genus MTP4. The sequence goes on along the minus strand of NZ_CP195119.1, from coordinate 2,476,754 downwards.
CGAAGCTTCCGCCCAGTCCATGACTGACACAGCATCCGGTAGGGAAATCCTCTCCGGTGTGGCAGCAGCAAAGGGTGTTGTCACCGACAAGACCACAGGTATGGAAGCCAGGATGATGGGAGAAGTCGCAAGGGCAACCGCAGGCATGGACATCGCAGAAGTCAACGGAATCCTCGACAAGCTCGTCGGCCTCTACGAGAAGAACTATGCAAGCGCACCTGCAGGCAAGACCTTCCAGGAATGCTACGACGTTAAGACCGTAACACCCACGGACGAATACATGCAGGTCTACGACGGAGCAAGGAAGCAGCTCGAAGACCTCGGACTCGTATTCTAAACTGACATCCCCAAGGCAATAAACCCGGCCGGCGAGATAGCCTCGTCGGCTAATTTTTTTTTAAAAACATGGGCGAAACCCTTAAATAAGTCAGACACGATTAGTTTGGAATATTTTTAATGAATAGACAACGGAATGCAAAAAAACACTGTTTAAAAACATATCGGGGGATATGAGAAAATGGACATCTGGACTATCATAAACGGTATGATATATCTCCTTGCTTTTGCATTGATGGCCTGGGTTTTGCTGGACGCCAGCAAGATTTCAAAAAGAAGCTGAATGAGAGAGGGATAAAATGTCTGAAAACTCTGAATCTGCCAGCTTAGTGAAGACTCTGCGCCCATTCCACGTATGGGCTCTTGGAGTCGGGATCGTGCTGGTCGGAGAGTACATGGGCTGGAACTTCACCGTCGCAAAAGGAGGAGTTCTGGGTTCCCTGCTTGCCATGCTGGTTGCAGGAACCATGTATGTTATAATTTCTCTCTGTGCCAGTGAACTCGGATCGGCCACAAAACTTGCAGGAGGACCCTACGATTGGGCAAGGTTATTTATAGGACCCGGAGCAGCCGCCAGTGTCGGGCTTGCGGTGTATATGGAATACATCGCTCTTGAAGCTGCGGATGCTATTGTGGTCGCTTTTATTGCGTCGGAGGTATTTCCACAGTTACAGGTTTTCCCTGTGACGCTGCTAGTTATTGCACTATTGACATTTATTAACTACCGGGGTGTGGTTGCAGCTTTAACCCTGAACTTCTTCCTGACCATGATAGCCTTTATTGCAATTGTGGTATTCTTCTTCGCAACCGCCTTCGGAACAGTGGACATTCACCCTGAATATCTCTTCCAGGGGGCTTTGCCAAACGGCATGATAGGCCTATTTGCAGCGTTGCAATTCGGGCCGTGGTTCTACCTGGGAATAGAAGGGGCAGCGATGTGTGCCGAAGAATGTAAGCACCCGTCAAGGGCAGTCCCGCTCGGGCAGCAGGCAGGGATGATCACCCTCCTGATAGGAGCAGCTATGACCCTATACCTCTGTTCAGTGCTGATCCCCGCGAACATGCTAGGGGTTTCCGTGTATCCGCTCTTTGAAGCGGCACAGAACAGCGGCATATTAATCTTCATCGCCCTCCTGGGACTCGGGACACTCCTTACCTGCCTTGCAAGTGCAAACGGTTGTGTTTGTGACTCGTCACGCTCCTGGTTTGCACTCTCCAGAGACCACTACGTATCTTCCTGGTTCTCGGCGGTGCACCCGAAGTATAACACCCCTTACAGGGCTGTGATCTTCACAATGCCGGTAGCAATCGGCTTTGCTTTCAGCGGTTTCCTGGACCAGGTCATTACCTTCTCCATCGTCTCGGGGCTGCTCTGCTATGTGCTGATCCCGTTTGCCCTGATCCGCTTCAGGACCCTCTTCCCGGAGACAACAAGCAAAGTCCGTCCCTTTGCAGGACCCCTCCAGCCCTACATCGCCTACTTTGCAATCGCAATTGCCATTACGATCCTTTCAACCCTCTTCTGGGGCTACAAGTATAACCTGATCTTCGGGTTCGTATTCTACGGCATTGCGTACTTCTACTTCAGCCACAAGCACAAGACTTCAAAGGCAGAAAACAACTGGGCTGAAATGGGCTGGCCCGAACCCAGAGGGTCAGAAAATGCGAGGATAGGACAGGAGGTGATTGGAGTTGAGTTCAGCAAAGATTAACCAGGAGATGGAAAGCAAGTACCACAGCAAACTGACAGGAGACAGTATCCTGGTTGCAGGAATGCTCTTACTGCTTGTAAGTGTGGAACTCTTTGTGATCAGTAAGATCCTGGGGGCTACATGGGAGATAGCTTCGGACTTCTTCTATCTCTATGTGATCTTCTTCGGGCTGATAGTTGTAGTCGAAACGATAGGTTGCCTGCGGGTACGTGACTCCATCAAGAAGCACATGTTTGAGTTCGCCTACTATGATTGAGGAGGCTGAAAGAAATGGCAGAAATTACCAAAAAAGAAAAAAGTGCCCTTGCAGAGGCCTTTGATATCATATTCATCTTCGTCCTGGCTTTCGCTTGCGTCGTGGTTCCCACGGTGCTCCAGGGAGCAGTGCTCGTTTCCTGGGACGAAGGTGGAGCAGGCATAGGCTTCGTCTGGGACCCGGTCGGCTTCTTCAGCTTCGTGCTTGTAATCATCGCATTCTTTGTGGTAATCCTCCACCACTCGGTGAAGCACTACAAGTACTGAAGAATAGATGTAATGAATTAAAAAATAGTAATGAATTGAAGAATAGACTGTTGAACTGCCTGAAAGAGGGTTCAGGCAGTCAACGTTTTTTTTGAAATTCTGGTTTTGAAATTCTGGCTTTTGTAATTTCCCGGCAGATCCGACTGTTTTAATAGAACTGCTTCAAAAGCCCGATTATTAGATAAGCAAGATCTCCCTGAACCAGGAGGGATTCAGGGAATTTTGAGGGAGTTTTTGTGGAATTTTAAAGGCGACTCCCGAAGGAAGGGCACCTGCTCAAGGGAATTCAGGCCCTTTACCATTCAATAGAGATATTTTCGGACCCTTCTACGGACATCCGTAGAACCCGGGCCCTGATATCCCTTTACAGAAGGTATTTTCGGACCTCTAGTATCCTGAGGAGCCCCATACCCAAGAAGTACCTTATGTTATACTAAAACACAATTATATAAATAAATTTCGCCATGGATTTTAAAATGTTGAAACATAGTATATATATTTTGTGTATTTGACATTTTGAAAACCAAATAGTATATATAATAGAGCACTGAAGCTTGATAAAAGACCGAAAGTATTAAAAACAAATGCCCCACAAATAAAAAAAATTAAGAGAAATGAGAAATGAGGTACTCCAGCTGGATCCTTTCGTTTGCTGCAACCACCATACAGGCATCAGCCTCTGCAATTTTCACCAGCAGACGGGCAATATTCTCATCCGGCCCCCCGGAATCTGTCAGGGCTTCAGAGAGCCCCTCAAGGATCTCAATTCCGGAAAACCCCTTTTCTATAAGCATTTCGTCAATGAGCTTGCGCCCCCGGGCAAAGTCCCCGGAAAGAGCGGCGTCAAGCAGTTCATCTATTGTTTCATCCCTGCCTTTAACAGTAACCTCGTAGACGATCTCCTCCGTAATTTCGGCTCCCTCAGCCCTGAGAAAAGCAAGCTGAAGAGTCTGGACAGCCCTTGCAACATTCCCTCTTGCAAAATAGAGGAACGCATCCAGGCTCCCTTCCGAACAGTTGAGCCCTTCGGCCTCAGCGATCTTCTCAAGATAGGGTTTCAGAGAGGTATCAGAGACATAGGTGAAAAAGAGCTGTAAGCCCCTGGAACGAAGAGGGGGGATCAGTTTTGAAGGCCGTGTTGTGGAGAGAACGAAGCGGCAGGTGGAAGTGTACTTCTCCATGATGCGCCTGAGGGCATGCTGGGCATCGGAACTCAGGGACTCAGCGTTGTCAATGTAAATGAGCTTGTAGTCCGCATCAAGAGGAGCCATTCCTGCGTATTCGTTAATGATTTGCTTGAAAATCTCGATTACGCTTTTGTAGATCTTTTTCGGGTCATCGGTCCCGATAATCCGGACAAAACGCCTATCCCGGACAAGGTAACGTTTACCCTGGTCGAAAAAGTCCGAGGCATTGAAATAGGTAAAGTTGTTTTTCCAGGTTTCCCCGTAAAGTTCCCGGGCAAGGGCAAGAGCCGCAGTTGTTTTTCCCGAATTTTCCGGACCGTGGAAAACAAGGTGGGGCAGATTCCCGGACTGCAGCAGCTCGGAGAGGGTATCCACCGAATGTTCGTTTCCAAGCAGTTCTTCCAGGGCAGCGGCCCTGTATTTCAACGTCCAGAGATCCTGCATCTTAGCACCTCGTTATTTTGCTTTCCTTCGATCCGTTTATTTGTGGTTCTGGGATTCGCTTTGTCCGTTTTTTCGCAATTCTATTCGCTTTTCTGCGATTCTTTTGCCCACTTTCTTGCAATTCATTTTATTCACTTTTCTGCAATCAACCTTTTCTGCGGCCCTTATTTATTTTCCATAAAGCACGGTTCACTCATCAGCGGAAATTTCCCCTTTACGAGCGGCGGAGGCGTCACCTGCTTCGAGCATTTCCTTAATCACCACTCCGTAGACCGGTCTTGCAATCACCACACCGATGAACACACCGATGATTGTGGTTATGGCAAAGCCCTTCAGGGCTCCAAAGCCCATCACGACCAGGGGGGACATGGCAATAATAGTGGTTGCAGCAGCTCCGAAAATGATTCCGAAGGCTTTCCCGATCCTTGAGACAAAGACCTTTGTTGGGGGAAGCTTGCCTTCATAAAGCACCTCGTCGGTGATGATAACCAGGTGGTCAATCCCTGTCCCTATGGCTGCGATGATACCTGCTATTGCTGCCAGGTCCATCTGCCAGCCGATGGCTGCAGCCACCCCGAGGATCATTATCACTTCACTGATGGAAGTCCCTACCATTGGTATGAGAATCTCAGGTCTCCTGTACCTGCGGAAGACCACTCCTGCCACGGCTAAAAGGGAAAGGAGACCTGCAATCAGGGCTTCGGTCTTGAACTGCTCACCAAGAGCTGCATCCACATGCCCGGAACCCACAAGCACCACGTTCACAGGGAGAGCCCCTGCCCTGAGGTGTATCTGGAGCGCCTGAGCCTGAGCCTTGGCTTCCTCATCGCCACCGGTGGAAGCTTGCCAGGAGTAGATAGGAGCTTCTTTTAGCTGGGATGCGGCGGAATAGCTAAGGGGAGCGCTGTAGACCACGTTTTCGTCCAGGTACATGGTAAGGTAGTGAGCACTCGGGTTGTCCACTGCCCCGGTTTCAATTGCGACTTTCTGGAGGGCGAGCGCCCCGGCCTCGTTCAGGGTAAAGGGTGTATTCCACTGGTTGTCGTGGAAACCGGGTATCCCTACGCTTACTATGGAATCCCCGTAAAGCACGTGCCGGGTCTCAGTTCCTGTAGTATTGATCCTGATCTCGAATTTTCCGGGCTTTTCGGCAATGTCCTTTGCGGTTGCCAGGTCTATGCCTGCAAAGTCAATGAGGATGTAGTCTTCCCCGACCGTCCGGACAGGGATATCTTTCAGGCCGAGGGCGTTGAGCTTGTCGTTCAGGATGTCCCGGGTCAGGTCCCGGGTCTGCACACTTACCCCTTCCTTGTAGCTGGAAGTCCCGTCTTCGTTCTTGAGGATTGAACCGCCTACCTTTGCCATCAGGGCTTCGAGTTCCTCTTCGGAAACAGCAGTCCTGATTTCATAGACAAGCCCTTCCCCTTCGTCAAAAGTAATGACTTCGGAATCCAGAGAGCTTGCCAGGTAGAGCCGGATCAGGCTTTCCTTGCTGGTAAAGATGGTGACCTGGGTGGTCTCCTGGTTCAGCCGATCCACACTTACCCGCCCGATTTCCAGGAGCTCGAGTTCGGAGCTGCTGACCGGGACATCCGTGGTGAACGTAATGGAGTTTTCAGCTTCTGAAAGGCCGTTTCCTTCCAGCTTGTTTTCCGTTATTGTGATGGGGGCTCCGATGACCGGTTCCACCATTTCACTTACAATCATCCCGGAATCCGCGTCCACCTGAGCCAGAGCACCCTGTAGTTTGATCTGGAGCCAGGAACCGCCTTCCAGGTCAAGCCCGTAGTTCAGGTTTGAGGTCGTGCCTTCTCCCGAGGTATATCCTGGGTGGATTGCAATAATGGAAGCCAGCAGGGCAATAATAAAGATGATAACTCTCACGTTTTTAAAGAGACTTTTTGCGTCGCTCATCTGTTAAACCTCCCTCTGAATTCGGGTTTCAGGACATACCAGCGCAAAATTCCCGTGTTCAGGAGCCAGGTGTTCATCAGGTCCGCAGCCAGCCCTATGATCAGGACGCTGGAAATCTGCGAGAGCAGGGTTATCTGCGTGAATGAGGGGATAACCAGGTAGGGGAAAGTGGAGACAACGTACATCACTACGAGGGCTGCAAGGGTTGTGGAGGTCATGGTAATCCCGGTCTGCATGGCCCTGGAAACCTTCTCTTCCACCGTACCTCTGCGCTTCAGCACCCTGTTAGTAAGCAGGATGTCACTGTCCACGGAATAACCGATAAGCATAAGGAGGGCTGCAACTGTCCCCAGGGAAAGCTCGATCCCTGCAATCCGCATGAAAGCTGCGGCAATCACTATGTCCGAGAGAGCCGAAAGTACCACTGCAAAAGAGGGGACAGGGCTCCTGAAGATCAGGAAGACCACAATAGCCATCCCGATAAAGGAGATTAAAAGGGCCTGAAGAGCCTGGACCTGCAGGTCTTTTCCGTACACCGGCCCTATCTGCTTGATTTCCACATTGGAATAACGGCCCATTACATCGTCTTCTAGCTGGCGCTGTTCCTCATTATCCATGACACCGAACTGCATGATAACCCTGTTACCTGCCTGCCGGGCATCCATTATCGGATAATCGGAATACAGTTCTTCAAGCTCAGCAGGGGAATCGGTTGTTCCCATCGAAATCTGGGTACCTCCCTGGAACTCCATGCCCAGGAGCAAAGGCGACCCGCTGCTTGCGAAAGAAACCAGCAGTATCGCTAAAGAAACCGCGAATACTGCAAGAGGAATTGCCAGCAACTGGCGATTATCGTGACCCTTCACGAAGGAATCTAAAAAATCGGTAAAACCTGTTGCCATAATTAAATACTCCGGATGAATGCATCTATTATTTCCTTGAACTTATCCGAATCTGTTTTTATAATCCAAATTGATAAGCCGAATTGAGAATCCATTATAATTCAAATCTGTAATTCAAATCTATAATTCAAATCTATAATCCAGATTTATAATTCAAATCTATAATCCAGATTTATAATTCAAATCTATAATCCAGATTTATAATTCAAATCTATAATTCAAATCTATAATCCAGATTTATAATCCGAGTTTGTAGTACTAAACATACCCGGTAATCCCGGACTCGTCCGGAAAAAAATTCCGATTGCGGTTCCGGAAATAAGTGATCAACACATCTTAATAATGCTGATGAATTTAATCTGTTTCAATTCTGTACTCTCATCGATTATATCAATTCTTCCTCTCTAAAGCAAAGATTCATTTCATTTAAAATTAATCTCAAAAATGGCACAAGTCCTAACGTCACAACTATATATACGAGTTACTGTTCATTAAAAATAATGACAGAAAGACCATCCCTTGACGAATATTTCCTCGAAATCGCCTTCGTGGTAGGCAAACGGGCCACCTGCCTCAGGAACAACGTGGGGGCGGTGATCGTCCGGGACAAGCGCATCCTTTCAACCGGATACAATGGTGCCCCAAGCGGCATGGACCACTGCCTGGATATAGGCTGCATCCGGGAAATGGAAAACATCCCGTCGGGCACGCGGCACGAGAAATGCCGGGCAGTGCATGCGGAGCAAAATGCCATTATACAGGCTGCACTCCACGGCGTGAGCATTGCCGGGGCAACCCTCTACTGCACCCACCAACCCTGTATCCTCTGCGCAAAAATGATAATCAATTCAAACATCAAAAAAGTCGTGTACGCAACCCCTTACCCGGACAGCGATTCCCTGAACTATTTCAGGGATGCGGGAGTGGAAGTCGAGTACATCTCCTTTGAAGGAGAAAAAAAATCGGACTGAAAAGGAGAAAAGCCCGGCTTTTCAACTTATTTTTTCAGCTTATTTTTTCAAAAGGCAGCGTAACCCTTTTTTGATAACGTCAAATTCTTCCGGACGGTACATTTCCCGGATTCCCGGATAGTTCTCACAATAATAATCAAGACCCCTGATAACGACCACAGGAACGCCACCGTTGCCTTCCCCCATCAGGAGGTTTGCGGCCCCTGCAAGCTCATCAGCAACCGCTTCCTCGGAAATCTCCAGGGTTTTCCCAAAGAGGTCTTTTTCCCCGATCCAGCGCTTGACAGGTTTTATTTTGTAGAGCCCGATGGCAACCCCTGTCTGCCCGACCTTGAAAGCCCGACCGTTAGTGTCCGTGACAATCACGCTGAGCTTTTTCCTGCTAAGGGTTTCAATCCTCTCTCCGATTTTTGCGGCACTGATGTCCGGATTTTCCGGAGTGTTCAGCAGCAGCTCACCCTCGACGTTTGAGTCGTCAATCCCCGCATTTACGCAGGTGTGCCCTGCAAGAGTCGTTGCAAGAATGAAAGGGGCCTCTACAAGGACTTCCCTGCTCCGGGAAAGGACCGCCTGGACAAAACGCGGATCCTGCCCGTTCCGGGATGCAAGCTCAAGTGCCCGTTCCCCGGGGGTGATGTCCTCAAGCCTGAAAGTCAGCCCTTCGGCTTTTCCGACTATTGTGGAGGCGATGATAACTATGTCCCGGTCCTCAAGAACGATATTTTCACAGATAATGGAGGGGAGGTCATCCCCCCTCAGAATCAGGGGGATATTTTCTACGGCTATGGCTTCGAATTTCAAGCAGGTTCCTCAAAGTTTTGTTCGGGTTGTAAGAGTGTTAATAGTAGACATAGAAATGATATGGGAAAGGTATGCAATGGATATATGAGAGTCATATGAAAGACATATGATGAGATATTTAAAGCGGATTAAAGCATTCCCACAGTTGAGAATAATTTTGATCAGTAAAGGCACTAAACATAAATAAGACCATCTATATACTACTTTTTGCGGCGATGATGAGAGTTACCCCGACCGAGCAAAGTATGACGAGAACTATTTCCTGATGCCGCACTTTTCTCCAACTTTACAGGCCCATACCTCAGGTCAGGGCTTCAAGGCCATAACTGCATCTAAGGTTAATTGCCACCTTGTTTACCCTTAGTTTCACATTACAAATTTCAGCTATTGCCAGCTATTGCCAGCTATTGCCAGCTAATGCCAGCTAATGCCAGCTGAAAATCCGATACATTTGAGCATTCTTATTTAGTTTGCCGTCCAAAACTTTCAGGGTGAAAAAATGAGTCAGTATGACCTTGACGTAATAATAAAGAAAATTCAGGACAAAAGCCCCTTCGAACATAAAGAAAACAAAAGGAGCAGACCGAGAACCCTGAAAATCATCATATCCAGGCTTTATTACTCCCAGAGCTATACAAAAGAACCCCAGGCAACCCGGGAAAAGGTTACGCAACTTTTACTCGACCACGGGCAGTTCAGCAAAGAAGAAATAGATAAAATCTTCGAGCACGCATCCAGGCGGCAGACCACCGATTATTCGGAAGAATTCCTGAAACAGCATCCGGAACTTGTAAAAGCCAAAGCCTCGAAAGACAAAGGGGCTCCTGATAATAAGGGAATAGAAGAAGAAAACCCCGAAGAAATAACATATCTTTTCCCTCGTTATGCATGAATAGATTGAAAAAATCAAAAAAGAAATTAATGAAAACTAAAGACCTGATGAAAAAGTAGGGACCAAAAAGAGGTTTCCCTAAGTCACCGGGTCTTTTTGAAAATTACTCGACATCTATCTTTTTCTTGGGCTCTTCTAGCTGGAGTTTCGGAATCATTATCGTCAGGACTCCGTTTTCCATTTTTGCGGTGGCGTTTTCGTCCGTAACGTTGGTTGGCAGGCGGACCGCCCGGTAAAAGCGCGTGTAAGCCCGCTCCCGGCGCAGGTAACCTTCTTCTTCGGTTTCCTTTTCCCGGCCGCATTTTGCGCTTATCTCAAGCATGTCTTCTTTTACGTTTATTTCAATATCTTTCTTATCGACTCCCGGAAGGTCAGTGGTAACTACGAGTTTGTTAGCTTCTTCCATGATGTCAATAGCAGGAGCGTATACTTTACCCCCGGCCCACTCTTCAACTGGCATGAACTCTTCAAACAGCTGGTTCAGGCGATCCTGTGTCCTCTTGATCTCATCAAACGGGTCCCAGCGTACGGGACCTCCGGAAGGTCTTCTGACAGGCCATCTAACCATAAAAATACCCCCTTAAATGAAGTGATAACGTTCAATATTTGAATACATTGAGAGCAAATATATAGGTTTTCTGAGAAAATATAATTAGAATGCTAAGATAAAAGAGAAGAAATGGCAAAAAAATGGCAAAAAAGAAAAAGCTATTAAAGAAAAAAAGTTCCCGAAATTCGGGAACGTAAAAAATAAAAACAGGATCTAAGGCAATTATTCAGCCAGAGGCAATTATTCAGCCTTTATAAGCATCCCGACAAGGTCCGAAGCTTTCACAATGCCCATGGAACCATTTTTAACAGACTCCTCATCAAAAGCCCCTGCTTCATCCGGATCTTCCTTATCGGTCCTGTAGACCGCAAAAGGTACAGGGTCCGGAGTATGGGTCTTTAAGGAGATGGGAGTCGGGTGGTCGGGCATTACAAGGATGGTAAAAGACTCTTCAGAGGCTTTGGCATGCTCTAGGATGGGAGCGACGATCCTGCTGTCAAAATCCTCAACAGCTTTTAACTTCTTCTCAAGGCTTCCTTCGTGCCCTGCCTCATCCGGAGCTTCTACATGGACAAAAACGAGATCCCGGGACTCAAAAGCTTCGATTGCGGCGCGGGCTTTTCCCTCATAGTTTGTGTCCAGGTAACCGGTGGCTCCCGGGACTTCTATTACGTCCAGCCCTGCATAGATCCCTATCCCTTTCAGGAGGTCCACCGCCGAGATCACGGCTCCGGTCTTCCCGTAAAGCTCCCTGAAGGATGTGAACTGCGGGGCATGCCCCTGGCCCCAGACCCAGATGGAATTGGCCGGGTTTTTGCCTTCCTCGGCTCTCTTCAGGTTCACCGGGTGCAGTTCCAGAATCTCCATGGAAGCCTCCATAAGGTCCCTGAAGAAATCCTCTTCCTCTCCTTTCGGGAGATGTTCCGCCGCCCTTTCCCCTGTCACATCGTGAGGAGGGGTGCATTCCATTTCGATACCCTTGTCCCCTCTTGCGACCAGAAGGTGCCTGTAGCTAATTCCGGGGTAGAACTTAAGCTCCTCAGTTCTTAATTCTGAATCAAGGGTCTCGACAAGGGTTTTCGCTTCATCACTGCTTATGTGTCCTGCACTGTAATCCTTTACTAATCCGTTTTCAATTGTCACGAGGTTGCACCTGAAAGCCACATCGTCCGCGGCAAGAGCCACTCCCATGCTTGCAGCTTCCAGGGGAGCCCGACCGGAATAGTAGACTGCGGGGTCATAACCGATAATGGACATGTTTGCCACATCACTGCCGGGGGGAAAGCCTTCCGGTACGGTTCTTGCAAGCCCTGCTTTTCCGCGGGCTGCGATGGAATCCATAGCTGGAGTACTGGCTGCCTGGAGGATTGTCTTTCCACCCAGATCCTCAATAGGATAATCCGCCATTCCGTCTCCTATAAGTACGGCGTATTTCATTGCTTCACCTGTGTTTACTGTTTTACTCTCTTTCACTTGGGGATAAGATATATCCCTTTCTACCGTCCCCTTCTACAAGGCACTGCAAAGCCTGCCTGCAGGAGATTTTCCGAGATTTCAATCCTGCACTTTGCTACACTTTGTTTTACACAAATGTTATAATATAGTACCTATATCCTATACAGGAAATGCTTGCAGCGTAAATTATATTAATCTGCAAAAAGAGCTGGCATGTAAATGCCCGTTCAGAAAAAAACCGTATCAGAGAAAGGCAAACTGCAAACATGACAGATAAGCATTGAATAAATTCCAGCATTGAATAAATTTCAGAGAATGATGCTAATTAGAATAACCCTATTAAAAATAAATCATTAAAAGATTCAAATTAAAATACTTTTATTTAAATCCTGAAATGTGATTCGATCATGAGACTTGTGATGAAATTTGGAGGAAGTTCCGTCGGCGACGGAAAGAAGATCCGTCATGTTGCCCAGCTCCTCATGAAGTACTATGAAGAAGGCAACCAGATCGTGGTGGTAACTTCGGCACTCGGTGGAGTGACCGATATGCTCATGGAAAATGCGAACTTTGCTTCCACAAAGGGCAAAGTAACTCTTGTGAAGGAGTTTAAGACAGAGCTGACAAACAAACACCACGAAGCCGTTAAGGAAGCTATTGACAACCCCAAAATCGCAGAAGAAGTCCTCCAGATCCTTGACATCCGCATTGACGAACTTGAAAAAGCTCTGATCGGGATCTGCTACCTGGGAGAACTTACTCCAAGGTCCATTGACTACATATCATCCTACGGGGAACGCCTGGCAGCCCCTATCATATCAGGAGCAATCCGCTCTCTTGGAGTCTCCTCCACGGAATACACGGGAGGCGAAGCCGGGATCATAACCACTGGAGATTACGGAAACGCCCGGCCTCTTGAAAAGACCTACGAATTGGTGGAAAAGCGGCTGGGCTGCCGGCTTGAGTCCCAGATCCAGGTGGTCACAGGCTTTATCGGGGAAAACGAGGACGGGATCATTACGACCCTTGGCCGGAGCGGCTCGGACTTCTCGGCATCCATCCTTGGCGCTTCCCTGAAAGTTGATGAAATTTGGCTCTGGAAAGAAGTAAACGGAATCATGACCACCGACCCAAGGATCGTGCCCGAAGCCAAGACCATCCCCAGGATTTCCTACTCCGAAGCCATGGAACTTTCCTACTTCGGGGCAAACGTGCTCCACCCGCGGTCAATCGAACCTGCGATGCGCGAGCACATCCCTGTCCGGGTCAAGAACACTTTCGACCCCCTGTTCGAAGGCACCCTTGTGGTCGCGGACAAGTTCCAGTGCAGGCACGTGGTAAAGGCGGTAAGCCTGATCAAGAACGTAGCTCTTATCAACATCTCAGGGGCCGAAATGGCAGGCACCATAGGCACCGTTGCAAGGCTCTTTACCACCCTTGCAAGCGCAGGCGTGAACATCGTCATGATCAGCCAGGGCTCTTCCGAGTCCAACCTCTCCTTCGTGGTCAGCGAAGCCCATGTGGAAAAGGCCGTAAAAGCCCTCCACAGGGAGTTTAACCGAAAAATCATCCGGGAAATCATTTCGGACAAAGAAGTCTGCGTGGTTGCCGTGGTAGGCGCGGGCATGGCCGGGACCCCGGGAGTGGCAAAGCGAGTCTTTGGGGCTCTGGGGAATTCCATGATCAACATCATCATGATCAGCCAGGGCTCTTCCCAGTACAACATTTCCTTCGTGGTCCGGGAAAAAGACGCGATCCCCGCGGTCAGGACCCTGCATCAGGAATTCGAACTTTACAACGGAAACGGGATCTAATATCAAATTTGAACGGCACGGCAAGAGGTCAGAGAGTGAGCGAAAAACACCTTACATACGCAGAATCAGGCGTTGACATCAGGAAAGAAGAAAAAACCATTAAAGCCCTGACAGGCAAACTCAGCTATGTACGGGAAGGCATCGGCGCCCCCTTGACGGGTATCGGGCACTATGCAGGCCTGCTGGACTTCGGGGAATATGCCCTTGCCCTGGCAACGGACGGGGTAGGCTCGAAAGTTCTCATCGCAAACGAGATGCAGCGCTGGAACACCGTGGGAATCGACTGCATTGCCATGAACGTAAACGACCTCCTTGCCATAGGGGCCGAACCCGTGGCTTTTGTGGACTACCTGGCTCTCGAAAAGCACGACGAGGCCTTTGCCGAGCAGATAGGGGAAGGGCTTTTGAAAGGAGCCGAGATCTCCAGGATGTCCATCGTCGGAGGGGAAACCGCCACCCTTCCCGACATCATCAAAGGTTTCGACCTTGCAGGCACCTGCCTCGGGATGGTTAAGAAAGGCGAGGACATAACCGGGGAAAAAGTGCAGGTCGGAGACGTTATTGTGGGGATCCCGAGCAGCGGGGTGCACAGCAACGGCTACACACTTGTCAGGAAGATCATCGAAGAATCGAAATACTCCTATCAGGACCCCTGCCCCTACGATGCTTCAAAGACCATAGGAGAAGACCTCCTGATACCGACCAGGATCTATATCGAAGTCCTGGACGCCCTCAAAGAATGCGAAGTCCACGGGCTTGCCCACATCACAGGCAGCGGACTTTTGAAGCTGAGAAGGGTGACAAAACTCGGCTTCGACTTTTACGATCCCCTGGAACCCCAGGAAATCTTCAAGTTCCTCCAGAAAGAAGGCGGAGTCGAAGACCTGGAGATGTACCAGACCTTCAACATGGGCATGGGCTTCCTGCTAATCCTCCCGGAAAAAGACGCAGCAAGGGCTGCCGAAATAACCGGTGGGAAAATAGTAGGGAAAATAGTGGAAAGCGGAATCAGGGTCAGAGACCTGGTAATAGAATAAGCGAGTGTAAAACTAATTAGTGTAAAACTAATTAGTGCAAAACTATTACTGCAAAATTAATCAGAGTAAAACTCGGTTTTGAAAGTCAACTTAGAGGAAGGTGAGGGTAAAACTCTTTTCCCCTAGGTTGAAATCTTTTTAGAATTCACCTGCTTTTAGAATTCACTTTTTCCACATATCCAGGAAGCTGCCTGGTGGTTTTTTGGAGCTTGCAGGAGGCTTGCTTTTCTTCAATGAGGGAGTCACCTTTTCCTTCTCCATTTCCCTGAGCCGATCGATCTCCTTTATGCTATCCTCGTTGTCTACGGTCAGGACAAACGTTCCATAGCAGGGCTTTGTATAGGTGAAGATCAGAGCACTTCCTTTAACCCCCAGAGCAATGGGCGGAACTCCTATTATGTGGTAGTCCCTGAATATCTTGTAGCCGGGAGAAACATAGTAAACCTCGTCCGAGTTTTCCTTAATGTACTCTCTGGCATCCTTATAGGTCGTCCTATCCAGGAGGATCTCGTACTTCATTTGCTCAATACAGCTCATTTGGATATCTCCTCCAGCACCTTATCCAGCTTTTTCTTGAGCTGAACGGGATTGTGAGCGGCCTTTTCGATGATCCTATCACAATCGAATTCGATGGTTTCGGCCAGAGCCTCGGCGTTCCTTCCAAAGACTATGGAGTACAGTTTAGCCTCGGAAAGGGCACTCATTGTAGCGGCATAGGTCATTCCGGCATCATTATGCATAAAGGCAAAGCAGATGTCGAAATCCGCTCTTTTCTCAATAACGTCCTTCAGGGTTTTATCGAGATTCACCAGATTTTTTACATAATAGCTGTCGGAATCAGAGACTCTCAAAAGCTTAGTTGCTGCACCTGTCCCGGCAACGGTTACATCGAATCCTGAGTTAGTCAGCTTATGGGAAAGATACAGAGCAATGCTGGTTTGAATTGGGACCTCAGGGCATCCCATCATGAGGAGCACTTTTACGCCGGTCATAAATTTCATCTCTGATGTATTTTTATCATTAAGAATGCTATCTGTAAGAATGCTATCTGTAAGAATGGAATATACATAAGCCTGAATTTAACCTTTGCAATTAAGATTTAGGTGGAAATCCTTGAAACGGAATAATGTTTTAATTCAACCATGTTCCCGTAGATTCGTGTTTCGATTCTTCTAAGTTCTGATTATAATAATTCTCATGTGTTAACAATTTATATGTTTGTTGATATCGCTCCTAAAAAAGGTTCAATATTCCAGGTTTAAATATCGTGAAAAGGAAGTTCTGAGAAGCACTAAGGGTTAGAAAATTCCGTAATAAAGTCAAAGAAGCAAAACTTGGAACCATCTTTTTACTCTTTTTAGAATGAGCTATCTCTATATATTATCCCCCCTTAATTTAAATTTGTAGATTTAATAGAGGTCATTTGAGGCAGTGGCAGCCATCAAAATCTTTCTGGCTGATCTAAAAGAAAAAAATCATAAAAGGTACAAAAATGGTATGTTTAAGCGATCTGGACTTTGAACTTCTCCTGAAGAATGCCACACTCAAGGAGTGTGAAAAAACCGTAAAGGATAATTCTGAAGAAGTTTACCTTGTACCCGGCGGATACAAGGTAAAAGACCTCCCTCTCATGGGAGAGGTAGCCCCTGTGGGGTTTTCAGGAGACGACATAATATTTCAGTATATAAAACCCTGCTTCGGCTTGTTTGTCCTGAGGCTTAGAAACGAAGCAAGAGAGATCAAAAAGCTGAAAGCCCAGTACAGCAAAGACAAAAACGTTAAAAGGATAAAATGAGGAGGAGGAAGGTCGATAAAAAAGAATTAAGTCTTTAACTTTTCTTCGGACCTTAACTTTTCTTCAGACCTTAACATCCAGACCCGGACTTTTCCTTCAGACCTTAACATCCAGACCCGGACTTTTCCTTCAGAGTTCAAATAATTTAGATCTGAACTTTCCTGACCTGAACTTGTTCAGACCTTAACTTTACAGGCCCCGCAGATCCTGCATTTGAAGAACTCTTCTGCAGGCAGTTCATGCACGGTGGTTGCCACTATCAGTCCCTTTCCGATTTCCTTTGCAACCATAATGGCTCTTCCCTTATCATCTTCCAGCACCACGTAGGCATCGGTTTCTGCGAAATAACCGTCGCATCCAACGGGAGGGTGGACACCTTCCACAAGCTTCTGGGCATCGTGCTCGCCCACTGGCCGGGGAGTACAGGGGTTTTCCTCCATTACGTACTTCAGGGTGAAGGGCAGCCATTCATATTCATATTCCGGAACAAGAGGGCTGAAGACCAGCAGGGTCCCACCCTTTTCCACAAACCTTTCAAGGCGAGTTCCACTGCTTTCGATCCCGGACCCTATTTTGGTATACTGCCGGTTTGCAAAACCTGTGGGCACAACCAGAATTTTACAGGCGGGAAGATAGGGGGTGCCCAGGGAGCCGGAATGTGTCCGGGTGCATTCAAGGCCGTATTCAAGAAACAGTTTTTCAAAAAGCAAAGGGGTGTCCCAGAGCAGAATCACGTCACTCATGGAAAAGGGATATGAAACTCTGCAATATCAATGTATCTGTAGGTCAACGTATCAGTAAGTCAACGTATCAGTAAGTCAACGCATCAGTAAGTCAACGCATCAGTAAGTCAACGCATCAGTAAGTCAACGCATCAGTAAGTCAACGTATCAGTAAGTCAACGTATCAGTAATTTAACGTATCAGTAAGTCAACGTATCAGTAAGTCAACGTATCAGTAAGTCAATAGTAGACTTTTTTTAAACAAAGTCCTGAAACAAAAACCTGAGAGCAGAGTTTCAGGGAATCAGAGAACCGGGATCGACAAAATCGGGTTTTGTTTCGGCACAGGAATCGGGACCTTTCCTGAAATCAAAAAGGATCATGTTGGGACTGGAAGTTACTGTGAAAGGATAGAAAAGAGCCCTTAACATGTTTGAGTAATACTGAGTGACGTATTCACAGACCTTTTCATCGTAATACTCATGAATGAGTTTTATGTATTCACGCCCTTTTTCCGTGGAGACCTCAATATCACTCCCCATGTTGCCTGTCAGGTAGAGTTCCTTGAAAATCATAATGTGTTCGGAAAGAGTGAGAGCATCAGGAGGTTTTCCCGCGAGGAATTCGAAGTCCCTTGCAATATCCGCAACATCAGGCACTCTTCCGGAGACAAGGTCCTCAAAAATTGATTTCTGTATGCTGATTCGCTGGTAGTTGTGCTGCCTGTAGAGATGGATGAGATTTTTCCAGAAATCAGGCTTTTTCCGGATTTCCCGGAAGGTGCTGTCCATGGAACCGAACTGCCCTTCAAAGCCTTCAGGAACCTTTTCATAATCAAGATACTTAAAGCGCTTCAGGTAAAGCTTGGTCACATTTGACCTGCTGTACAGTCCCTGGACATCCAGTTTCATCTGTTTAACCAGGTAAAGAGCAACCCCGTGAACCAGGTGTTCCCGGAAAGAAGGATTGCCGTTTGAGAAAGTAAGAGTAAACGATTCCGGTTCCGGCTCTCCCCGGTATTCTGCGGAAACCTTAATCTTCCAGCCAAGCTTCTCGTTAAGTGTGTTCAGGTAGTTGATTATTTCAGGGACCTTTCTGAACTTATAAGGATTTATAAGCTCATATATGGTAGATTCATCCATAAGCAGCCCTGAAGTTTTTTTAAAGAACCATTCAAACATGGTACGGTGTACAAGTATGAATTCGTCCGTCTCAATAAGCTTATTGCGAATTTCCGTATTTTGAGGAACACTATTTACGTACTTTTCCGCATCCACAGCCTTTTTTCCTTCCACTACCCGGGAAGAAATTTCAATAGCGTCCCTTATCGCTGCACTCAGGTTGCCGTTATTTTTTTCCAGAAAAGGCTGGAGCTTATCGATATAGCACTGGTCAATCGAGATATTCTTCCGGACTATCACTTAGATTGCCTTCTTCAACCTGTTGGGACCAGGCAGGTATTTAAGCATTAATTGTTCACTCGCCTTGACCACATAATTGAGTAACACCCAATACCAAATAATTGTAGATTATAACTTTTAATTTTTTTGGTACATGTGTTTAAAAGATTAGACAGTTTGCGAAAGGGACAAAAACGTAGAATACAGAGCTTTGGAGAGAAGAGAGAAGGCCGGGGAAAAACCTGCTACAGTTTAAAAAAAACTGAAGATCCCTTCCAGAGCTGAGAAAAATCCCTGAAAAAGGAAAATATCCGAAAAGGAGATTACCTGGAAAAAGCCGGAAGGCTGTTTAACACTTTTCCCTGAATTCGAAAATCAGAAGGTTCGAAATGATCCTTACTTCAAACTCATATCCGGCAGCCTGGAACAGCCTGGAAAACATCTCAACCAATTTGAGGGAAGCCTTTTCACTGGAAAACTGATGCCGGATTTTTACCTGCATCCTTCCTTCCTCAAAAACCCTTTCGACATCACTTACAAGCTGGGTGACTGAGGCCAGTTTTTTCGTGGCAACGATCATTTCGCAAAGCGAGATCTCTCGTATAGGTTTACCCGCAGATTCTTCGAAAAAGCTTGTCACGTCAGGGACTTCTCCCACGAGGAAAGCTTCAAAAACGTCCTTGTTCAGGTTCACCCTCTGGTACCTTTGCTGCCTGTACCTGACTATGAGGGAAATCCAGAAATCAGGCCGGCTCTTAATCTCCTTGAAAACGGCATCAAAAGCTCCGAAGTTTTTTAAAATTCCTGGAGGAAGTTCCAGACCCATAGACCTGTATTCCTTGAGATATATACGGATAGAGTTTGATTTCCGGTGGACAAAAGAGACGTCCAGATCCATATAAAGGGCAAGGAAAATAGAGATTTTCTCCGAAATGAAAGCCCTGAAACTCGGGTCCCCGTTTTCGAGAATTATTACTTCGGTTTTATCGTCATCCAGGTGATATGTCGAAGCTACAAGTTCCCACCCCATGTTCCGGCTTCGGGTGTTCAGGTACCCCACCAGGTCGGGAAGAGACTTTATCCGGTAAGGATTGAAAAGTTCACTTACGATCCCTTCTTCCACGAGAATCCCGTCGGTTTTCTCGATCAGCCACCTAACGGCAAGCTGACTCATTAATATACATTCTCCACTTTCAATCAGGCTGTTGCGAAGCGCAGGGTACCCGGGTTCTTCCCTTAGGTGCTTAATAGCCTCTTCGATTGTGTCATATTCCTGTAGTGCAGCTTCGGCAAGTTCGATGGCATCCCGTATTGCCGCACTCAGATTACCAGAGTTATTATCCAGAAAAGGGCGCAATTTTTGCAGGTACTCGTCTTCCATTGAGATATTCTTTCGGATCACTAGCGTTCCCCAGAGTTGTTTTTGAATATAAGGTACTTTCAAGCCGGGCATTGAAATTTGAAACAAATGTCCGTCGTATTTCCGGATAACGGATGTTTACGGGCATCAGGATGTGAATGGATGCCATCCAATACACACTAAGATGTTAATCGCTGGTATATAAAATTTCTTAAATATTATAAAAATAAGAATGAGCTGCTTTCATGCCAATCTCTAAAAAGAAACCGAGAAGACCTGAAAGAACACGAAAGGACGCGAAAGAATATGAAAGGAAACGAAAGGACGCGAAAGAATACGAAAGAATATGAAATTAGACCCCAACTCTCATTTTCTTAGAGTTCCACGCCTTCGTCTGAAGGGTAGGGAAGCCCGGAAATTTCCTTTTCAACTTCCGGACCATTGAACTCCAATATTGTAAGCCCCTTAAGAGAGGTTACACTGAAACTGTGCCAGCCTGCCCGGAATACATCAGAAAAAAGACGGACCATTTTGGCACTTACCTTTTCACTGGAATAATTATGGTAAACTTTGATGTACTCTTTCCCTTTTTCCGTGTTAATTTCGACATCGTCCACAAGCTGCGAGGCCATAAACAGGTGTTTGAAAAGAGGGATCAATTCCGAAAGCGGGATTTCACGGAGCTTGCGCCCGGCTTTTACCTCGAAATACTTCTTTATATCGGGATATTCCCCCGCAGCAAAAGCTTCGAAGAGGTTCCTGTCGATGTTTATCCGCTGGTAGTTGAAAAACTTGTATAGTTCGACGAGCGTTTTCCAGAAATCCACTTTTCTTTCGATTTCCCTGTACATGCTGTCCATCGACCCGAAGTACTTCAGGATCCCGGGGGGAATTTCTCCCTGTTCATGCCGTGCAAAGGGCTTCAGGTAGACGGTAGTCGAGTTGGACTTCCTGTGCACCACTTCCACATCCAGGCTCATCCACCGCGCCAGGAAAAGACAAACTGTTTCCACAACGAGTTCCCGGAGGTCCCGATCTCCCCCCAGAAAACCCACAGTTGAAAATTCAGGGTCAAGTTCCTTGCCGCAGGCAGCCGAAACCTCCAGATTCCAGCCCATCTTCCGGCTGCGGGCATTGAGATATCCTTCAAGTTCGGACATCGTTCTGATCCTGTAAGGGTTGATCAGTTCATGGACAACGTCTTCATCCAGCAGCCTGCCGGAAGTATTCTTCACAAGCCAGTTCAACACTTGCTGGCTTACCATGATGCCTTCCCCTGACTCCACCAGGGTTTCCATTCCTCCGAAATCAATTTCACTTCCATTCAGGGAATTTGCTGCTTTTTCCGGAGTCCCGTGCTTTTCCAGAGCGAGATCGGCAAGCTCGATAGCTTCCCTTACCGCCGCACTGAGATTTCCTCCATGCCTGTCCAGGAAAGGCTGGAGCTTAAGGAGATGAGCATCATCCAGGGAGATGTTTTTACGAATCAAAAGAGCCCTCGACATTTTATATAAGATAACTTTCCGGGCCGCCAGAACAGGTCTGCAGATCCTTGGACCCGGAAAACGCCATAAACTTTCACGAAATTTTATATTTTCTACCAGTTACTGCTTTAATGCAACAAATATAAATAAGTTATTATATCGTTTTATAAATATTAATAAGATGCATCCCGGGAAATCTATCCGGAAAACTCAGGATGACCGACACGGCTTTAAGTTCAGCATATTATTTACTCTCATGCAAAGCGAAGAAAGACTTACAAGAGTCCGCACGATCGCGGATTACCAGTTTGGTAAAGGCTCCGGAAAAGAACTTTTCCCTGAAGGGGCAACATTCCAGTTATCCCGGACAAAGAGAGTGCGCCAGGTTTTCCACTCCGGAAAGCGCATCACAACAGCAAGGGCAAAGGACGGTTTTTTTACCCTGAGTATGAAAGGGGCAGCCGTTCTTCACGGATATTTACCGGGAAAAAGGCTAAGGGTAGTGGTCTGTGAAGATGCGGCCCCTTTTGTGGCAAAAGGTAAAACGGCTTTTGCAAAACATGTGGTATCCCTCGACCCCGAACTCAGGGCAGGGGACGAAGTCCTTGTCACGGACGAAAACGACAGGCTGCTTGCGACCGGACAGCTGCTCCTCTCTCCCGAAGAGGTCCTTGCCCTTGAGGGTGGGCCTGCAGTGGATGTGCGGGTAGGCATAGAATCAAAGAAAGCGGAATGAACCTCCAACACAGGAGTCCCTGTGTTTTCCCTTTGCTCATCCGGGTTTTCCCTGTATGTTCCCTGTGTTTTTTCTTTCCTCTTCCCGGATTTATCTTTCGGATTTTCCGGAGAAGACACTGGAGAAAGGAAATAGACTGGAGAAAGGAAATAGAATAGATATTTCCGGAAATTTACACAATATTTTATATGTAAAGGCTGGTAGAAATAGGACATAATATAATGAGGATGCCATTTTGTGTGGCTCAGGCCCACAGTAAATGAATAAAAATATATCCTGTAAAGTAGTTTTTGCTTGAAAGTACTTCATAGATTTCTGAAAAAGGATTTCAAACAATATCCCTGCAGCAGAGATCCAGGCATCCAAAATCAGTTCCCGGAGAGTGAAAACATTTCAGAGCCAGAACAGGTCTTTAAATCCCTGCTCATTCCCGACAACACCAGAATAGAAGCTAACCGGATCTTCGTGGAAGGAGACGTGATTGTCGGCAACCACTCCAGTATTGAATACGGGATTTCCGGAAATACGGTTATAATCGGGGAAGGTGTGAGCGTTTCTGGAGACGTTGCAGCCAGGTCCGATGCCAGGATTGACATGTGGTCCAAATTCGGGAGCAATGTCGATGTTGGGAAAAACGCCTACCTGGGAGAATTCGTGACAATTGACGGGAAACTGACCGTTGAAAGAGATCTGGACGTTGGAAAAGAAGTGAAGGTCAAAGCCGGATTCGAAACCAAAGGCTGGATAGTTGTCAGGAACCCCGTACCCGTCATCATGTTCCTTTTCCTGTACATCAGGGAAATGATGGGCCTCGGAAAGGGCGAAGAAGTTGAAAAAGCCATTGAAGACCTCTTCGAAGATTGTGAGGACAATGAAAAGACCCCCCGACTTGGCGAAAAGCTCCTGATTGTGCCCGCAGGCTCTAAAGTCTCCCCGAAAGCCATAGAAGTTGCAGAAAAAGCCTTGATAGGAAACGGCTGTGTTCTCATAGGAAATATTAAGGCGCAGTCGTTAGAGGCAGGAAAAGGCCTGACCCTGCAGGGAAGCATCCATTCGGAGGACAAGATTACTCTCGGGGACAACAGCACTGTCCACGGCAGCCTTGTTTCAAAAGGACAGGTCCGTATAGGAAGAAACAGCCGGATCTACGGAGGAATAAAGGCCGATGCCGTGTTCCTGCATGAAAAGGCAAGGGTAGACGGTACTATCAGGGCACCTTCCGGAGTATCGTTTATCCGGGAACCTGCAGAAAAAATAGCTTTCAAAAAAATCCGGAATTTTGAGAGCCCAGCGACTGAAAAAGCAGCTGAAGGGTTTAAAGAAAGCTCTCATGAAGAAGGGGGCGTAAAAGCCTTTGAAGTGGTAGAAATCGAAACCCTCATGAAAACAAAGGCAAAAGCTAAAAACGGTTTTGTGCCCGGCAGAGGAAGAATGCCTGCAAGAACCGGGGCAATGGGAAGAAGCCGACGTTTTATGGGTGTTCAGAGGTTCAGATAAGAAAAATGCAGGGTTTCAGGGTCCTGAAGGCTGCCATAAGCCGGAGACCGGACTTTTCCCCACTTCCGGCCCCAAACTGGGAAGAGCCTGAAAACTCCCGAACCCTGACTAATCCTGGCTTTTCTAAGGCATACTCCGATTTTTTTATTTTGAGTGAAGAAACCTTTAAGAAGGTAGCATATTCTTTGAAGGAAATTGCCTTGCAGCAATAAGATTATTAGGGGATCAGAGAATTATCTGGCTTCAGATAGAATAGATGAGAGTTTCAACTGACTGCTATAATTACGGAGATATTCTTCCGCAGGTAAGAGCTGTAAGTAAGTTGTCGCAAGTAAGCGGTTGCAAGTAAGCGGCTTACCATTATAACTTTTAGTTATAAATTTCAGAGAAGGTGTTCATTTGACAGAAGGAATAATGGATCAGAAAGATCCACAGGCAAAGTACAATTCCGTTATCGGGAAAGATGCAAAATACGTTATGCAGACCTACGGGCGCCAGCCCCTCGTGCTCTCGAAAGGAAAAGGGGCACTTGTCTATGACGTGCACGGGAAAGAATATATCGACTGCGTGGCAGGGATTGCGGTAAACAACGTAGGGCACTGCCATCCGAAAGTGGTCCAGGCTATCAGGGAGCAGGCAGGAGAACTAATGCACGTCTCCAACCTCTACTACACCGAAATCCAGGCCGAACTTGCGGAAGCCCTGATTTCGGT
The DNA here is from genome assembly GCF_052056915.1 of Methanosarcina sediminis. GTDB lineage: Archaea > Halobacteriota > Methanosarcinia > Methanosarcinales > Methanosarcinaceae > MTP4. Next base: position 2,452,510 of record NZ_CP195119.1, on the reverse strand, counting down.
TACGGGCATGGGACGTGTTTTTTTCTGCAACTCGGGAGCCGAAGCCGTGGAAGCTGCAATGAAACTTGCCCGCATGGTCTCAGGGAAAAGCGCCTTTATCGCAGCCGAAGGTTCCTTCCACGGCAGGACCATAGGAGCACTTTCCGTAACCTACAAAAACGCATACAGAGCACCTTTCGAGCCTCCAGTAAGTTCGCAGACCACCTTTGTCCCCTACTCCGATGCCGATGCAATCAGGCAGGCAATCTCCGACAATACCGCCGCCGTTATCCTGGAACCCGTCCAGGGGGAAGGCGGGGTGAACATTCCTGACCCCGGCTACCTTAAAGAAGTAAGGGAAATCTGCGACGAAACCGGCACTCTCCTGATCTTTGACGAGGTGCAGACAGGCTTCGGGAGAACAGGGACCTGGTTCTGTAAAGAGCAGGCAGGGGTTGAACCCGACATTATGAGCATGGCAAAAGCAATCGGAGGAGGTTTCCCCATGGGAGCCATTGCCGCCCGTGAAGGAATCAGTTTCGAGCGCGGCCAGCATGCGGCCACCTTCGGAGGCGGTCCCCTGGCCTGTGCTGCTGCTCTCGCCTCAATCGGAGCCATCAAGGAAGAAAAGCTCCTGGAACGTTCCCGTGAAATGGGAGCTTATTTTATAGAAAAACTCAGGAACATGGACAGGGACGATGTAGTGGAAGTCCGTGGGAAAGGGCTCATGATCGGGGTTGAGATGAACTACAAATGTGGGGATATCGTGGACTTTGCCCGGGAACACGGTGTGCTTGTGAACTGCACCTCGGACTCGGTGCTCCGCCTTGTGCCCCCGCTTGTAATCACCAAAGAGCAGATAGATGCGGTAGTTGGTATCCTTGAGCAGGCCTGAACTCATAAAAAAAGAAATTTTTGAGATTGCAGAGTACGTGCCCGGAAAATCGATCGAGGAAATAGCCTCGGCTTACGAGCTTGACCCGGCAACGATCATCAAGCTCGGATCGAACGAAAACCCCCTTGGACCCTCCCCGAAAGCCGTGGAAGCCCTAATAAACGCCGCTCCCGGCGCAAACATCTACCCCTCAGCCGATGCCCGGGAGTTAAGGGAAGCCCTGTCGGAATACACAGGGTTTCCACTCTCGAACCTTGTCGCGTCCGGCCCCGGGATGGACGGGCTCCTGGACGGGCTTTGCAGGCTCACCCTCGAAAAAGGAGACGAAGTCATTGTCCCGACCCCCACCTTTGCCTATTACGAACTTCCGGCCCTGGCCTGCGGGGGAATCCCGGTCTTTGTCAGCAGGGAAGCCGACTTTTCCGTGGACCCGGAAAAAGTCCTGGCAGCCGAAACCCCGCGAACAAAGCTTATCTTCCTCTGCTCTCCCAACAACCCCTCAGGGAACCTCCTGCCTGAAGCCGACCTGAGAAAGGTCCTCGAAAATACCCGGGCCCTTGTCTTCGTTGACGAAGCCTATGTGGAATTTGCCGACAGGAACCTCGCAGGCCTGGTCAGCGAGTACGACAACCTGATCGTAGGCAGGACCTTTTCCAAAGCCTTCGGACTTGCAGGCCTGCGCCTTGGCTACGGGATCATGCCGGAATGGCTTCAAAGGGAATACATGCGGGCAGCAACGCCTTTCTGCGTGAGCCTCCCCGCTCTCAGGGCAGGAATCGCTGCCCTATCGGATACAGAACACCTCCGGAAGAGCATAGAACTTGCCAGGAAAGGAAGGGAAGACCTGAAAGAGAGGATGCCTTTCAAAGTTTACCCCTCCCAGGCCAACTTCGTCCTCGTGGATGTCGCCCCGCTTAAATCAAAAGCCGTGTCCGAAGCTCTCCTGAAAAAAGGGATTATTGTGCGTCCCTGCGACTCCTTCCGAGATGCCGGGGATACCCTGATCCGCCTGACAGTGGGAACCCCGGAACAGAACGAAAAGGTGATCCAAGCTTTCGAGGCCGCAAAAAAAGAGCTTTGAGAAAAGAAGTTTAAAAAAGAAAGATTGAAGAAGGAAGTTTGAAAAGGAAGATTGAAGAAGGAAGATTGAAAAGGAAGATTGAAAAGGAAGATTGAAAAGGAAGATTGAAGAAGACGTGATGGAAACCCGGCAACCAGGTTTCAAAGCTCTAATTTTAATTAAAATTTCCTCAATTTCCTCAATTCCTTCAATTCTCCAATTTTAATTCAAATTTCTTCAATTCCTTCGATTTTCATGAGGGGATAATCCAGTTCGGGGTCGTACTCCATTCCCACTTTCACCCTGGCAGAGCCGTATTTTACGGTGATTTTTACTTTCAACATGGGCCCCTGGATTTCGAAGTAGCCGAATTCATCGTTCAATTTGCCTTTCAGCATTTCCCGGTCGATTTTCACGGAAATGTCTTCCACGTAAGGCTGGACGGAGATGCTTTCCTGAATGGCTATTTCCAGACTTCCTGCCGTTTTCAGGTTCACGGGGGAGCCAGTAAACTGGTGGAAGAGGGCACCCAATTTTATGCCTGCCTCAAAGAGAGCATTGTCCCTGTCAGTTATATTATCATTTGTATAATCAGTTATGGAATCACCTTTTCTTATTATTATTTGCATTGTTCAATAGGGGCACTTTCAGGAAGGGAGAGAGCATATAAACCAGCATCAAAATGAAAGGAAGCGGGGAAAAGAACCTCATGTAACGCAGGTCTATGAAGAAGAGCAGCACCATGGCGAAAAACATGAAAGCTATGAAAGCCAGGAGTTTAAAGTTCTTGATCTTGGGATAGGCCACGGAGCTTACCATCAGGAGGGACAGGGCAAGGGTCAGGACAAGCAGGAAGTCAATCCTGACAAGGTTTCCTCCCAGGAGCATGTACGAGGCTAGCATAACACAGCCTGCGGTGATCGGGAGCCCTTCGAAACCTGCCTTTTCCGAGGGGATTACGTTAAAACGAGCAAGCCTCAGGACCCCGCAGAGAGCATAGAAGTATGCAAAAATGACTACAATCAGGTCTTCTCCGCCAAAATTGAAGTAAATAACAAGAGCAGGAGCGACCCCGAAAGAGACAGCATCGGCCAGGGAGTCCAGCTGTTCCCCAAGCTTACCTCCCCCGAATTTCCGGGCAAAGTGCCCGTCCGCCCCGTCCGCAATTGCTGCAAGAAGCAGGAGGATCAGGGCAAGGTCAAAGGAGCCTACATGAGCAGCGGAAATAGCCGAGATTCCGAAGAAGAGGTTCGAAAGGGAAACAAAGTCAGGTAATCTTAAAAGCTGCAAAAGGGTCATACTACATCACTGTCCTCATTTAGTGTTGCTATAACGGTCCTGCCTGCGAACACCCTCTCTCCTTTACGGACAGTGATGTCAAAGGCTTCGGGGATTGTCACGTCTACCCTCGACCCGAAACGGATCATCCCTATGCGCTGGCCCTGTTCAACAATATCATCTTTTTTTGCATAAGTAACGATCCTGCGGGCAATTGTACCTGCGATCTGTGTAACACTAACATCCCCGTGTTTGCTGATGATAATGAACTCATTTCTTTCATTTCTTTCAGAGTCCTTGCAAAAAGCCGGAAGATATCCTCCTTTTTTGTAGACTACTTCCGTAATCCTGCCGGAAATTGGAGTCCTGTTTACATGGACGTTCTGGAGAAACATGAATATACAGATTTTACGCCCTCTTATGTCAATGACCGTGCCGTCAGCCGGGGAGATCATGTAGTTGTCCGAAACTTCTACTTTCCTCTCAGGGTCCCTGAAGAACCAGACCATGAATATGGCCATTGCTGTCCCCAGATACGTAGCGTGGAGAAACACGGAATAATTCGTAACCTGGTGAAAGCCCGCAAGAAGGGCAGTGACGGAGATAGCAACACAAATCCAGGGTTCCGAGCCTTTTGCAAACATACCTCTTCAGTCCCCCGCAAACCTGTCCAGGATATTTTTCACTTCTCTGGAAAGGACAACCCATAAACCATCGATCAGGTCCAGCAGTTCCGGCAGGATGCGGAGTACTGCGTATGAAATTAAAAAGAGAGCGATCCCTGAGCCTGCCTTTGCAATATAGTTGTGGGCAATCGAGAAACTGTTAATGCCAAACCACTGTTCCCCGTAAGCCAGAACCACAAAACTATCCCTGATAAGATTGAGCACGTAAATCACCGGCACTGAAACGATAAAAGCGGCAACCAGGCGCCTGAAAGGAGCACTTACCGAACCGATAAGCCCCATGAAAAGAGCAATGCTCTCGATTGCCGTACAGGCGAGGATGATCTCCACGGTATACCCGTTCAGGGTTATCATATTCCAGTCCTTCATATACACAGGGATATCGAAATAATGGAGTATCCAGACAACCTGGGAGGCTACCCCTCCTATGATCCAGGTGTTAAGGGCTGAAAAATTCGCAAATGGGAAATAGATAAGAGCTCCGAGGGCACTTGCACTTGTAAGCATGGAAGTTATTTCCATGCCTTTTTCCATGCCTTTTTCCCTGCCGTTGGAGGAAGAAATTTTCGAGCGTACCAGATCCCTGTTCTTTCCTACCAGGAGGACGCCTTCCCTGTATTCCCGGAGCATTATGTACGCAACGAACACACAGAAAAGGGCAAAGATAAAGGTTAAGCCCACATTTGCATAGTCCTGGATCTCTATGTAGTGAAAGGGCTGGTAACCCCAGTGAACGGAAAATAATCCCCAGCCTATTCCGCCGACCAGTTTGCGGACCATAAGGTTCCTGGGAATCACTGATGATGCAATCATTAGCCCGACTGCAAGCCAGAGTACATTTTCGATCATTTTTCAAGCACCTTTTTCCGGAAAACAGTATCTGAAATTCTCCAAGATGATTAAAAGCATTTCTATTGAAGATTCAGTTACAAGCTACCAGGCATGCGGATTTTAGTCTCATTTGAAAAACCCGATGCGTTATGGCTGCAAAAGCCAGAAGAAGCCCGGGAGAGAGCACTCGATTTACAAGCACTTAGTAAGTATGATAATAAATTTCTATTATAGAAGAATACCGATTACAAGAAGGTTTCCGTTAATAAAAAACCTGCTGCCTGGCAAAAAGAATGTTACCAGATGGAAAAGAGAAGTTACTCAGGAAGCAAAGAATAGAAAACTTTAAGAAAGGCTTCAGCAAAAGGAATCTTTTTGCATTGAGAAATTCCTGCAAAGAAAAAAGAATTTAGAAGAATAATTGAAATATGATAACGATTTTCTACATATGTACAGTAATAATATAATATTCTGCTATAACATAATATAATATTCTACCCCGGCACACCTGCCGGAAAACAGCATTCATGAGGAGATTGATAGCGGTAAAAACATCTCCATGAAAGTGTGTTAAGAAGGCGTTTTATGAGTCCTCCCCCCAGTCCCAGTCTAACCGTAGACGCGCTGATCCTCTATAAAAACAGACTTGTTCTTATAAAGAGAAAAAACCCCCCTTATCAAGGAAAATTTGCCCTTCCGGGCGGCTTTGTTGAAGTCGGAGAAAGCACGGAAAGAGCAGCTTTAAGAGAAGCTTTTGAAGAAACCGGACTTTCTATAGAGCTCGTCAAGTTAATCGGGGTCTATTCCGACCCCCGTCGAGACCCGAGAAGGCATACGGTTTCGGTGTGTTACCTCGCGACAGGACAAGGACAATTAAGATCGGGCTCTGATGCCGCTGCTGTGGAGCTTTTTGAACTTGATTCAATCCCTGAACTGGCTTTTGACCATGATAAAATGATAAACGATGCAAAAAGTGATATTAATGCGGTTTTGTCCCAAATGTAAAAGTATGATGTTTCCTAAGAATGGCAATTTAGAGTGTAGAAAATGTGGCCATTCGGAACCCATTGAAGAAAACGCAAAAGCGTTTGTCTCCAAAGCAAAGATGGAAGAACACGAAGTGGTAGTCCTGGAAGGCGAACAGATGACGGGCCTGCCCTCAACAAACGCAAAATGTCCGGAATGCGGGAATAACACCGCATACTGGTGGTTAAGGCAGCTCCGGTCTGCAGATGAGTCAGAAACCCGCTTTTTCAAGTGCACCAAATGCGGGTTCACCTGGAGAGAATACGACTGAAATTCCGAGGAAAAAAATCCCATCTCAAAAAAAGCTCGATAACTGTAAGGAGGTTGCTGTTCCCGCGACCCTGCACCTGAGAGAAAACGAATACCCCCTGCGAACCTGCCTTCCGACTTCCGGATGAGGTTAAAGCCTCCGGTTTTCTAACCAAACTTTATATAGTTGCCGGGACTTTGAATCTATTGATTCCAGAATTCCAGAAGGTTGTTTCCCCGAATTCCGGATTTTTCCGTCCGAAACGACCTGAAAGCGCCCTCGTCTATAAAGAAATTTATATATCTCAAGGGTAAATAGGAGTTTAAGATTTAAATTTATTTAACGGAGAAGAACTATGTTCAAGGCAGCGATTAATGCAGAGCTTCTGAAAGATTCGATTGCCTCACTGGCTGTAATTGTCGATGAAGTACGCTTCAGGATTAACTCGGAAGGAATTACCGTAAAAGCGGTTGACCCCGCAAACGTTGCGATGGGGATTTTCGAGCTAGGGTCGGCAGCTTTCGATGAATACAGCGCAGAAGAGTGCGAAATCGGAGTCGACCTGAACAAGATCACGGACCTGCTGGGAATTGCGGACAGGAGCGATACCGTGAGGATGGAGCTTGACGAAGTAAACCAGAAACTCCTTATAGACGTCGGTGGGCTTTCCTACACCCTTTCCCTCCTTGACCCCTCAACCATCCGGGCAGAACCGCGGGTACCCCAGCTCGAGCTGCCTGCAAAAGTCGTCCTTAACGGAGCTGACCTGAGGCGGGCTGTAAAGGCTTCCGAAAAGATCAGCGACCACATGCTCATGGGAATTTCCGAAGACACCTTTTACATGGAAGCAAAAGGCGACACCGACCAGGTCCGCCTGGAGATGGGCAGGGACCAGCTAATCGACATGAAGTCCGGAGATGCATGCTCGCTTTTCTCGCTGGATTACCTGTCCGATATTGTCAAACCCACAAACAAGGTCAACGAGGTTACCCTCTCCCTTGGCAGAGACTTCCCAATCCTGATCGATTTTGAAATCGCAAACGGGGCAGGAAAGATCTCCTATCTCCTGGCTCCGAGAATTGAGTCGGACTAACATTTATGGAAAATGAACAACTGGCATACTACCCATTTGTTTCAGAAGCATCTGCTTACGTAGAAAGCCTGGGGGTATCTCTGGATAGCCTCCTCAATTCCCGCGCCTACCGGGCTGCCAGAGCCCGGGGGATAGGACGGGTAAAAGAGGCGCTTGAAGGAGAAATTGGAAAATCTCCCCTCAATGGGGAAGCCCAGGTCCTTTCAGAACTCCTTTCTTATCCTTTTGCCAGGATGCTGGTCGCGTGTATTGATGACCAGCTCTTTACCCGGCGCTATGCCCTGGCAGAGGCAAAAGCTGCCTATACTCTCCTGAAGACGGAAAGTCATGATTTTTTGCTTGAGTTCGGGGAAGACTTCGGAATCTCCGCCGAGCCCCGGGAAACACATTTCAGCATGCATTTTACGGATTACATCAGGTTCTCGAATTCTTTAAAAGACCCCGCCTGGAAACTGACCAACCGCCAGCTCCGCGCAGGAAAAGTTCGGGTTACCAGGGAAGAATTCGCAAGGCTGCTCCAGGAAGCTGTCAGGGAACGCATCGAGCAGTCCTTTCCAATACCCGAAATCCCCGAAGAGGTATCGGCTTTTTGCGCCCCGCACGCTGCCGAGATCAAAGAACAGTTCGAGGTCCAGAAGAAAAAGTTCGGGGCAACAGATTTCGGAGTTGTGGAACCCGGACTCTTCCCTCCCTGTATCACCCATGCTCTGGCAAACGTGCAGGGCGGAGTAAACCTGGCACATTCCATGCGCTTTGCAATGACCTCTTTTCTCCTGAACGTAGGGATGTCCGTGGACGAAATCCTGAACCTCTTCAACGTCTCCCCTGACTTTGACGCGGAAAAGACCCTCTACCAGATCGAGCACATCGCAGGGGCTACAGGCAACGAGTACAAACCCCCTGCCTGCGACACAATGCGGACCTACGGGAACTGTGTAGGAAAGGACGGGATCTGCGCAAAGATCAGCCACCCCCTGGGATATTACGAGAGAAGGGTTTTCCTGAAAAATAAAGACAGGGAGAAAGAAGAGCAGAAAGGGGAGAAGAAGGAGAAAGGGCAGGAAAGAGGAGAAAAGGGAACAACCGAAATTAATGAAAAAAGAAGCAGAAAAAAAGAGAACGATAAAAATTAATGAAAAAAGAAGCAGAATCAGTGATCTTAAACCCGATAACCTTCTACCTCTTCTTATAGAATTGCTTTTTTACTTCCTTTCACTCACTTCCGTTTGTATTCCCTGCACTTTTCCACGAACTTTTCTACCGGGAAGGTGGAGGGATGGGCATGCATGTACCCGGCAAGAGTGTTGTGCTCCACAAGGCCGTCAAAGCCGTTCTGGATGCCTTTTCCGCGGAGCATTTCGTAGGCGAACCTGGCGTCCCGGTCGCAGTCGGTAAGGGAGTAGTGGAACTCGTGCCCTTTGAGGTTGTGGGAACTGAAATTTTTGTCAAGGGGACGGGCTTCGGTGTACCCGAGACCTCTTAAGCGGTTTGTCATGCGGGTGTCGGCGGGAACGACGTCTGCAAGTTTGTAGGTCCTGTCTTCCACTTCATAGGTCCCGCAGAGGTAGAGCAGCCCTCCGCATTCCCCGTAGATGGGCAGGCCGTCGGCTGAAAGGTCTTTTAAGCCGCGGGTGGTCTTCGAAACTTCCAGTTCCCCGGCATAGAGTTCAGGGTAGCCGCCTCCGAAATAGATCCCGTCCACGTCCGGAAGTTCCCCTTTCATGGGGCTGAAGAACTCGATCTCGGCCCCGCAGGCCCGGAAGGCATCGAACATGTCCTGGTAGTAGAAGCAAAATGCTGCATCCATGGCAACCCCTATCCTTACATCCGCGTCCTTATCCGGGATTTCCCGGATTTCAGGAATTGAACAGGGCTCAGAAAGTTCGAGAACTGCGTCAAGGTCCACATTTTCCTCGATGAATTCCGCCATTTCGGCAGTGTTGTAGTCTTTTTCATGAGCCATGTAGAGCCCGAGGTGCCGGGAAGGAACCTCGATATCTTTCCTTCTCGGGATCATTCCGACAATGGGTATATCATCGGGAAGGGCGTTTTTTATCATTTCCCCGTGCCTGGGACTTCCGACCTTGTTCAGGATGACGCCTGCAATCCGGACTTCCGGGTCAAACTCGGAGTAGCCCTTGACGAGGGCTGCAGCGCTCCGGGACATCCCGTGAACGTTGATGACCAGAAGTACAGGAATGTCAAGAACCTTTGCAACATGCGCAGAGCTTGCAATTTCCGTAGAGTCCATTCCGTCAAAGAGCCCCATTACCCCTTCAACGACAGAAATTTCGGCATCTCCGGAGGTTCTTGCAACCGTTTTTCCGACCCCGTCGGTGCCCATCATATAGGTGTCCAGGTTCCGGGAAGGACGCCCGCAAATTGCGGTATGGTGAGAGGGATCGATGTAATCCGGGCCAACCTTGTAAGGCTGGACCTTAAGCTGCCTGTGCTTGAGGGCCGCCATTATACCCATGGAGACGGTGGTTTTTCCAACTCCGCTGTGGGTTCCTGCAATAAGTATTCCTTTTGTCATTTGCTCACTATTGTACAGATTAATATATATTAATTGGGCTGCTCCGAGACCCTGAAGCCCTGAAACCCTGAAACCCTGTGCAGAAAATATTACAAATAGGGTTGTAATCGGGTTGTAAATAGGAGCATAAATAGGACTATAAAAATGAATATAAATAGGGACGTTTTTTATAAAAGGGAAAAACCTATCCGGGAGCCGAAGAACAAAATTCCTTTCACTTGAGTTTATCCCGGACCTGCGCTACTCATTTATATAACCTGATATTAGGTATATTACCGGCTATACATAACCGGTTTTTATTTCAGAGACAATTTTCGCCTTCTGCAGTGACGTTTTTCAGTTGCGGGAGCAAAAAACTATAATTCGAATTACAACTACAATCATTCGAATTACAACTACAATTAGAATTATAAGTATAAAAACATAAAAAAGGCTGGGAACCCATGTCAGAAGACAGGCCTGAACTCAATGCTCAAAAAACATCATCCGGAGCAACAAAGAAAACAGGAGCAGAAAAAGATACTTTTGAAAACATTCTGCCCCTGGCAGACCCTTACGGACGAAAAGTAACAGGGCTCCGCATATCGATCACGGAAAGGTGCAACCTTGCCTGCATGTACTGCCACAACGAAGGCTCGGAAGGCTGCACCCGGGGCCCCTCCGAAAAGGAGATGCCTGCGGAACTTATCTGTGAAATTGTCCGTACAGCGGCAAAATTCGGGGTCCGGAAAGTCAAATTCTCAGGAGGAGAACCCCTGCTCCGAAAGGATTTCGAGGAAATCCTGGCCTGCCTCCCGTCCTTGAAGGAGGTCTCGGTAACTACCAACGGCGTCCTGCTCTCAAAACGCGCAAAATCCCTGAAAGCGGCGGGCCTGGACAGGGTAAACGTGAGCCTTGACTCCCTCATCCCTGAAAGGTACGAAGCAATAACCGGAGCTCCTCCAGGCACCCTGGAAAAGGTAAAGGAAGGAATCGACAGCGCCGTTGAAGCAGGCCTGACCCCGGTAAAACTGAACATGGTGCTCCTGAAAGGCGTAAACGATACCGAGATCGACGCCATGATGGACTTCATCCGCCCCTACGAGGGACAGGTCATCCTGCAGCTGATCGAGCTCATGGACATCGACCCGGAACTCTCCCCGTACATGATCGATTCGGAATCCCTTAAAAAGTCCCTGGCAGAGAGGGCAAGCGAGGTCAGGGTCCGGCACCTGCACCACCGGAAAAAGTACATGATCGACGGGGTGGAAGTAGAGTTCGTACAGCCCATGGACAACTCCGAATTCTGCGCCAACTGCAGCAGGCTCAGGGTCACTGCAGATGGGAAATTAAAACCCTGCCTGCTGGTAAACGACAACCTGGTAGACGCCATAGAGGCAGAAAATCCGGAAGAGATCGAAAAACTCCTGAGGCTTGCGGTAAGCCGAAGAAAGCCCTATTACATAGCTGGTGCCGAAAAGAAAAAAATAGAACTCAAGGTTACAGGGAAAAAAAATTGAAGTAACAAAGAGCAATAAAAAACAGCATAAAAGAAAGGAAAAAAGGAAAGGAAGGAAAAGAAGGAGGAAGAAAAGTGAAAACCGAACTCGTAATTGATGGAAAGAAAGTTCCGATGAACGACTTTATAAGGAAAATCTTCACCAACACCGTAGGGGCAATGGTTGAGTGCCTGCACGGAATCGATGAAAACTGGACAGAGATTTCGTTAAAAATAGAAAAAGACGGGGAAGAAGAAAAATCCTGATTTATGGATTTTAATCCCCAATGTACTTCCACTTTTTTGGACTTATCTTATTGTGAGAACTTATCTAATTGTTAGGACTTGCGGACGTCCAATTTTTCTGATTTACCCAGGCCCTCTGACTTGCCTAATTTTTCAGATTTATCTAATTTTCAGGCACGTCTAATTGTCAGGCACGCCTAATTGTCAGACTTGCTTGATTCAAAAATACTTCTCAATCTCCGAAAACTCGATCCGGGCTGTGGAGTCCAGGGATATGGGAGTTATCGAGATGTGTTCTTTTTGCATAAGGGCATGCACGTCGGTCCCTTCGGCTTCTTCCTTTATGAGGTCTCCTGCGATCCAGTAGTAGGGCCTGCCGCGCGGGTCGTGTCGCTCTTCCACATCGGTTTTGAAGACCTTCCTGGCAAGGCGGGTAACTTCTATTGGAGTGTCCTCTTCAGCGTGGTAGGGGACGTTTATGTTCAGGAGGTCCACGGAATCGGGCATGCCGTATTTGAGGACGTTTCTTGCAATTCTGTTTACGACCTTTATTGCGACTTCGAAGCGTTCCCTGTGGTAGTCCCGCGGGTCATCGAACTTTTGCCCTTCCTCCAGGACCTGCATGGAAGCCGCTATTGCAGGAATGCCGTAGCTTGCGGCTTCAAGGGCACCTCCGATGGTCCCGGAGGTCGTAATCGTGTCCGTACTGATGTTTTCCCCGATATTGAAGCCTGAAAGGATGAGGTCCGGCATTTCCTTCATGATCGTAAAAATCCCGAGAATAACCGAATCCGTGGGAGTCCCGCCAACGGCATGGGCAGGAACTCCTCCGATATCCGTTTTCGTGATCCTCAGGGGTTCAAAAATAGAGATCGAACGTCCGACCCCACTCTGCTGCATCGCAGGGGCCGAGATGGTGACTTCCCCGAGGTCCGCAACGCTTTCATAAGCAGCCTTGAGACCCGTAGAATAAACACCGTCATCATTTGTAACAAGGATTTTGGGGGACATTAGCTTCACTCTTAAGTTTGCTGATGATTTAAAATTAATGGAGGGGAAACAGGGAAGTAACCCATGCTCCCGACTTTTTTCAAGCATCACTTACGAACTTTTTAATTGGCATATTAAGAGCCTATCCGAAAAGTCAATAACGACATGTTGTAAAAGTTACAATCGGTTTAAGTATCAGGGTATCCTTTCCGGTTTTGCGTATTGCATTTTGTATAAATCACAGTAGGTCACAACACTTTTCGGATAGGCTCTAAGTCAAAATCTCTTCTTTAGAATACAACACCTCAGGAATCATTCAGAAAAAATATAAAGGATCGGGAATTCTAATAGAATATACTCAAAAATTTTAATAGTGAACTTGATTTTTGACACTGTTTAATAATTTTAACATATTTCCACCTTTTTGACGATGCGTAGGGGATAAATATGATAATTGAAAGTAAAACTGTTGCCCGGGGAATTATTTTTATTCTAATACTCATTACTGCAGGAACAACTGCAGTAGAGGCCATTGAAGTGCGGGGACCTGTCTACGAAGGAGTAAGCCTTCAGGAAATAATCGGGATCAACAATGATGATTATATCGAAATGAATGCTGGAAATTTTGCAGGTTTTTTTTACGACGTAGATAAGAATATCTCAAGTGAAACACTGCGTATTTACGGCGGGGACTTTCTTCCGGATGCCCGGACCATAACTGAAAACGGGATCGTGTATACCTGCAAGGTAGCCAGTACAGGCTATAAATATGAAGGGGACTGGAAAGGGCAGGAATATCCCGTTATCGGCTTCTTTGGGGAGAAATATATCCCATTGAGGTCCGCAGAAAAAGAAATATGGGAATGTAACCCGGAGAATATTGCTAAACTAATTCTGGATGATGACCAGAAATACACCCTGAGGGCAGGGGATACTCTTGACCTGGGGGAAGGCTATGCCCTTAACGTCAAGCAGTTCGATGTTGACAGGGAAAAGGTATGGCTTGAGTTTACAAAGGACGGAGAGTACGTTGATGACGAAATTATTAGCATTACAGCCGAAACCCCGGACGAACTCAAGACCTGGGCTGTTGAACTTGACAATATCGAGGGCGAAGACGATGTCATAGTTATGAGAGTACACGTTAACCAGATTTTTCATGATGCTGTAGGCGGTATTGTCCAGATAGAAGGGATCTGGCTCATCGACTACTATAACGCTTTCACAATTGAACTTGGAGATAATTTCGGAAAACTCGACGTTGTGGAGATGAAAGACGGGAGCGGCCCTAATGACCCCGGATATCTGATGTTCAGGAATAAGAAGCCTGTTTTTCTTCAAAAAGGTGACTCAAGAAAAGAACTTATGGATAAACTGAGTTTTGAAGTTGCAGATGACGAAAACCTGAGATTCTACCTTAAGAAGGAATTTACCGAACCGGGCATTTATGAAACCAGAGGTTCCATTGCAAGGGCTAATGACCCTGAATTCGAATGGGACTACAGCACGTTTGCAGGCTTCTTCTATTATCTGGACGAAGACATATCCTCCGAATCCCTGACGATAAACGCCTCTACCCTGATGGGCAACGACCGCACGATTGATGCTGGGGAATTGACCTATTTTGCTAACATAACTACGGTTAATTACGAATACACTGATGATGACAACTGGACCGAAAAATATGAAACAATCGGGCTCTTTGGAAATGAATATATCGCACTTAAATCTCAGGACGAGGTGGACTGGGAAGCCCGACCAGACAAACTTGCAAAGCTTGTACTCGACAGTGGTGAAAAGTACACCATCAGACCCGGAGAAACTCTTGACCTTGGCAACGGATATAACCTAAAAGCTAAAGAAGTTTATCTCGAAAACGACAGTGTCTGGCTTGAATTCACAAAAAAAGGAGAAACCATTGATGCCAAAATCGTTGAAGCCAACGTCAACGACACATGGGAAGTTGAGCTTGATGACATTGAGGATAAAGACAACATCATTGTCCTGAGGGTACACGTCAACCAGGTATTCCAGGGAGCTGTTGACAGACTCGCCCAGATAGAAGGGCTCTGGCTTATCGACTACGAGAACGCCTTTGCAATTGAACTTGAAGATGATTTCGGAAGACTTGAAGTCGTGGAAATTGGGAATGGGAAGGGTCCAGATGACACCGGAGATTTGATCTTCAAGAACTACAAGCCTGTTTTTCTTGAAAGAGGTTCCGTACAGGACCTGGGAGATAACCTGAAATTCAGAGTTTTTGATGAGCCTGAACTCAAGTTTTATCCATTTGCGGAATGGAGAATCATGGGAGAAAGTCCCCAGGAAGAAACAAAAATTCATGTTTGTAGGGATGGAACTGCCGATTATACGACCATACAGGAAGCCGTGGACAATGCAGTTGATGGGGACATGATTGTTGTCCATCCAGGGACATATATTGAAAATATTAACGTTGACAAAGAACTTGCTATAATATCGAGATCAGGATATCCGGGCGATACGGTTGTCCAAGCCGCAAGTCCGAACAGCCACGTTTTCCACGTAAGCTCGGACAGGGTAAAAATCAGCGGGTTTAGCATAACAGGTGCCACCCAAGGAATTCCGAATAATGCAGTTGCAGGGATCTATCTGGACGGGGCCAGTAAAAACACGATTCAAAACAACGAAATCGTGAATAACGAGATAGGAATCATCCTTTCGGATTTCAGTAATGAGAACCTCCTTCAAAGAAATACTGTTCAAAACAGCGATACAGGTATTTTGCTTGAGGGAGGAGCATATAATACACTTACACGGAACGATGCCTCATCCAATACCGCTGGCATATATATCATCAATTCAAGCCTGAACCAATTTTTCCAAAACACCATATCAGATAATTCCTTTGGGATTGTTCTCCGGAACTCTGGTAAAAATTACCTGAGGGAAAACAGGATAAGCCTGAACCTGAACGGAATTGTACTTGAAAACAGCAAGAGAAACAGCATCTACAACAACCGGTTCAACAATACGAACAATGTAGAACTGGAAGGCAACAATAATGCGAACTTCTGGAACACAAGTAAAGCGTCATATGCCAACACCCTGGGAGGTCCCTATCTAGGAGGAAATTTCTGGGCAAAGCCTGATGGAAATGGCTTCAGCCAGATATACCCCGTGGATGAAAATGAGGACCTGATAAGTGATTTATCATACAACATCGGAGAATACAATACCGACTATTTCCCACTACTGTTACCATACTTTAACAGGAGCACCAGCAAAGCTGTCGGAGATGAGGCAGAAGGGCCATACATCTGGAACTACTCGAACTGCGACCTATTTTTCTGTGACCCTGACACCGGTATATACACCGAAAACCTGTCAGTGAACGCAGTTGAAAGCCGGACAATAGGGGAAGGAAAACTTGTTTACAAGACACAGGCCGGATATGTGAAATACAGGTATCAGGAAAAAGACTGGAAAGGTGAAACCTATCCGATTATAGGGTTCTTCGGAGAGTCATGTATTCCATTAACCGACAAGTATGAAATCGTCCGGGTAAACAAGCTTGTCCGGCTTCTTGTAGACGACGCTGAAAAACATACACTGAGAGCCGGAGAAATTCTTGATCTTGGAGATGGATACACACTTGAATCCCGAATGGTCGATGCAGAGAAAAACAAAGTCTGGCTCATATTCCTGAGGGAAGGTAAATACGTAGCCGACGAAATCATAGACCTCTCCGAAGGAAACGAAAACGGCGTGACCTGGGAAGTTAACCTTGAAGAAGTCGAAGGCGAAGATGGAGTCCTCGTCCTGAGAGTCCATATTAACCAGATACTCCGGGAAGAAGGAGAAGAAGATATGGTCCAGGTCCAGGGGCTCTGGCTCATTGACTATGATAACGTCTTTGAAATCGAGTTTGATGATGAATACAGAATACTTGAAGTTACGGAGATCAGATGCGGAAACGGTCCGGATGATCCCGGATACTTCATGTTAAAGAATAATGAACCTGTTTATCTGGAGAGAAATTCTGTTCAGAACATTGCCGAAGGGATGAAATTCGATGTAATGGATTCCCCTGAACTTAAGTATCATCTTTTTATTGAAGCTAAGGAAACAAAAATCGAAAATGCCCTTTCGTGTTATCCGTTCTATCCGTTCAACTCAGAAATAACATCAAAGGAAGGGGAGACTCAAGAATTCAACCTCACCTGCAACAAGATCTCCAATATTACTCTCTATCTGAACGGGAAAGAAGTTAAAAACGAGACTTCAGCAACTTTCCTATCTTACGAAAGCAGCACGGTTCCTGCAGGCACCTATCAAGTCAGGGCAATAGCCATAACCGAAGCCGAAGAAGTTCAACGCAACTGGAGATGGATTGTCGGCAAAGAGGATAGTAATAGCGGAGGCAGCTCCTCTGGCGGCGGAGGTGGCGCGGGAACCCCTGAGTCTGCAAGAAACATTGAAATTAAAGAACTTTCCCAGCAGTTCGTTACCAACGGGAAGCATGTGAAATTTGAGTTCCTGCAGGAAGTCACCTGCGTCAATTGCGTGGAATTCGATGCCATGAGAACCGTTGGGAGGACCACAACCATTGTGGAAATGCTCAAAGAAAAATCCACATTGACCGAATCCGCACCTGAAGGGGAAATCTACCGTTATCTGAACATCTGGGTCGGAAACAGCGGGTTTGCATCTCCGGAAAATATCGCAGAACCCTGTGTAGGGTTCAAAGTGGAAAAAGCCTGGATTGCTGAAAACGGAATCCAAGAAACAACGATATGCCTGTGCAGGTACAGCGAAGGCAAATGGGACAGGCTTCCAACAGAAAAAGTGGGTGAGGACCAGAACTACCTCTACTTCAAAGCCAGCACCCCGGGATTTTCCCCTTTCGCAATAACCGGGGAGAAAAAAACAAGGACAACTGAAATCGAAACTGAAGAAAAACTCGCTGGAAAGGACTCAGGTATGGATAGTGAAAGTTCTTCAGTAGTCGTTTCCGAGCCATATTCGAAAAAGCCAGCATCAGAGGGAGAATCGGCAGAAGGCAAAACTATGCCAGGAATCGGAATTATTCCGGGCTGTCTGACCTTTATTCTGGCAGGGAGGGCATTAGGGAAGAAAAGATAAACTCCCAACGGACTGCTGAAGCATAAAAACTCTTTTTTCCAAAAACGTTCATTTTTTATTTTTCCCCTTAACCTTTCACTCTAACTGTAAAAAGGCAACAGTAAACAAAAAAGAGAATAAGAGGAGAGGGTTTTGATTTTTTTTGAAGAATTTTATAAAAATGAAAACAATATATAGAGAGCCTTATGTTTAGTTGATTAAAAAGCATCCCATAGGGGTGGGAACAAACCTTAAGCTCCGACACAGAAGAATAAAAAATTAAAGAGAAATATGAAATTTCAAGGCTGTTTCTTTAGCGTTTGCTGAGCCTTGAACTCTTTTTTACAATAAATTTTCAAATCATCCCTGAAGCATTCCTTAAAAAGCGCCTGTAAAGCGAACAAATAATCCCCACAAAAACATAAAAGGGGAAATTGAGGGAATGCTTTGAATTCAACTTAATTGCGGCTTAAAAAATTGTCTTAACCGCATACTCATAAAGGTGATACAGACTCAAAGAAATCATTATCACCTTTATTGCCAGAAATTCCAGGCTGTGGAGCGATTCCACAACCAGTTCCATACTTAATTCTCTTTCTTCAACGATAAGTTTTACAATTTCTCTTAAACCTCTTTCAAACATTTAAATCATACCCCACTGATAAACTCACATTTCGACTTTCTGCCAACATGAGATATTAATTTCTATAGCTTGGCCATTTGATTAATAGGCCCTCAACAGAATGGCATATTTGCACCTTTAATTTGTACAAAAACACTAGAATTCGAAATGTGAGTGATAAAGTACACCCACAAAGTATTCGCATACCCATTTAACGAATACTCATAAAGTATCCTATTATCAATAATGCCCTGAAAAGGCATCTTCAAACGAAAACATCCTTTTCTCACCCCCGTGCAATCTAGCTTTACAGATCGATCGTATTAATAAATTTTGGGTTAATATAAAAAATTATAAATGAGTAAATCAACTATACACGAACCCTCAAATCCACATGAAACCATCAAAAAAGGAAGCAAAAGCCGAATATGAAAAGCAAAGAATGGCGGGGCATAGGGTTTAGGAAGAAGATGTGAACAAAAAAACAGGGACAATAGAAGCCTTGAATAGAAGACGTCCTTCTTTCCAGTAACCTTGCTCTGAGCCGAAAAAAAACCTGAAATTCCGGGAAAAAAGAGATAAAAAGAGGCTTTAAGAGTCAAAAATAAACAAAACACTTGCCTTTTATCATGCTGTATTTATTTTTTACCTGCCCGCTCCGTATCCTGAAAAACTGTTTAAATATTAAAGGATTATCCGGATTCTCAAAGTAAAAAGCCAATAACCGGTTTCAATCTTTCAAATATTTGTCTCGAAAACCGGGGAAAAGCCTGTGAATTTGAAAGAACATAACCGGAGCGGCGTTAAATAGCCGTCTCACGTCTGTCTTTCCCCGCGCCTCGGCGCGGCCCGAGCCGGAAAAAACCTGAAATTCAAAAGAAAAGAACAAAACGGCGAGTTGAGAAGAAGCCTCAACCTTCATAGCTTTTCTCTTCCTTGAGAACTTGCCTTACATTTGTTTCCAGGAGATTAAGCCTGTAATTTATGATATCCCAGACGATATCAAGGTCAATTCCAGAGTAATCATGGATCAGGATATTTCTCAAACCCACAATCTTTTTCCATTCTATTTCCGGATATTTAACACGGATTTCAGGGGCAATATGTCCGGCAGCTTCTCCTATTACCTCAAGATTCCGGATTACAGCATCTATTAGCATTTCATTTTCCAAGAACTCGTCAAAGGAAGAATCGCCCAGGTATTTTTGAATTTTTTCAATCGAGTCAAGAATGTCCTCCAAATAAAGAACAGGACTTTTCTCAGGCATACACAACTTCCTTCATGATGATATCCTTAAGTTGCCGCTTGAGTGCTTTTTCAGTAACGAGGTCAACTTCCCTGCCAAATAAGTCTTCCAGGTAAAACTTCAGGTCCATGTAATTATCGAATGTTTTCTGACCCTCTTCAAACTCAACGAGTACGTCAAGATCGCTATCTTCCCTTTCCTCCCCCCTCGCAAAAGAGCCGAATATCCCGATCCTTTTTACCCCGAATTTCTGCCGGATAAGTTTCTCATGCTCTTTCAAAGTCGAGATAGCATCCATAATTAGTACTCGGCATCAATCTTTTAAATATTTGTCTCGAAAAACCGGAAAAAGAGAACATTCGGCTCAGGAATCAAAAAGACGGGGAAACGTTAATAGCCGTCTCCCGTCTGCCTTCCCCCGCGCCCTGGCGCGGCCAGAGCAGGAAAAACTCTGAAATACAAAAGAAAAAGCTCAATTACGTCATCAGGAATCAAAAACAGGGGAAGCTATTCCAAAATCGTCCCTTGCATTTTTTTCTGAACATTTCGCCCCACAGCCGGATTCATTTCTTGTTCATTAAAATACAATTTATGGGAAAAGCCGATCAGCAAGCTGACCGGTGAGAGTGCCGGTACCTATGAAGCAGATCCAAAAAAGGTTTCCGGGGATAACCAAGCAGGGACAATTTGCCCGTTTTTTACAACTCTGTTATTATATTTCGCCGGGGGACGCCAGAACCAACCCGACGCAACGTTCAAAGTATGAGCGCTTGAAGTATGAGATTCCAGGGCAGAGAGAGTTTCAAACTCAATGACTCAAAAAACGGAGCAACATTAATAGCCATCTTCCGTCTGTCTTTCCCCGCGCCCCGGCGCGGCTCGAGCAAGAAAACCCCTGAAATGAAAAAGAAAAGAACACAATGATGCCATTAGCAATCGAAAACAAGCGCACATATTCTAAAATTTATACATTTTAGTCTTCAAAATATATTTATGGGAAAAGCCGGTCAGCAAGCTGACCGGTGAGAACGCCGGTACCTGAAGACCAGATTCAAAAAAGGCTCCGTGTGTCAACAATTTGCCCGATTTTTACAACTCTATTATTATATTTCGCCGGGGGACGCCAGAACCAACCCGACACAACGTTCAAAAAACGCGCCCAAAAAAGGAACTTTCAACCCTCTGCCTCGATCGCTTCAACAACCCGCCTGCAAACCCTATCCATAAGCACCCAGTAATCCCCTACATGGTGATAGATCTCTTCCGCAACGTCCTCAAAGTTAGCATGCTCAGTAATATTCTCAATCTCTTCCCTCAGATCGATCATCTCAAGTGCCCGCACCGTTTCTTCTTCATCCATAAGCCCGACCTTGAACGCCATCCTCATGCAGGGCTTGGGTAGATCGCATACTAATCCTTCATGGACGCAGAGGTAATCTTTCAGGAGCCTGACGAAGATTTCGACGCTGCGGTTGAATCTGAGCAGAGTGGCGTCCCGGATGATTGGGGAGTAGGGTTCGGAGAGGATTTCGTTGAGGGAGGTTAGGGATTTTGTTGTGAGCTCGAGTTTGAGGTTCAGGTTTTGCATTGTTCATTCTTTGATGTCTATTCGCTTAAAATTATCTAAACTTCCTGAAATTATGGCCTGATCATTACATTAGTTAAAGTTACCAAAAACAAACCGAGAGTCAACCAGCCCAAAAATCCTTCAATCATAACCCATTTTCTGAACTTGTCTTTTGGATACCAATCTCCATACCCAATTGTAGCAAAGGTGACCATGCTGAAATAAAAGGCATCCCAGAAGGATACTTTTTGAGTATGATTGTTTGTCTCTAATCGAGAAATACCTGGATTCAGCCAATCAATCGTGGGAATAAATCTTCGGAGACTTTCGGGAAGTAATCTGCAAATACAATCTATTTTTTCTTCACCACTAAAAGAAATAGTAGGCCAACCTCGATAAAAAAAAGAGAATAGTAGAACGATTAAACCACCTAAACCAAAAGCACGATATGGTCTTACCCCGTATCCACAACTATATTGCATAAATACATCAAATATTTTTGATTGAAAAGACATATCTCCATGTATTCTTTTTTCGACTCTGTATTGATAGTAAGCATTATCAGTATCATCAAATTGTTCAAGATTCCTGAAATTCCTTATTACTTTTACATATGTTGGACCATCAAAAACAAGTGAATTTTCAAGAGAATCCCAACTGACTTTCATTTCTTTGAAATCAATATCATTTAGTGAAACGCTTTTAAATTCAGCATCTGAAAAGTCGACAGTATCAGCAAAATTTACCTCTTCGAAGCTGGAAGTATTACTGAAATTTGCAAACCAGAAGAAAGCAGAATCGCCAAAAGTAGCCTCATGAAAATTGACAGGACCTCCAAAAGTAGCATCTGCAAAGTAGGTAGAATCGCCAAAAGTAGCCCCACAAAAATTGGCAGAACCTCCAAAAGTAGCATCTGCAAAATCAACAAAATTGCCAAAAGTGGCCATATAAAAGGAGGTAGAATCGCCAAAGGTAGCATCCTCGAAGTAGGTAGAATCGCCAAAAGTAGCCCACCCGAAGTAGGTAGAATCGCCAAAAGTAGCATCCTCGAAGTGGGTAGAATCACCAAAAGTAGTCCAAAAAAAATCAGCAGAATCACCAAAAGTAGCACCATTAAAATGAACAAAATCGCCAAAAGTAGTATCATAGAAGTCAGCACCATCACCAAAAGTAGCACCATTAAAATAGGAAGAATATCCAAAAGTAGCATCTTCGAAGATGGCAGAATTGCCAAAAGTAGCATTTTCAAAGTCGGCAGAATTGCCAAAAGTAGCATCCTCGAAGATGGCAGAATTGCCAAAAGTAGCCCCATGAAAACCGGCAAAATTACCAAAAGTAGCCAAATTAAGATCGGCAGAATCACCAAAATTAGCGTTCTCGAAGTCGGCAGAATCGCTAAAATTTGTACTTATAAAAATAGCAGAGGAAGAGAAATTTCCATCAACAAGAGACAAGGATTTTTTAAATAGTGCATTTGAGAAATCAAGATCATTTTCAAAAATTGAATTCCTGATTATGATATTGCTTTCAACAACCTTTAACTCTTTATTTATTCCACAATACTCCAACTTTTCCTCGCTGAACCCGTATCCAGATAATTCATGATACTTTGGATTAGGAACAGTTTCGAGTTCTATTTCACTTAAATTGAGTTCTCCAATTATGCGGCAATTTACGAGATATACATCTTCTCCACTCTCTATTTGCTTTAAGATTTCACTTGCCTGGACTTCTCTATATTCAACTGCCAGACTAACCATTGACATGGAAGTAATCACTAAAAATGAAAAAAGAGCCCAAAAAAATAACTTCCAGAACCTCATCAGAATGTTTTTCGATGTTGTACATATTAAATTTTATGAAATAATCTCAATTAAGAATTTATCAAAAACTTTCAACTTGATTTCCCTGAAGATTTTATTAAATCTCTTTATCCTCCTCCCCAGCCTCAGACCAGTATAAATTTAATATGATGAATCCGTTATCCCTCTAATATTCCGGACAAATCACGAATTCACAATCATCTAATACCCCCCAATCAATCATCACGAGGATTTATAAAATGGACAAGTACGAGCAGGTTATCGAGCTGGCAAAACGCCGCGGTTTTCTCTGGAACTCTTTTGAGCTTTACGGCGGGAGCCGTGGTTTTTACGATTACGGACCCCTCGGGAGCACGCTGAAAAGGCGGATCGAGCAGATCTGGAGGGAGTTTTACGTTATTCAGGAAGGGCATATGGAAATCGAGTGCCCGACCATCGGGATCGAGGACGTCTTTGTAGCATCCGGGCATGTGGGCGGCTTTTCGGACCCCCTTTGCGAGTGCAAGAAGTGCGGGGAGGCTTTCCGGGCAGACCATCTGGTGGAAAACGTCATGGACGCGGCAGGGACCCTGAATGCGGAACAGCTTACGCAGGTCATAAAGGAAAAGGGAATCACCTGTCCCGAATGCGGTGGAGAGTTCAACGACGCCTACGAGTTTAACCTGATGTTCAAGACCACCATCGGGCCAGGAACTGGAAGGCAGGGCTACCTCAGGCCGGAAACGGCTCAGGGGATGTTCGTAGACTTCCAGAGGCTTTCCCGCTTCTACAGGGAAAAGCTCCCCTTCGGGGCAGTGCAGATCGGAAAGTCCTACAGGAACGAGATTGCCCCGCGGCAGGGCGTAATCCGCCTTCGGGAGTTCACCCAGGCCGAGTGTGAGATCTTCACGGACCCCAGGGACAAGAGCCACCCAAACTTCGAGCGCTTCGCAGACAAAGAACTTACACTCTACTCCCAGGAAGCCCAGGAGAAGGGTGAGCCGTTCAGGATGACCGTCCGGGAAGCAGTCGAGAAAGGCGTCATTGCCCACGAGTTCCTGGGCTACAACCTCGCGCTTACAAACGAGTTCCTCACAAAGATCGGGATCGACCCCGCAAGGCTCAGGTTCAGGCAGCACCTGAAAGACGAGATGGCCCACTACGCCATCGACTGCTGGGACGCCGAGATCGAGATGGACCGCTTCGGCTGGGTCGAAACTGTGGGAATCGCCGACAGGACCGACTACGACCTGAACGCCCATGCAAAGGTCAGCAAGACCGAGCTTTACGTCTACGTGGAATACGACGAGCCGAAGATGGTCACCCGCTTCACCGTAAAACCGAACATGGGAAAGCTTGGCCCCATCTTCAAGGGAAAGGCAAAAGCCGTTTCAGAAGCCCTCAAGCAGCTCTCCGAAGCAGAACTCAGCCAGGCAGAGATCAAAGTGACGGTGGACGGCGAAGAAGTCAGCGTCAGCTCCGACATGGTAGAGTTTGCGGAAGAGACCGTTAAGGTCAGCGGCGAGGCAGTCGTGCCCCACGTTATCGAACCCTCCTACGGGATTGACAGGATCTTCTACGGGACCATGGAACATGCCTTCGAAGAAGAGGACGTGGCTGCAAAGGAAGCCGATTCCGGGTTGAAAGGTGCAGGCGAAGCAAAAGAAGGAGATTCAGAAACTGCAGTCGAAACCGAGGGCAAAGCCGACGCCGAAACCGAAGAAGAAACCCGTCTGGTCATGCGCTTTTCCAGTGCCGTTGCCCCTGTCCAGGTGGCAGTCCTCCCGCTCCTGACCCGGAAAGAACTCGCAGACCCTGCAAAGGAAATCCTGGCAAAGTTCAGGGAAAAGAACCTGCTGGTCGCCTACGACGATTCCGGAACCATCGGGCGCCGCTACCGGAGAAACGACGAAATCGGAACTCCCTACTCCGTCACCGTTGACTACACCACCCTGGAAGACAAAACCGTCACCATCAGGGACAGGGACTCCATGCGCCAGATCAGAGCCCCGGTCGAAGGCATCGAAGACGTGCTCTACGAACTGATCTACAGGGGCAGGAGCTTCGAATCCGCAGGCAAACCCTTCAACTTCTGAATCCCTGCAATCCGAAGCTGCAAAAAAGCTACAATTTGAAGCTAAAATCTGAAGTTGAAAAAAAGCTGCAATTTGAAGCTACAAAAAGCTGTAAAATAAGGGCTCTTAACAGGGCCCACAGCAAACTTTTTATTTTTTATTACTTTTTTTATAACACGGACGTATTATAGTACTAACTGACAGCACTGAAATATCACTAAGCTGATAACACCAGGCTGATTAAGCTGAGAGCACTGAAGTATATCACTAGGCTGACAGCATAAACCAAAAGCATTAAACTGACAGCACAAACTGAGAGCACTGGATCGAAATGAGCGACACACTCTTCACGAACGAGCCTTCCTACATCAAGCACCCGCTTATAAAACCCGATACCGTAGAGCAGAGGCTCTACCAGCTCAACCTGGCAGGAAAAGCCCTTGAAGGTCCGAGCCTGGTGGTGCTCCCGACGGGCCTTGGAAAGACAATCATAGCCCTCTTTGTCATTGCCTCCCGGCTCCAGCGTTTCGGGGGAAAAGTCCTCCTGCTCTCCCCGACAAAACCTCTGGTTGAGCAGCATGCATCTTTTTTCAGGAAGGTAATGAATATCCCGGAAGAGGAAGTCCTGACCTTTACGGGAAGCATCTCTCCTGCTGAGCGGGAAAAGCTCTGGGGAAAAGGCAGGCTGATCGTGTCCACGCCCCAGGTGATCGAAAACGACATCCTGACAAAGCGAATCAGCCTTGAGGACGTTAGCCACGTCACCTTTGACGAAGCCCACAGGGCTGTTGGGAATTACGCTTACACTTTCATTGCGGAAAAGTACTTTGAAGCTGCCAAAAACCCGCACATCCTGGCGATTACCGCAAGCCCGGGGAGTTCCGACGAGAAAATAGCCGAGGTCTGCGAAGCCCTGCATATCGAGAACGTTGCCGTGAAAACGGAAAAGGACAGGGACGTCAGGCCCTATGTGCAGGAAAAGGAAATCGAATGGGTAAAGGTAAACCTTCCACCCGAAATGAAGGAGGTCCGGGACCTGCTTGAAATAATCATGGACGACCGCATAGGGAAACTCGGGGAACTGGGCTTTCCGGTTGCTGCCCGGAAAAACATGTCCAAGAAAGACCTGCTGGCCCTCCAGAAAAGTCTCCAGTCCGAACTCCGGGGGGAAGGAAACCCGGCAGTCTTTACCGCCCTTTCGGTCCTGGCAGAAATGATGAAACTGAACCACGGCATAGAACTGATCGAGACTCAGGGAGTGCTTGCCCTTAAAAAATACCTGGAAAAACTCGGACAGGAAGCCTTTGCAAAAGGCGGGACCAAAGCCGCAAAACGGCTGATGGAAGACCTGTACATGCGAAAAGCCCTCCACATGTTAAAAGAAAATATGGGGGAAGTCGAGCACCCGAAACTCGGCCTGGCACAAAAAATCGTATCCGGACAGCTTGAAGGAAGCCTGGAATCAAGGGTTATCGTCTTTACTAACTACAGGGATACTGCGGAAATGGTCACGGATGCCCTTTCCGAAGTTCCGGGTCTTTCACCTGTCCGCTTTGTGGGGCAGAGTTCGAAGTACAAAGATAAAGGACTTACCCAGAAAAAGCAGGTAGAAATCATAGAGAAATTCAGGGAAGGGGAATACAACGTCCTGGTAGCGACTTCCGTGGCAGAAGAAGGGCTTGACATCCCTTCCACCGACCTTGTGCTTTTCTACGAACCAATCCCCTCGGAAATCCGGAGCATCCAGCGCAAAGGCAGGACCGGAAGGCTGCATAAGGGCAGGGTCGTCGTGCTGGTGACAAAAGGGACCAGGGATGAAGCTTACTACTGGAGCAGCAAAAATAAGGAAAAAAGGATGCTCAGTAGCATGCACGGCCTGGAGTCTGTTCTGGGCTCGAAAAAGGTCACTGACCTTTCGGCTTTTGAAAACGGAACAGGAGCAGAAGCAGGCGCAGAGTTCGAAAAGCAAAAGACCCTCGGGGATTTTGAAGTTCCAGGCGAAACAGGGGGCGAAACCCTCAGGGTAGTCATCGACCACCGGGAAACGAAAAGCGGGGTTGCAAAATCCCTCGACCGGATGGGGGTGGGACTAAGCTTCAAGGCCCTGGAGGTCGGAGACTATGTGGTGAGCGACCGTGTAGCGGTTGAGAGAAAACGCACCGATGACTTTGCCAGTTCCCTGATTGACGGAAAACGCAACCTCTTTGCCCAGCTCTCGGACCTTGCCCGGGTGTATGAAAAACCTGTCCTGATTATCGAAGGTGAAGACCTGTTCACCGCAAGGCAGCTAAATCCAAACGCGATTTACGGCTCCCTGGCGTCCATTGCAATCGATTTCGGGGTTTCCATCCTTTATTCCCGGGACGAAGGAGAAACGGCTTCAATCCTGAAAGTGCTTGCAAAGCGCGAGCAGATAGGAGAAAAACGCGAGGTCAACCCCCACGGGAAAAAGTCCGCCAGTACCCTTGCCGAGCAGCAGGAATACCTGGTCTCCGCAATCTCCAACATAGGACCCAAAGCCGCCAGAAACCTCCTCCTCCATTTAGGGTCCGTGGAAGCTGTCATGAACGCCGACACGGAAGAGCTTCAAAAGGTAAAGCTGATCGGCCCGAAGACCGCAGCCAGGATAAGAGAAATCGTAACGAGTCAGTACAAAGGATAAAAAGAAAAAAAACCAGGATTTAAAATATAAAAGCCAGGACCCTGCAGAAATAAAAACCATATAATGACCAGGAGGAAGCGGACAACGTCAGAGGAAAACCGCTTTTATCAGTACATGAAACAATAATATTTAACCCTGCAGACCCCGGAAAATTCCGTTTTTTAAAAAGGAAATTCCCTGGAGGGAATTCCCACGAGAGAGAACCGGTCTCTTTAATACCTTTTAAGGTTGCAACGCCTTTTCAAATGATGCCCAAGCACGGTACTTTCCGGTTCAGACAGCATGCAGAAAAGGAGGACGATCCACCCGAAAGGAACCAGAAGGACCAATCCACAAAGCAATTCTAGAAAGGTAAATAGATATGAAACCAGACCTCTGGACATATCTCGCATGCTTTCATCACCTCTCAATAGTAAAGTGTGAGTTTCTAAAATATAAAGACTTCTAAAATAAATTTATGAAAAATCGTGATAGATAAAAGAAGGGGTCTGGAACAGGATCCGGAAAAAAGGGCTTTGTTCTCAATGATAAATAGTGATATATGGACTGTCTTCAAAGAGAGTTTGAAAAATATTTTCACAAAAGAAAAAAATACCTTCCATCTGATAACGAAAAATCTTTCCTCCACAGAATTAGGATTTATAAAATGAGAAATAGAAACCCTACCTGAGAAAATGAAGGGCCGGAATTGTAACGATAAATCACGATCTATAAAAAAGAATATTGGAAGTTCTATATTTGTAGAAATATACAGAGATGAAAATACCGAAGTCTTTATAAAAATCTGCAGAAACCTTGACCCAGGCAAATAAGAAGAGAAAAGACAGCAAGAGGGGCAACGGCACGAAGCGGGGAGAAGCCGTAAACCTGAAAGGAAAAATATGCCAGAAGATAATTTTCCGGCGCATTCCACCTTCTTGCAGCGAGTCAGGGCGCTCTTACCTGAGAGTACCGGGAAGATTATCAGCCTCTAACCCTTAAATCCTCAAACCGTCAGCCTCTAAAATGTAAATCATCAAACAGGGAAGGAATTTAGCATTCATTCCTTTCTCAGTATTTTCTCAAGCTCTCGATAAGGCTCAGACCTTTTTCAATCAGTTCGAACTCCTCAATGACCCTTCGGGGATCCTTTTCAGCCTGCAGGAAAGTGGCAATGCTGATGAGTTTTCTCAGGAGCAGGGCTTCAAGCTCTGCCCGGTCTCCCTGAAGTTCGGGGACGTAAACAGGTCCGGCTTTTTGTACTGCAGCCTTCTGCCGGGGCAGCTCTTTGCTCTCGGGAACAGGGCTCTGTACCTCTGCCCTGAACTGCGGGACCCTCTCTTCTACTTCCACGGCTGCTTCTGCTCTCCTGGGCTCGAACCAGGAATTCTGACGGCTTTCCTGGACTTCCTTGTTGGTATCATACCAGGGCCTGCTTTTCTCGGGCAAAGTTCCGGTTTCCGGGGCAGGCCTTTCCACGGGAGCTTCAGGGACTGCTTCTATGGATGCCTCTGTTTCCTCTTCTCCTTCCTCCCGGACATCACAGAGTGGACAGATTACCTGACCCTGGTACCTGAACTTCGGAGCACCACAAACTTTGCAGTGCTCGGCAAGCATCGTACCTCCGAGTTCAAGGAAGCGAGCTATTCTTTTTACCTTCTGATCTTTCTCGGAATCCATGTATTAACCATCCTCTCTGCACACATTCGTACTTCTCTTATAAGATTTCTCCTTTCCACTCCATATATATTAAATTACCTCAATCTCCCCTTCGAGGGAAAAATCCCAGGGTAAAAGAAGGCATCGGGGTGAAGGAAAATATCAAGGAAAAGGAGAAGACCAGAAAAAAGTAAAGCATCAAGCCAAGAAAAGACCAGAATAAAGGAAAAAGACCAGAATAAAGGAAAAACAGAGGGGAAATAAAAACACTATACGAAAAGACAATGAGAAAATAAAAAAAATGATAATATCGGGAATTACCGATAATATTTTATATAACAAACCTGTCTTACACTAAATTAGCTAGCTCTTATTTTACATTACAATTAACCACCGAAGGTGATTTGAATGTCATCAGTTGATTCAACAGAAGTTATCAGGCAATGTCTCCATGTCTTAGAAAGCATAACCAACGACTCGTCGGTTCCCAGAAATATCAGGCGTTCCGTAAACGAAATCACGGACATCCTTACCAATGATTCCGAGCCCCTTTTCCTCAGGGCCGCATCCAGCATCTCCATTCTCGAGGACGTCAGCAACGACCCGAATCTCCCACTGCACACAAGAACCCTTATCTGGAACCTCTCAAGCCAGCTCGAAACCATTCCCGTTGACGAGTAAATCCGTTGATGAGTGAGTGGCACTTAAATTGACACTTGAAACAAGAAAAAACACAATTTCTCAAAGGACACAATTCTTCCAAAGAACAAAATTATCTCTCAACTCTTGAGATAAAACCAGAATAAAAAACCGAATACACCCGCTAAGAACGAACTTAAAGCTTCGGAGACGGAAAACGCGCTTCGAATACGTTTTTAAGACCTCCCTGTTTAAAGCCCAAAAGGTCACCTTGTTCTGAAAAAAGACAGCAGGGAAACGTCATCTTTATAATTCATATATACTGTCGGCTGATGCGGGTGCACTCCGAAACGAGTGCGCTTCCGGGAAAGCCCGGCACAGAAAAGAGGGAAAAAATACCCTTTACTTCTTTTTTATTCATTCCGTGTGAAGCAGAATTAGAAGCCTCATTTCGGATCTATTGGAGCTTATCAAAACGGAGCTTATCAAAACGGAGTTTATCGAAAAGGAGCCTATCAAAACGGAGCTTATAGAAACACGAAAAACTCCGGAAACTCCGGGAAAACAGAGAAGTTACAAATTTTAAGAAATATGGCTGTCACCGATAGGCATAATATGTTTGAAGGGAAAATTGCTGGAAGTATTCAGCAAACTTTAAACAAATCCTGTACAATCCACAAAGGGAAAGGTTTGAAACGGGCCTTCTCGAGGGGGTAATGAAATAAATGCTCGAAGAAATTTCAGCCAGGGTAAGGGAAAATTTTGAGGCAAAGGATAGGGTAAGAGAAGAAGGACTAAAGCTTTCCCGGCAGGTCGTTAGGGACTGCCGGACCGCTACGTTTGCCCTGCACGGACAGAATTTCAAAAAAGCCGAAAAGAACATCGAAGAAGCAAAAAAAGCCCTTTTCAAGCTTGATGTTCTCTTCGAGGAGCACTCTGACATTTACCACGCAGGCTTTGTGGAACACGCCCAGCAGGAGTTTGCGGAAGCCTCCATCCTTTTAGGCCTGCTCAGGGAAGAGGAAAAACCTGAAACGCTGCCTTCCCCGGAAGCCCTGAGCATCGGATATGCTGCCTACCTGAACGGGCTCGGAGACGTTGTGGGGGAACTCAGGAGACATGTCCTGGACCTTATCAGGACGGAAGCCCTGGAAAAAGCCGAAGTGTTTTTAGGGATAATGGAAAATATCCATGCAGTCCTTATGGACTTTGACTACCCGGACGCGATAACCCGGGGGCTCAGGCGAAAGACCGACGTAGCCCGCGGCCTGATAGAAAAGACCAGGGGAGACCTCATCAACGCAATCCAGCAAAAGAAACTGGAAACGGCAATGAGGGAACTGGAATCCAGGCTTG
This sequence comes from Methanosarcina sediminis, assembly GCF_052056915.1. Lineage (GTDB taxonomy): Archaea > Halobacteriota > Methanosarcinia > Methanosarcinales > Methanosarcinaceae > MTP4. Next base: position 2,421,452 of record NZ_CP195119.1, on the reverse strand, counting down.
GACCCGCACCGTTCCCGGAGGAACACATCGGCCCGGGATCACGGTAAATCACATTAACCACATCACTAAGCAGACTTCCATAATACAGAATTTCATAATTCAAACTTCCATAATACAGAATTCCCATAATGTAAACTTCATAATCATAATACAGAATATCATAATACAAAATTTCATAATGCGGAGATCCATAATTCAAACCATAATTCAAACTTCATAATGCGCAGATGAATATAGCACTGCGATAAAGGATTCCGATAATCAATCACAAGAGGATACCCATGAGATTTGATCCAGAGAAGATAAAAAAGGAAACAAAGGAGAACTTTGACCTTGCCTGGAACGAGGGGAAAAACCTGATCAAAACCCCTTCCCTGAACGAACGTTATCCCAGGACTACCCTGAAGTACGGGAAAGCCCACCCGGTCTATGACACCATACAGAAGCTGAGGGAAGCTTACCTCCGCATGGGCTTTGAAGAAATGATGAACCCTCTGATCGTGGATGAAAAAGAAGTCCACAAACAGTTCGGAAGCGAAGCCCTGGCAGTTCTGGACCGCTGTTTCTACCTGGCAGGCCTGCCCCGCCCGAATGTAGGGATTTCTGACGAGAGAATCGCCCGGGTCATGGAGATCCTGGGAGACGTAGGAGAAGAAGGTGTTGACAAAATAAGGAAAGTCCTCCATGCATACAAGAAAGGCAAGGTTGAAGGAGACGACCTGGTCCCTGAAATTTCCGCAGCCCTGGAGGTTTCGGACGCCCTTGTGGCTGAGATGATCGACCAGGTATTCCCGGAATTCAAGGAACTGGTGCCTGTGGCAAGCACGAGAACCCTGCGCAGCCACATGACCAGCGGCTGGTTCATTTCCCTTGGTGCTCTGCTTGAGCGAAAAGAACCTCCCTTCCATTTCTTCTCAGTGGACCGCTGTTTCAGGCGGGAACAGCAGGAAGACGCTTCCAGGCTCATGACCTATTACTCGGCTTCCTGCGTTATCATGGACGAAGACGTGACTGTAGACCACGGGAAAGCCGTTGCAGAAGGACTCCTCTCCCAGTTCGGCTTTGAAAAGTTCCTCTTCAGGCCCGACGAAAAACGCAGCAAGTACTATGTGCCTGACACCCAGATCGAAGTCTTTGCTTTCCACCCGAAACTCGTGGGTTCGAACTCCAAGTACTCGGACGGCTGGATAGAGGTCGCAACCTTCGGGATCTATTCCCCGACAGCCCTTGCCGAATATGACATTCCGTGTCCGGTTATGAACCTGGGGCTCGGAGTCGAGCGCCTTGCCATGATCCTCCACGACGCCCCAGACATCCGCTCTTTGACCTATCCGCAGATCCCCCAGTACTGTGAATGGGAGATTTCCGACAGCGAGCTTGCAAAGCAGATATACGTTGACAGGGTCCCGGAAACCCCCGAAGGTAGGGCCATTGGGGAAGCAGTGGTCGCCCAGTGCGAACTGCACGGGAGTGAACCTAGCCCCTGTGCCTTCCCTGCATGGGAAGGGGAAGTCTGCGGAAAGAAAGTAAAGGTATCCGTAATCGAACCCGAGGAAGAGACAAAACTCTGCGGTCCCGCAGCTTTTAACGAAGTCGTCGCCTATAATGGGGACATCCTGGGGCTTCCGAACACCAAAAAATGGAAGAAAGCCTTTGAAAACCACTCCGCAATGGCAGGCTTCCGCTTCATAGAAGCTTTTGCCGCCCAGGCTGCCCGGGAAATCGAAGAAGCCGCAATGTCCGGGGCAGAGGAACACATCACAAGGGTCAGGATTGTAAAGGTCCCTTCAGAAGTCAACCTGAGGATAGGCCCCATGGCCCAGCGCTACATCACGGGTAAGAATAAGAAGATCGACATCAGAGGCCCCATATTCACCACGGTTAAAGCTGAGTTTGAATAAAAAATAAGGGACCGAAAGAGGAATGTGCCTCATGCAGAGTGAAAAATCCGCTGTCAAGGGTTTCCCGGAACTCAGCAGGCTGATGGAAACCGGGGAACCCGTATGCGTGACCTTTGAAACGGGAGAAGAAAACGTAAAAGGGAAACCCGGAGAAGGAAAAACTGAGGAAGGAAAAACTGAGGAAGGAAAGCCCGGGAGAAAAGAAGCTGCTGAGGCTCACAGCGAAATCCTTCCCGAAAAATCCGACCTGCTCTTTTGCGAACTCGTGCACAAAGCCCGTTTCGGGGAAACTTTCAGGATCTCGGGGCAAGGCTGTTCCCCCGGAAATTACGTGCTCGGGCTTTCGGAAGAGAGCCCGGCTGCTTACTACCTGAAATCCGGCAGGTACAGGGATCCGCAGGCTGCTGAAAAGGCGGCTCTGGCGCTTCCCAGGTTCGATAAAAAATTCTGTACCGTAAGAATCGAGCCCCTTTCCCGGAACAAAGGCGATTTTGACGCACTGATCCTTTTCCTGAAACCCGAAAAAGCCATGCGCATCGTCCAGGCCAGCGCATATGCAAAAGGAGAAAGGGTAAAACTGGATACCCTGGGCGCTGCTTCCGTCTGCGGGGACTGTACGGTGCTCGCCCTCCGGGAAGGCCTGGGGCTTTCCTTCGGATGCAAGGGGTCAAGGAAGCACAGCGGGTATGAGGACTTTGAGGTCCCTCTCGGGATTGCTTTTGACAAAGTTAAAGAAATAGAAGACGGGCTTTCAAGCCTTCCCGGGACTAAAGCCTGAAAAAAGGAAAAAACACTTAGATCAAACACTTAGATCAAACACTTAGATCAAACACTTAGATCAAACATTTAGATCAAAACACTCAGACCAGGCTTTTTGCTAAAAGCACCACCTTATCAAAAGTTTCTGTTACAGCTCCGAATCCAGAAGCCTTTGCTCCCACAAGGTCGGGGGAAACGATCGTCAGGATCAGGAAAATACAGATAAGGACAACAGCATAACGAAAAGCCTTCCTTACGGTGAAACCTGCTGAAAACCCGGATTTTTTGCCGGTGGCGTCATCAATATCTTCATCAATTCCTTCATATTTAACTTTCACATAGGACCAGTCCGCACTATTTTGCCCTGAGCCGTATGAAACTTCTTTCGACCGGTCATGAAGGTTCAAACTCTTTTCAGAAGGAAGGTATTTAGACCTCTCGGGTTTTCCGGACTCGCCGGGACCTTTGGAGGAGGAAGCCGGGCTGGACGAGTAGGATTCACGATCGGATTTAAAAGAAACGTAGGAAATACCGGTCGATTTGAAAGCACCCTTAGAACCTGAAACAGGCTGATCGGGAACTGGAGAAATGGACGAGTCCAGAGAAGGTGCATCGGAATCGGAAGAAAAACCCTCGGGATCCTCTGGTTCGGAAGACGCTTCCACTGCCTTTTCTTCAGGTGGCAAGGATGCGTCGTATACCTTTCTTTTCCAAGGATTTTTAAGAGTTTCGTAAGCTTCTTTGATTTTTATGAACTTTTCATGGGCATCAGGGGATTTAGACCGATCCGGATGATATTTCTTTACAAGTAAGAGATACCTGTTTTCAATATCTTCGGGGCTTGCAACCCTGGGTATATCCAGTAATTGATAGTAATCCATTACCTTTCCCCCTTTGAAAGCTCTGATTTTATGTTTTTAAGGTGTCAGTCATTGAGCCCGGCGGGCCTCTCGATAGTAACACTTCGCATGTTTCCTGTGGCAAGGTCTCTGGCTGTAGCGTTTATTATGCCGTTGGCATCGATATCAAAAGTAACCTCTATCCGTGGGACACCTTTCAGAGAGGGAGGAATATTCTCCAGGATAATTGTTCCCAGAGCCACATTTTTGGATGCCTCCTGCTCTTCTCCCTGGAGAATCTTACCCCTGACGACCTCCTGGTTGTCATAATGAGTGGTAAAGACCTTACTATTTCTGGTAGGTATCGTCGTGTTCCGGGGAATTATGAATGCCGTCGTGTCCCCTACGGTTTCAAATCCCAGTGTAAGAGAGGTGACGTCGAGGAGCACAAGATTGCCGCTATCGACCTGCTGGTTCCCGGAACTTTTCAGGTACTCATTTCCGAGGATCCCTGCCTGGACAGCCGCTCCCATTGCCACAACTTCATCAGGGTTAATGCTCTGAAGGGGGGATTTTTCCATGAAATCTTCTACCCGTTTCGCTACGGCAGGGATTCTGGTAGACCCGCCCACAAGAATGACTTCATCAATATCTTGAGGAGAAAGTCCTGCATCTTTCAGGGATTTTTCCATGATTGAAATGGTTTTATTAACAAGGTCCTCGGTCATTGCTTCGAATTGTTCCCTTGAGACCTCCATATCCAGACGTTTATTTTCAGAAATGTAAGGGAGATCAACGTTTGCAGTCATAAGGGAAGACAGGTCAACCTTACATCTCTCCGCGGCTTCCTTGATACGCTGCATGGCCTCCACATTTTCAGAGAGATCTGTCCCTTCGGCTTCCTTAAACTCCGAGAGCAAATAATCGACGATTTTCCGGTCGAAGTCATCACCACCAAGTTCAGTATCCCCACAGGTAGCCAGCACTTCGAAAACGCCGTGTTTGATTTTGAGGATCGATACATCAAAAGTTCCGCCGCCGAGGTCGTAAACCAGGATTTTCTGGTCCTGGACACCGTCTCTCAGGCCGTAGGCAAGAGCTGCCGCTGTAGGTTCGTTTATAACCCTCAGCACATCCAGGCCTGCCATTTCCCCAGCTTTTTTCGTTGCGAAGCGCTGGGAATCGTTAAAATAAGCCGGAACCGTAATCACGGCTTTTCCGACAGCATCCCCAAGGTATTTCTCCGCATCGACTTTAAGCTTCTGGAGAATCATTGCAGAGATTCCGTGCGGTGTATAGTGCTCGTTGTTCAGCGGCACCCTGTAGTCAGGTTTTCCCATATATCGCTTTATGGACTGAACGGAATTCTCGGGATTGGAAACTATCTGCCTTTTGGCGAGTTCTCCCACAAGCAGTTCATTCTTTTTTGAAAAACCTACAACTGAAGGTGTAAGCCTTTTTCCTTCTGAGTTTGTAATGACCTTCGGTTCCCCGAGTTCGATTATTGCTGTACACGAATTGGTGGTCCCAAGGTCTATACCCAATACTTTACTTCTGACTTGAGCCATAAAGTCCCCCAAAATTTTATTATGGAGACATGAGATATTAACTTTTCTATTACAGTATTTTGACCAATCTGTTCTACCAAACCAGAAAATGGACTATATCTGTATTATAATATTTACATTCGAAGTACTTAAGATATTAATTTTTCCATTAAAATATTGAAGTCTATTATTAGTTCATACCTATATTAAACTTATTAAACAATTAGACCATTAAACTATTAAAACCTTTCAATCCGTTTAAACCATTAAACTATTAGAACTTTCAATATGTTCAAACCATAAAACCCTTAAAAGCATCATCTTTTAGATTACAAGACCACCAATCACATTAAATTACTTAGACCATTAAAAGATCAAATTCACCCAAAAAAATTAAACCATTAAAAGATCAAATTCGTTCAAAACATTAGACCATTAAAAGATCAAATTATCCAAAACATTAAACCATTAAACTAGTTAAACCATTAAACCGGTTAACTGGAAAATTGAACTCAGTAAAATCCTCGCCTTTAAAAGAGAGGAATCAGTAAATATTTTTTTACATTGAATAATTATGAAGGGTAGTAAAAAACAAGTTTATCAGGAGAGCAGAAATGTTGAAAAAAATTATAGAAATTGACCCTGATGAACAATTTCCTTTCCTGGAGGAAAAAGCAGATCCGCCTCAAGTTGACCCAGGGAATTGAGATTTAGAAGAAAGAGTTTGCACCGGCTTTATCGATGAGAAGAGCTGCGGAAGCGCAGATGTCCCACTTAAATCAATGGGATGACTTTATATAGAAGTACAAACATGTAAAATGCGTTTTTAATTCCAAGATACCAATTCACGCTAACGGAGGATTAGATACATGGCAGGACAAGGACAGCCAATATTCATTTTAAGAGAAGGCAGCAAAAGAACCAGAGGCAGGGATGCCCAGAACAACAACATCATGGCCGCAAAGGCAGTAGCCGAAGCAGTCAGGACCACCCTCGGCCCCAAGGGAATGGACAAGATGCTTGTTGACGGCATGGGTGATGTGGTTATCACCAATGACGGTGCTACCATCCTTAAAGAGATGGACATCGAGCACCCCGCCGCAAAGATGGTTGTGGAAGTTTCCAAGACCCAGGACGAAGAAGTCGGAGACGGAACCACCAGTGCAGCTGTAGTCGCCGGAGAACTGTTAAAGAAAGCTGAAGATTTGATCGAACAGGAAATCCACCCCACCATCATCGCCTCCGGGTACAGGCTGGCAGCCGAAAAGGCCACTGAAGTCCTGAAATCCCTGGCAATGACCGTGGAAATGTCCAACCGGGACCTTCTGATCAGCATTTCCGAGACAGCCATGACCGGAAAGGGCGCAGAGTCTTCCAAGAGGATTCTTTCCGAAATCGCCGTGGACGCAGTTACCAGCGTTGTAGACACAAACGGAAAGAACACCGTGGACAGAGAAAACATCAACGTTGTCAAGAAAGTAGGCGGCAGGGTCGATGATTCCGAACTTATCCCCGGCATGATAATTGATAAGGAAAGAGTCCACACCAACATGCCCGAAAAAGTCAACGATGCAAAGATCGTCCTCCTGAACTCCGCAATAGAACTCAAGGACACCGAAGTGGACGCAGAAATCTCGATCACCTCTCCGGACCAGCTCCAGTCCTTCCTTGACCAGGAAGAAAAGATGCTCAAGGACATCGTAAACAAGGTCATTGACAGCGGGGCAAACGTCGTATTCTGCCAGAAGGGCGTTGAAGACCTGGCCCAGCACTACCTTGCAAAGGCAGGTATCTTTGCCGTGCGCAGAGTCAAGAAGAGCGACATGGAAAAACTCGCCCGTGCAACCGGCGGCAAGCTCATCACCAACATGGACGAGATTACCCCCGAAGACCTCGGATACGCTCAGTCCGTGGAAGAAAAGAGAGTTGGCGGCGACAACATGACCTTTGTCACCGGCTGTAACAATCCGAAGGCAGTTACCATCCTCCTCCGCGGTGGTACCGAGCACGTTGTGGACAGCATCGACAGCGCCCTCGAAGACGCAATCCGTGTAGTAGGCGTGGCAATCGAAGACGAGAAGCTCGTTGCAGGTGGCGGCTCCCCTGAAGTGGAAGTTGCACTCAGGCTCCAGGAATACGCAGCAACCCTCGAAGGCAGGGAACAGCTTGCAGTCAAAGCCTACGCCGAAGCTCTCGAAGTCATCCCCAGGACCCTTGCAGAAAACGCAGGTCTCGACCCGATCGACATGCTCATGGAGCTGCGCTCCCAGCACGAGAAAGGCGTGAAGACCGCAGGTCTCGACGTCTACGAAGGAAAGGTTGTTGACATGTGGGAAGCCTTTGTTGTCGAACCCCTCAGAGTCAAGACCCAGGTAGTCAACGCCGCAACCGAATCCGCAGTCATGATCCTCAGGATCGACGATATCATCGCCTCCACTCGCGCAGCCCCCAGCCCAGAAGAAATGGGCGGAATGGGCGGAATGCCACCAGGAATGGGTGGAATGCCCCCTGGAATGCCTCCAATGATGTAAATTTCTGAAAATAAGGTTTAAAATTCGGGCAAACCCCGAAAACGAGAAAAGAAGGTGCGGTTTTTAACTGCCCTTGTTTTCTTTAAAAATTTTTAGCCAGAAACACTTGTTTTCAGGAAAATGCCTGTTGCAGGAATTCAACCTGTTGCAGGTTTTTAACAAAATTTCTTGTGAATCTCCAAGGTTTTTTTATAAGGCCCTTAACCGGGTCTTTTAAAGAATTAAACTACATTATGGTCTTTTTTAAAAAGATTTGCAAGAAAAACGCACATGATATTCTTCAAATAACAGGCGCACAAAAAATGAAAGCACACACATACTTTCATGCCAAAAGAATATCAGGATTTTTCAAGACAGTTCAGGATATCCTTTGCTTTAAATTTTGTAGTTATTATCCGTGTCCTGCCTCTCTGTCCTTTCCCTGTAAAGTCAGCGTCCACGTAGTTTAGGGCCTGGAGTTTGTTGACCATGCCGTAAAAGCGCGTGTATCCCAGGTCTGTGAGTTCATGAAAGGAGTTATAAAGTTCCCCAGCCTGGATTTCCCCTTTCCTTGCAACCAGTCCCAGGAGAGCCTTTTCAGGGTCAGAGAGGAGGCTTATGCCCCTGCATAGATGCAGCAGTTTGGAAGCCTCATAGGCTTTTTCCACGTCTTCGGAAGAAATTGTGCGACTCCCTCTCCGCTCGGCATTGAACCCGGAACGTTTCAGCAGGTCGATCCCGACCCTCAGGTCCCCTGTCTTTTCCACGTAAGAGACAACCATTTCAAGCACTTCTTCGGAAACCACCTTCGGGTAAAAGCCGTACTTCACCCGGTCCCTCAAAATATCCAGGATTTCCTCATACCCATACCTGGGAAAAGAAACCTCTTCCGGCAAGAAAACCGAGTTGACCCGAGCATCAAGCCGGTAGAGGTCCGAGGCGTCGTTCACGATCCCGATTACCCCTATCCTGACCCCCGGATACTGTTCATGGGCTCGCAGGAGAGAATACATGACCTCATTTGCATGCCCTTCGTAGCAGAGGTAATTGAGGTCGTCCAGGGCCAGGAGCAACACTTTTTCGGAGGAGATCAGGAAGTCCACAACATTTTCAAAAAGTTTTCGAAAGGCGACCCCGGAGCTAGGAGGGGAAATTCCAAAAAGTTTTTTGTAAATCCTGGAAATAACCGCAAAACGAGTGGAATCAATCTGGCAGTTGACCTTCACCGGCACGACACTGGTAGTATGGGCCTCGACTTCCCTGAAAACCTTCATGACCGCACTGGTCTTTCCCGTCCCCGGGGGCCCCACCAGCAAGCAGTTCATCGGACGCATGCCGCGCAGGGCGGGGCGAAGGGCAAACCTGAGCGAGTTCAACTGAGTGTCCCTGTGGGGAAAATAGTCAGGAAGGTGGTCAGGTTCGAGTACGGAGGGGTCCTTGAAAAGGGTCTCGTCCCAGAGTAGCATGTCGTTATTGGTCAAGAGCAATTACTCCATTCGCTTATGAAAGGGTACACCGGATTCATGCGGTGAATTTTTGAATATTTTTTGGCTTTGGAATTATTTTCTTTTAGATTATACTTAGCTTTAGATTATGTTCATCCTTAAATTATTTAGCCTTAGATTAGTTTCATCCCTAAATTATGTAACTGTAAATTATGTAACTGTAAATTATGTAACTGTAAATTATGTAACTGTAAATTATACTCACCCTTAGGTTTTAAATGATGTTTATTGTAATAAATCATATAAGATACAGCTTATAGGACGCAACTTATTTTAAAATTTTACTCCCATCAACAATTTCGTCCGCATTAAACTTAAAACCCGCTTTATATAAAAAGCAAGTTATAATACGAGAATGACTATATTGCATGCAGTCATATATAAGAAGGGGAAAGCATGGAAATCGAATCGAAGTTTCTTGTAAAGGATGAAGCGGAGTTCCGAGACCTTGAAAAGTTGTCCAGGTTGGGGGACTATTCCCTTTCCGAAACTGTGGTCCAGCCCGTAGAGGACACCTTCCTGGACACGGAGGACATGGCTGTAATGGCATCAGGCTACTACCTGAGGATGCGGAAGGATGTCGGAAAAGAGGGACATTGGGTAACTATAAAAAGTCTGGGGGGGTTCGAAGGCGGAGCCCACAAAAGAGAAGAAAATGTCAGTTTTCTGCCTGAGGGACTTTCTCTTCTGGAATGCCCGGATGCCGGGATCAGGAACAGGATTTTCGAACTTAGCGCAGGTTTTGACCTGGGCCCAATCCTGAAACTTAAACAAAAAAGAGCTATCAGCCAGGTGAAACTTGGAGAAAGGCACGTAGCCGAACTCGCCCTGGACCGTGTGGAACTGAAAAGCGAAAACAGGGAAAAGACTTACAGCGAACTTGAAGTGGAACTGAAAAGCGACGGGACATCCGAAGACCTGGCCATAATCTCAAAATACCTTATGGAAAATTACGACCTGAGCTGGAGCCCCTTTTCCAAATTTGAAAGAGCCATCCTCTTCGCGGAGAATCTTCCTGATAAGACCCTGCTTACCCACCAGGAAAGGGCTGTCTGCATGCAGCTCAGAGAACACAAGAATATCTACGGGAAACAGGCCGGAATTCTCCTGGAGCTTGACAGGGGCAAATCGAGTTCTGAACTGAGCCTCCTGTTTAAAATCTCCGAACCTGAAATCGAAACCCTGAACTTGAAGTTCGAAAAAGAGAGGCTTTCCTTCTTCCCCTTTGCAACGGACGAAGCCGCAGACAGGGAACTCCACTTTAACTCCGGAAGCGGGATACTGGACCGGGGCTGGGAAGCCATGGGTTTTGAGGAATGGACTCCTGAATCCCTCTTTGAACGCTACAGTGTGGACGAGGCAAAGGCAAAAAGGGTCAGAGATGCTGCCCTTACCCTCTTTGACGGGCTTTCCCCCTACCACGGGCTTGGACCCGAAGAGAAGGAACTGCTGGCTCTGGCAGCCCTCATGGAAGACATTGGGATTTCCGCATCCAGGGAAGAAAAAGCCCGGATGGGAAAGGAAATTCTCCTGAGCCACCCGCTGAAAGGCCTCAAACTCCACAGCTTACGCATGCTCGCCCTGATCACAGAACTTCAGGACCCCGGAGTCAGTGAAAAAAATCTCGGGCAGGCCCTTAAAGGATCACATATCAGGCTTCCTCCGAACCTCCAGAGTAAAGCCCTGGTACTTGCAGCCTTCGTCCGGATCGCAGACCTTCTGGAAACCCAGGTTGTCCCTGTCCGGCCAGGCAGGATCAGGCAGCTCGAAGACGCCCTGGAAATCGAACTGATAGGGCGTGATGCGGAAAAAGCCAGAAAGAAAGCAGCAAAGAGAAGCGAACTCTGGGAATACCTTTTCGGCACAAAACTCTGGTTCACCCCGACGGAGGAATCGCATGAACCCCGAACTGAAGAAGAAAAAGAGGGAGCAAAAGGAAAAGTCGGAGAAAAAATAGGGGAAAAAGTTGGAGAAAAAGTAGAAGAGACAAGCGAAAAAGCCGAAAAGGAAAGGGAAGCATCTAAGGAGAAGAAAAAAGGTAAAGCTTCCAAAAAGTTCACCGTCAAGCCCGGAGATTCTATGGGAGAAGTCGCCCACAGGATTTTCTCCTACCAGTTTGACCAGATGCGGTCCCACGAAAAAGGAACCCGGAAAGGGGAGGATATCGAAGAACTCCATGACATGCGGGTTGCGGTCAGACGCATGCGGGCGGCATCAAAGGTCTTTAAAACTTATCTTGACTCAAGGCAGCTGGGCCCGCACATGAAGGGGCTTAGACGGACCCTGGGAGCCATGGGAGATGTCCGGGATCTGGACGTTTTCCGGGAAAAGGCAGAGGAGTATCTGGAAACCCTGCCCGAGGGCCACGAACATGACCTTGAACCCCTCTTTGCCGTACTCGAAGAAGAAAGGGAAAAAGCCCGGAAGACCATGCTTGCGTACCTGGACAGCGAAAAATACGCCCGTTTCAAGAAGGAGTTCTCGGAATTCCTTGAAGTCCCGGGGGCAGGGGAGCTTCCTACCAGCAACAAAAAAAATGACGCTCTTCCCCACAGGGTAAAGGACGTGCTTCCCTCGGTGATTTATGCCCGCTTCGCCGACATAGCTGCCTATTCCGAATGGGTGGAAGGGCCTTACGTCTCTGTAGAGCGCCTGCACAGGCTCAGGATAGCCGCCAAGGGGCTGCGCTACACCTTCGAGTTCTTCGAAGACGTCTTGGGAGACAATGCAAAAATAATGATCAAGGAGTTAAAGGGCCTGCAGAACCACCTGGGAGACCTGCACGACGCCGTGGTCGCAATCGACCTCCTGAGTTCTTACATGAGGACCGGGGCCTGGGGCCTTGCAGAAAGCGAAACCTGGAAAAGATCAGGGAAACAAGCAAATCTTGAAGGGATGGAAGGAATTGAAATCTACCTGGCATCCAGAGAAGAAGAACTCCGGACCCTTCTCAACACGTTCCCCGAAGCCTGGGCAAAGTTCAGGAGCAAAGAGTTCAAAGAAAAGATCGAAATAGCTATCGAAAACCTGTAAGATGCTCCTTCAGAAGTTTCACTGATTAAAATTTTTACAGGTGCCTTTCAGCTTTTGTTTTCCTGAAAATTTATCGCGCCAGGAGGGAAAGCCCCTTCCTCAACAGCCGAAGAGGGTAGGGGGATAGTTGACATCAGGTACTTTCAAGTTCGGGCTCTTCCTCGAGGGTAGAAAAAGGTACAGCCCCCTGTTCAATGATCATCTTGTACTGTAAATTGTACCCAAAAATTTTTGTGAAAAACTTCTTGTGCTTCTCAAGCTCCCAGAGTTCGAGCTGGCATTCTTTCCGGGCATGCATCTCAAGCACAACGGTGTCAGTTGAAGAGATATAAAAGCGGACATGGGAAATGATCCCTGTGTGGGAGCGGTCAAGGCCTTCAGCGATTCGAAGCAGGGCAGCCAGGATACGCACGCTTTTAACGGAACTTTTCTCTAGCCCTGCAAGGTTCGGGTGTTTTTTCTTGGGAGTACCTTTCCTATGGAAATAGGCAAGATTGGCAATGATTTCGATTTCTTCGGGCTGGAAACCGGGAAGACTGCTCTCCCGGATTATGTGGTAGGCATGGGCCTGGTGCTTATCGTAGGAGAGAAACTTCCCTATATCATGCAGGGTTGCCCCGTACTCCAGCAGTTCCCTCTCTCCTTTCTCAAACTCGTAGATCCCCAGGGCCTGGGCACTGTCAAAGAGTTCCAGGGCCAGCCGGGTCACGGTATGGGCATGCTCTTCATCGAAATGACAGGCCAGTCCCAGTTGCATGATACTCCGCTTCCGGACCGACATCTGGGTGATCATGTAGGAAAATTCGCTCTTTGAAAGGTAATCAACAAGAAGCCCTTCCCTGAGTCCCCGCTTACTGATCCGGATTTCAGAAAGCCCCATTTCTTCCATAAGGGTCTCGATAATCGCAGCTCCGGCAATGATAATATCCGCTCTCTGGGAGTTGATCCCCGGGAACTTCCGGCGCTCTTCCAGAGGCAGGGCACACAGATCCCTGACTATTGTTTTCAGGTCTTCATACCCCAGGCGGTCATAGTTTTCCTGGCCCGTTTTGTGCAGGTAGACAAAGGCTATCCTGGCAAGGTTTTCAATAGTCCCCGAACTTCCCATAGCACAGTTTATCCTGTACCTGGAAAGCTCTTTTATCACGAGCATGGACTTGCGCCGGACATGGGCCTTGATCAGCCGGTAGCGCGCCATTGAAACCGGCCCTGTCTCGTCCGGAAGAAACATGTTTGTCAGGCGGATAGCTCCCAGGTTGAAGGAATGGAGGAAATAGTACTGTTTATCGCCCCCGACCGAGACCTCAGTGCTCCCACCTCCGATATCAATTAACAGAGCTCTGGAGTCACCAAGCCGAAGCCCGCTCGAAACCCCCAGGTAAATAAGGCGGGCTTCCTCAATACCGGAAATCGGGCAGACTTCCAGGTTTGCCTCACTTTTCAGCATTTCGAGGAACTGGACCTTGTTACTGGCATCCCGGGTAGCCGAGGTAGCCACGGCTATGACCTCTTCAGCCCCGTAAGCCCGGGCAAGTTCCACGAACTTCTTGCAGACAATGACCGCCCGCTGCATAGCTTCGGGCTGGAGGATCCTATCAATGAATTCCTTATCCCCAAGCCTCACGGATTCTTTCTGTTTGGTCAGGGGTTTATAGGACCCGTTCGGGTTAATCCGGACCAGGAGAAGCCGGACCGAGTTTGTCCCAATGTCTATGAAAGCGACAACCCGACCTTCAGAAAGTTTTTCGGACTCCATTTATGACCACCTGTCAGAACTCACTGCCCTTTTACCTTTTCCCGTGGGAAACCAAGTACTCCAAACTAAGTTTCATTACATTTATCACATACTCTATTTGATATTTATTTTCCGGATTTTTTTCTTTATAAGGTGATAGTGCAACTCCTGAAACCATGCCTGCCTGAAATAAATTTAAAAAACGGATCTGGAGAAAGCAAAAAAGAGAACGGCAAAAAGAAGGGAAAAGATCTGAAGGTTCGAACTCCAGAAGGGCCAAACTTTTCAGCCCTTTTCGGGCTTGATGTCCCAGCATCCCCTGTGCTCGAGCATCCAGATCTGGGAATCGAGTTCTTCTTCTTCAGGCTGCATGTAGACTCTTTCCGACCTGCCGTTAGGGAGTACGAGACGTGCCTTGATGTTGTCTTTCAGGTGGGTCCCCAGGACAACGTCCCGTATCAGGGGTATGTATTCCTTTGCTATGGGAAAGACGACTTCAACCCTGTTATCCAGGTTTCGGGGCATGAGGTCGGCGCTTCCCATGAAAATTTCTTCATCTCCACCATTCCTGAAGTAGTAGACTCTGGGATGTTCCAGGAACCTGCCGACAATCGAAGTAACCCTGATATTTTCACTGAGCCCGCAGATCCCGGGCCTGAGGCAGCAGATTCCTCTTACCTGCAGGTCCACCTTTACCCCTGCTCGAGAGGCCCTGTAAAGTTCAAGGATGCACTGGTAGTCCACCAGGGAATTCATCTTGAAGATTATATGCCCGTTTCCTTCTTTTTCGTGCAGGTCGATCTCCCGACGGATGCGTTCCAGAATCTGGTGCCTTAAGGTTTGGGGGGCGACCAGGAGTTTGGTATAGTGATCTTTTCTCGAGTAACCGGTCAGGGCATTGAAAAGGTCCGAGACGTCCTTACCTATGAAAGAGTCGCTTGTGAGGTAACCGAAGTCGGTGTAGAGTTTTGCAGTAACTGCGTTGTAGTTCCCGGTGCCCAGGTGGGCATAGTAGCGGATGCCCTCTTTTTCGGCGCGAACCACCAGGCACATCTTGGAATGGATTTTCAGGCGCGGCAAACCATAGGCTACGTGAACGTTCTTACGTTCGAGTTCTTTTGCCCATCCGACGTTGTTTTCCTCATCAAAACGGGCTTTGAGCTCTACCAGGACTGCGACCTGCTTGTTCCTATCCGCGGCTTTCATAAGCGCCTGGATAATCCTGGAGTTGTCATCCACCCGGTACAGCGTCATCTTGATTGCCAGCACATCCGGGTCGTCGGCGGCATGTTCCACGAAATCGATGACCGATTCGAAACTGTCATAAGGGTGGTAAAGCAGGACGTCCTCCTTCCTCAGGGCCGAAAAAATGTTTTCCTTATCAGCAAGCAGGGGATGTTTCCTGGGTTCAAAAGGTTCATATTTCAGCTCGGGACAGTCCAGTTTAGTAAGTTTCATGAGACTTGAAAGGCCCAGGGGCGCAGCCAACCTGAACATCAGCGAAGGGGTAAGCTCCAGGTTCTCAAGCAGGATATCGGAAACACGTTCCGGCATGGTATAATCGGTCTCAAGCCGGATAGCGGACCCGAAATAGTTTCTCCCGATCCGCTGCTGGACTGCGGTCAGGAGGTCCTTATCCCCGTCCTCATCAAAACCAAGGTCTGCGTCCCGCGTGATCCGGAAAGGATACGCCCCCAGGATATGCTGTCCCGGGAAGAGGAAATCCAGGTTTGCGGCGATAAGCTGTTCGAGCCAGACAAAACGCCCTTCTTTCAACTCATCAAGTTTCCGGCCGGTAGGCCATTCTTCGCCTTCTTTAGGAACCGGGATAAGCCTCGGGAAAAGGGGAGGGATCTTAACCCTGGCAAAGCGCTCCCCGTAATCGGGATCGTCAATAAGTACGGCAAGGTTGAGGCTTAAGTTGGAAATATGCGGGAAAGGATGTCCGGCATCAAAACCAAGAGGGGTCAGTACCGGGAAAATGTTATTTTCAAAATAGTCCCTTAGCTTTTCCCGCTCCTTACTCGAAAGTTCGAAATAGTTGAGGACATTGATATCCTTTTCTCTCAGGGCCGGCTGAAGGACCCCGTTCCAGCACTTATCGCGAGTGACAAGCTGCCTGAGAAGCTCTTCCCTGACAACCCGGAGTTGCTCCAGGGCAAGCTCATCTATCCGGTCTTCCCGGGCTGACTCTTCAACGATCCTTTTCTGAATCCCTGAAACCCGGACCATGAAAAATTCGTCCAGGTTGCTTCCGAAAATGGAAAGAAACTTGACCCTTTCAAGCAAAGGGCTACGCTCGTCAAAAGCCTCCTCAAGCACCCTTTTGTTGAACTGGAGCCAGCTGTACTCCCGGTCCAAATACAGGCGCGGGTCACTGAGGTCAGGCATACCGGAGCTTTCCATCCGAGATCCTTCAACATTATCCGATAGTAACCTGTCAAAGTCTGCACACTGGATGGGGAAGTTACGCTCCATTACTACCACGCAAGAGTTGATTTTGTTCTTTCTTTAGAGCTATCCTTAACAACGTAAGATCACTGTTCATTTCATTAATTTTTAATATTTATGCTATTTTGTTATTTGATGTGATACCGATGCAACAACGCCGAACCCACGGGTCCTGAAAAACCATCACAATTGAGGGTTCCCTATAAATCCGGATAAGGTTCAAAGCTTTAGTTGCCGGAACGACGAATTCCGGCTTGATATGAGTAGCCGAAAACCGTCACACTCTCAGGAAACAACTTCCGGGATATATTAATCTTTGTTCTCAGGCCGGACAACACTTTCCGGTTACCTGTTGAAAGGGAACCACATCTCCATGTAGTAATAGAAAATGGATTAAAAACAACCCCTATATAGGCTTTTGGTTCAACAAAAACCTCAGGAATGCCCGGAATCTCCCGAGAAACGTGAAAGTATGTACTGATATATAGAACTAAAGATTTATAACATTATCTCTTAAAATATGAGAAAAATAAAAAAAGATGAACAGAGAAGACTTTTAATGAAGCGGCTTTACCCCCTGAACTTTCCTTTCAAATGCGCATAAAACTCCTGTTCTTTTCCCGAGGTTTTCCTGAAAAGGCGCTCCACGATCAGTTCGGGCGTACTCCTTGCCACATGGTTGTAGACCGGAGTCCTGTCCACTACCAGCTCCAGATTTGAGTCCAGGCCCTTTGCTTCGATCCCGTCCACCCGGACCTCAGCCTCCGTATTTTCCAGGATCAGCTCCGAGAGATGAGAGACAAATATCCCAAGGCTTTGCTCGTTTCGGACAAGGTATTCGAGGATGCCCGCAATGATCCTGGCCGAAGCCCCTGGCTCGGTGATGGACTCAAGTTCGTCTGCAAGTACCAGTTTCCCGGAACTTTCGGAGAGCACGGAGAACTGTTTAAGGGTGGTCTCGAAAGCCCCTGCGTCCAGAGTCCCTTTCGATTTCCCGAAATAGTAGAGTTCTTCGATGGGGCCGAGCTCAAGCTTTTTTGCAGGGGCAGGAAAACCCATGTGCCCCAGAATAACGCACTGGGCAAGAAGTTCAAGCAGGGAGGTCTTGCCCCCGGAATTCACGCCGCTAAGGAGCACAACCCGGTTTTCTCCCGCTTCAGGGAAAAAACTCGCCTTTCCGACAGAATAACTGACAGGGTCAATTTCCCCGTACCTGGCTTTCAAAAAAAGGTTTTCCCCTTCCGAAAGCCCGAGCCCCGCGTCAGGGATCAGCTCCGGCATTTTCAGGGAAAAGTACTCTGCAAAGCAGCCCACCGAAAAGCCCAGGTCAAATTCCAGGACTTCCCTGACAAGCTTTCCGACAAATGGCCTGTAAGCGGAAAGGACTTTTGCAATTTCCCTTTTCCGGGAAAGCCTTGCCTTTTCCAGTTCCCTGGAAAGCTTTTGCCTGAAGAGCTGGAGCTGGGCCTGGTCGGCCTGGAGGGGATAGGAAATCTCATCGGAAAAAAGAGAGTCCAGAAGCAGTTTTTCATGCGAAAGCAGCCCGAGCTTCCCTGCCAGTTCTTCCTTTACGGCTTCAAGCTCTTCCCTGTAGAGTTTGTAGAGCTCCTTTGCCAGCAGGTCTTTGATTTCCATGCCCCCGCTTACGAGCTTGAGGAGGTCCTGCCCGCTAAGGGTAAGGGAACTCTCTTCAAGCGCCCGGTTCATCCGCAGGTTTGCTTCCTGTAGGGCAGTTGCAAGGACGCGGTCCAGACCTTCAAGGGCGGCTCCCAGACGGTCCAGTTCCGGGTCAAACCCTTCTTTCGGCTTTCCGTCCTCTCCCAGCTTCGAAAGAGCGGTTTCGAGGGTTTCAAGCCCTTCTTCCGACATTTCCTCAAAGAAACTGAAATTGCGGCTGCGAAGGACGGATACCACCTGCAGACAGGCCCGGATGCAGTCCAGGTTCCGGGCAAAAAAGGCAAGTTCCATTTCCGGTACTACCTGCCAGAATTCCACCTTTTCCGGGTCTGGGAAAAATTCGGGCTCAAGGTCCTCGGGCATGTCGAAGCCCAGGAAAGTGTTATCAAAAACGATGGTATGGGAATAGCCCCTGGCAAGGTCCACGAATTCGGAAAGGTTCTCCACGGCCTGGACCGGGAGAAAGGCCTGGAACCTCTCCTTTACAACCCCGAAAGTTTCCGGGTCTCCGGAGAGAATGATACGGTCTCTTGCCCGAAGGTTTCCGGGCACGGGCTTAAGCCTCCTGACCCTTGAGAGCAGGCCCGGAAATTCCGAATCCCCGGAAAGGGAGCGAGCAAGTTCGAGATACTCCTCCACGAAAACCCTTCTCTTCTCGATAAGGTCCCTACGGGAAGCAGGGTAAGGATAAAAGAGGTTCATTTTGTCCCGGGCATGGGGCGTATGTGTAAAGCTTTTAACCAGTTCGAGCAGGCGGGAGTAGAGGTCTGTTGCCTCTTTAGTCTTCAAAAAATCGGAAATAGAGCAGCCTTCGGCCCTGGCTTTCGCATCCCTGGCAAGGGAAAGGGCAAAGTTGTGGCTCACCCCGTTAACCTCGGAAAGCGCGGCAACATCCCCTTCGAGAATTGCCCTGAGCGCCACTTCTTCGGTCCCGAAATGTTCGACCAGCCTTTCGGCAACTCGCTCACCTATTCCAGAAAGATCCTTTACACCTGAAAGCTGCTGAACAGACGCCATATTCAAAACACTTTGAAAGGTTTATGAGGTTAGTTAATCAAAGGTACCGGTTAATCAAAGGTATCGGTTAATCAGAGGTATCGGTTAATCAAAGGTATAGGTTAATCAAAGGTATAGGTTAATCAATAAAAATGAGTGTAAGTTCCTCTTCGAGATAAGGGTGCATGGAAGCCGTATACCCATGTGTGACCTCGCTGACATTATACATTACCTTTGGCTCCCCTGCAAGGGAAAATGTGCCAAGCGCCATTTCATGGGGAATCACGGTATCATTAGAGGAGTGCAGGAGCACGAACCTTGCCGGCGGAATTTCGGGAAGGTAGGTATCCGGGTCAATGGAACGGTAAAAGCTGTAGACATAAGGGTCTTTTACCTGAGATGGATCGATTTCTCCGGTGCCGTAGCCCGCGGTACTGATTCCTACCACTCCCCGCAGAGAGGGTTCAAGGGCACAGGCAATGATTGCAAACCTGCCACCGTTGCTTTCTCCGATGATGGCAAGCTTTTCAGGGTCGATTTCCGGCTGGGCGGAAAGGACATCCGTGGCTTTCAGGGCATCGTAAACCATTTTGTATTCGAGAGGCTCGAGCCCGGCTTTGAAAAGTTCAAGGTCTCCTTCCGGGTTTATAGCTCCGAGATTGCGCTGGTCCAGGGCAAGGGTGGCATACCCTAGTTTCGAAAGTTCCGCTGCAAGGCCCTGTTCTTTTTCCTTGCTAATCCCAGCCCCGGGGAGCAGGACTATTCCGGGGACGCCTGAAGAGTTTGAGAGAGAAGAACCTGCTGGAGAAGAGTCCGCAGGGATTCTCAAAAGAGCCCGGACATTCTCGCCCCTGCTCTCAAAAGTGAGCAGTTTCAGGGAATCTGCGGATTCCGGGGTGTAAAGATCCTCGGTCACCTCAACAGTGAACGCAGCTTCCCCTCTTTGGGGAAAAGAGAGGAGTCCCTCTTCCGAAACGGTCCAGGCTGCCCCGGCGGCTTCGGAGTTTGCAGGGTTGTACAGGACCCCGAAGACACCCACAAGTATGAAGAGAAAACCGAATAGAAAAATTACGGGTTTCGGAGCTTTTGCCCCTGAAGAAACGTGATTCGTTTTTTTGTTTTTCCCGGAAATTTGCTTGCTCAAGGGAACCCTGACCGGAAAAATATGGTTACGGCCAGAAGCCGTTAGCCGCACTTAAGAATAATACTGCCAGTCCCACAATGGCTCCGGCAATAAGCACCGTCTTGGGCTGGACCTGAATTGCATTTTTGTCCGCTTCGTAGTAGCGCATCAGCCCTGCGGAGGACTGAAGGCCGCTGCCTGATTTTTTAGCCATGAGTTAAACACCTTTATTGATCAATGGAAGGTCATTTTTGATGAATATCAGACGTTCGTATAAGGTAGATACAAACAATTGAAATCAAAGTTGAGATCAAACAATTGAACTCGAACAATTGATATTTCTGCCAATTTTGATAATCATCAGGTAATTTACAGTTATGATATATAAATCCAGCAGAGTGGATTCAGGGGGTGAACCCGGTAGAATAAATCCAAAAGAATGGATTCAGGAGGTGAAAGCCCGGAAAAGGGGAAATACCCCTCAGACAAGCACCTCGTCCAGCAGGAAAGGCGGGTAAAACACTCCTTTCTCCGTGATGACCGCATTCACGTTTTCCATAGGGGTTGCGTCAAAGGCAGGGTTGTAGACTTCCACATCTTCGGGGGCTAGCTGTTCGGAGCCGAAGAAGCGAAGTTCGTCAGGGTCCCGCTGCTCTATTTTCACACTGCCCTCCCAGCCCTTGAAATCAAAGCTGGAGACCGGGGCTGCAACGTAAAAAGGGATTTCATGCTCCCGCGCAAGCACTGAGTGGGTATAGGTCCCGATCTTGTTGAAGACAGCGTCCTGGGTGATCCGGTCAGCCCCTACGATCACTTTGTTTACAAGTTCCTGGCGCATTGCCCAGCCGGCCATGGAGTCCGTGATCAGGGTGACAGGAATTTTGTCCTGCATCAGTTCCCAGGTGGTAATCCGGCTGCCCTGGTTAAGGGGTCTGGTCTCGCAGGCAATGACCTTGATTTCCTTACCCTGTTCAACTGCGGAACGTACCACGCCAAGGGCTGTGCCCCAGTCCACACAGGCCATCTTGCCGGCGTTGCAGTGCGTGAGTACAGTGTCCCCATCTTCCAGGAGTTTAGCCCCGTGTTTTCCTATCAGCTTATTGATATACACGTCTTCGTCGGCAATAGCCCGGGCCTCGTAAAGGGCAATGTCCCGGACCCCGGCGACATCATAGGCGTCAGACAAAGCATTCAGGACCCTTTTTACGCCCCAGCCCAGGTTCACAGCTGTTGGGCGGGTTGATACTATGGCCTTTCCCGCCACCTTCAGGTCCCGCATTATGCTGTCCATATCCTTTGCGCTGCTCAGGTAAGCTGCAAGAGCAATCCCGAAACCCCCGGCAGCCCCAAGCGCAGGCGCCCCCCGGACCCTGAGGCTCTTGATCGCCTCACAGAGGGAACTAAGGGTTTTGCATTCGATTACCCTGTACTCTTTAGGGAGCAGGGTCTGGTCCACAAGCATAACGGAATTGGACTCCTCATTCCAGTCAATCGTCCTCATGCAAATCACTGTCCGGTGTAAAAATTAATTTTGATGTCACTGTAAAGCTTGATTCTGCCTTAAAGCTGACTCCAGCCAAAAACCTCTGGCTTCCCTTTCAAACCCCACATCCGATAAAAAACTATTCAACTTTCGGTTCAATTTTCCTAATAGACCTTTTCCCTTTTTTCAAAATAAAGAAATATTTTAATTCCCGGAGCTGGCAGGAAACTAAAGATATTTATCGAAATAGTGAAAGGATTTTGGAAGGATTTATAATATAATTTTTATATATAGTGATTGGACAGCGATTTTTAAATATGTATAAAATAAGTATCTATTTGGGGATATTCAGGGAAATTTTGTATGAATTAATTTATAGAGTGACGGTCTAAATAAGACAAGACTTAAAATTCAACCAATCCAACTCAAATAAATTCAATTCAGCTAATTCAATTCAGCTAATTCAATTCAACTAAATTCAATTCAACTAATTCGATTCAACTAATTCAACTTCAAACAAATTCAACTTCAAACAAATTTAAGATAAGCAGGGTGTTCACCGGAGAGTAAACTTGTATGAAGAAGATAAAAATAGCTATCACAGGGATCGGAAACTGTGCAAGCTCCCTGATACAGGGTATTGAGTACTACAAAAACGATAAGATGCGTGAACCTATCGGGTTGATGCACCGGGAACTGGGGGGGTACAGGCCCGGCGACATTGAAGTCGTGGCCGCTTTTGACATCGACGCCCGGAAGGTGGGAAAAGATGTATCAGAAGCTATCTTCGCTCCTCCGAACTGCACGACGGTTTTTTGTCCTGAGATCCCGGCCATGGGTGTGAAGGTTAGGATGGGAAAACTCCTTGACGGAGTCTCGGACCATATGAAAAACTATGATGAAAAGTACACCTTTGTGCCCGCAAAAGAGCCTGACTCCACAAAAGAAGAGATTGTGGAGGAACTGAAAAGTTCGGGCGCCGAGATGCTCCTTAACTACCTTCCGGTGGGGTCCGAGGATGCCGTCCGCTTCTATGCCGAATGCGCCCTGGAAGCAGGGATAGGCTTCATAAACAACATGCCGGTCTTCATCGCAAGCAACGAGGCCTGGGCAAAGCGTTTTGAAGAAAAGAAGCTCCCCATCATCGGAGACGATATCAAAGCCCAGCTTGGGGCAACCATTACCCACAGGATCCTGGCAGACCTTTTTGAAAAGCGCGGGGTAAAACTCGACCGGACCTACCAGCTTAATACGGGAGGAAATACCGACTTCCTTAACATGCTCAACCAGGACCGTCTGGCTTCCAAAAGGGAATCGAAAACCGAGGCAGTCCAGTCCGTGCTCTCCCAAAAACTCGAAGACGAAAACATCCACATCGGACCCAGCGACTACGTGCCCTGGCAGAAAGACAACAAAGTCTGCTTCCTCAGGATGGAAGGAAAGCTCTTCGGGGACGTGCCCATGAACCTGGAACTCCGGCTCTCGGTTGAAGACTCCCCGAACTCCGGAGGTGTGGTCATCGACGCCATCCGCTGCTGCAAGCTTGCCCTTGACCGGGGAATCGGCGGCGTGCTCTATTCTCCGTCCTCCTACTTCATGAAACACCCCGCAATCCAGTACCCGGACGGCGAGGCCTACAGCCGGACCGAAGAATTCATAGCCGGAAGCAGGGAACGCTAAGGAG
The DNA here is from genome assembly GCF_052056915.1 of Methanosarcina sediminis. Lineage (GTDB taxonomy): Archaea > Halobacteriota > Methanosarcinia > Methanosarcinales > Methanosarcinaceae > MTP4. The sequence goes on along the minus strand of NZ_CP195119.1, from coordinate 2,398,209 downwards.
AGGGCAAAGAAAAGGAAGAAAAACTCTGAGCAGAAATAGACTTTTAAAAACAGCTTTTGAAGCCGGAAATCCCGGAAGTTTCCGGGAAACTTTATACTTTTTTAAAGCTTTTACAGATTTACGGATTTCTTACATCACTACTTTTTCCTTCATCACTACTTTTTCGTTGGTTTCCACAAAAAGAACCTATCACCGAGAATCTACAACGGAGAATCTATCATCGGAGCCCTTCCGCCGTAATCGTGAACTTGCAGCTTGAGCCCTCAGGGCGGGAGCGGTGCTTAAAGAGAATGGCGCGCCTTTTCCCCTCGCCAGTGCGTTCGAGCTGGAGGATGGTCTTTGAGATGTGTTCCATTGAAGTGCCGCCCAGGGGACGAACTCCGCCGGCGCTGATGTCGGAATAAACCTGGTTAGTTATGACTGCGGCAAAGCCGAATTTCCGGGCCAGGGCGTGGAGGAAACCGATCTGGCTTGCCAGTTCCCGGCGGCTTTTCAGGCTCTTTTCGTCATCCTCAAGTTCGAACCTGTAGTAAGCTGTGGCAGAGTCCAGGACAACGAGCCCTATGTTCTCACCGGCTATCTTTTCCACCTCCCTTACTGCCGCATATTGTTCTTCAAAGTTCAGGGGCTCGTAGATTATTATTTTCTTTGCAATTTCCTTTGCGTTTTCCCCGGCAATCTGCTTGAAACGGGAAGGGGAAAGCCCTTCGGTATCGATAAAAATGACCTTTTGCCCCTGTTTTACACATTCTACGGCAAGCTGGATGCAGACATTTGTTTTTCCGCTTCCTGCAACCCCGAAAATCTGGGTTAAGATTCCTTTTTCAAAACCTCCTCCAAGTAGTTCGTCCAGGGGTTTGCAGCCGGAAAGCAGTAATTTTTCTATGGAATGACACCTCTTTTTACACTTGACAGAGGGTATAACAGACAAATGATATAACATTTTTTTGTAATTAGTTTTTTTATTAAGTGTGATGTCCCCCGGAGAAGAGGGGGCGAAAAGTTGAATAAGTAAAAGGGTCCAGAAACTCGAAACCCGGAAAGCCTGAACAAAACAGCGAATATGTTGAAGTAATAATAAATGTGGAAAAACTGATAAGTTAAGAACTGATAAACTGAAGAACCAGTAAATTGGAAAATACTGAAAAACGTAGTTCACCTAATTTGTGACCAGAGATGGTAACAAACTAATATTAGTTGTATACAGAACTGGAATGAAAAAGCGTTATTAAGCTCCAGAACATTTAGAATATCTACACGAAAAGTTGAAAATATCCATTCCAGAAAATGAGAAAAACGAGATCAAATGGGGTCGCCTTCCTAAAACTGCTCTCCATGTCCCTAGATTGCGGACACGGAAATTTGCAAGATATAGCTTGAGAGTCAGCTCAGGAACGGCAACTCGGGTGGGGCTTTGTTTTGTTACTGCGATGCACTTTGCATCCGGACGCTCACCCCCCACACACTAGAAATAAATGAAATATGTATGGAGAAATACAATAAATAAATACCATAAATAAAATGTAGAGAGGGTCAGGAAGCATGTCAAAAATAGTAGTCTATACAACAGAACGCTGCCCGAAGTGCAACAAGTTAAAACAGTTTTTGAAAACAAATTCAGTGGACTTCGAAGTCGCGGATATGTCCACCCCGGAAGCCCTCACCGAACTGCGCTTCAATGGGGTATTTACGGTAACAGCACCTGTTTTACAGGTCGATGACACCTTCTTAACCCATGGAGAAATATTCAACGGTGATGAAGTGAATCCGGAAAAATTCCAGGGCATCCTTTAAGGGTCCCTGAAAACAGCAAGTGAAGATGAGTAAAATGACAGGCGACACTCTCTTATCCGATGGCCAGCTCTCCGATGGCCAGCTCTCCGACAACCAGCCAGTACAAAAAACACTTGACGGGCTGTCCCTTCCCTCCCTCCCGAAGGTCAGGACAACAGACGGATTTATAGTTAACTGGGACCGGAACATCATTGTGAACCAGCTCCTGAAAGAAACAAAACTCAGCGAGATCTTTTACAACAAGCCCGCGATCACGAAAGAAGAAGCTGTCGATATCGCAAAAGAGGCTGAAAGAATCATCCGCAGGATGAACGCAAAGTTCCTCTCAGGCCCCCTGATCCGGGAAATCGTGAACACCATTCTCCTTGAGAGGGGACATGTGGAGTGGAGGAATATCATGACCAGGGTCGGGGCCTCGGTCTACGATGCATATGAAATTGATACGGGATACGGTTTTGAGGCAAACGACAACGCCAACCAGCTCAACAATGCCGAGACCTCCCACAAGAAAAAAGCCGACAAGATGTCCAAAGAACAGAACCTCCTGCTCATGCCAAAGGAACTTGCCGACCTGCACCTGAACGGGGACTTCCATATCCACGACCTTGAATACATGGGGACAAGGCCATTTTGCCAGGACTGGGACCTCCGCTACTTCTTCTACTACGGGCTCATGCCCGACGGGGTAGGGACCCAGTCAAGTGTGGCAAAACCCGCGAAGAATGCCGAAGTCGCATTCCTCCACGCAGTGAAAGCCATGGGCTCGGCCCAGACGAACTTTGCAGGCGGGCAGGGTTTTTACAACTTCCTGACATTTCTGGCACCCTACCTTGAGGGCAAGTCCTACAAGGAAATCAAGCAGCTCATGCAGATGTTCGTCTACGAGATGATGCAGATGATGTGCGCCCGGGGAGGACAGACCGTATTTTCCTCCGTACAGCTGTCCCCCGGCATTCCAAAACTCTGGAAAGACAAACCTGTAGTTGCTATGGGCAAGGTCTGGAACGGTAAACAGGCACCTCTGCGGACCTACGGGGAGTTCGAAAAGGAAGTGCGCCTCGGCTTCAAAGCCCTCATGGACGTCATGCTCGAAGGGGATGCCTGGGGCAAACCCTTCAGCTTCCCGAAGCCCGAGATCTCTCTCGAACCGGACTTCATGGAAGAAAATGAGGAATTCAACAGGGAACACCCGGAAATTCCGACATATAAAGAGCTTTACAGGATGACCTTCGAACTGGCTGCCAAATTCGGAACGCCGTATTTTGACAACCAGCTTCCGGAATACAGGGGAGCAGGGGAAGGCATTTCATGCTACCAGTGCTGTGCCTATCAGTTCTCCGCAAACCCCACCGATGATGAGGAATTCAATAACAAGCTCTATTTCGAGGACGGAAAGCACTTTTCCATGGGTTCCTGGATGGTAATGAGCCTTAACTGTCCCAGAGCAGCTTACAAAGCCGAGCAGGACGATGAAAAGCTCTTCAATGAGCTGAAGTTTCTGATGAACAAAGCCATTGAAGTTTTCAAGATCAAGCGGAGATGGATGAATAGCCTCATAAAAATGAACAGGATACCCTTTGCTTCCCAGCGCCCGAAAGACCCGAACACGGGAGAAAAAGGCGCCATGGCAGTGGACTTCGACAGCCTTGTCTATACAATCGGGGTTGTCGGGATCAACGAGATGGTCCAGTACCACACCGGGTATCAGATGCACGAATCTCCTGCCGCGTACAAGCTTGCGATCAGGGCGATGTTTGAGATGAAAATGTATGCCCAGAAACTCTCAGAGGAAACAGGCATGGAAATCGCCCTTGCAAGGACCCCTGCGGAAACCACGGCCCAGCGCTTTGCGGTTTCGGACATGCTCCACAAAGAGTACGCAGACAAAGCCGACCTCACTATCAAGGGAAACCTGGACGCTGCAATGCATGAAATCCACGAAACCCATGACCTGCCCATCTACTATACGAACGGGACCCACATCCCGCCGGGAGCCGACATTTCCCTGGTGGACAGGATCAACTACGAGCACACTTTCTTCCCGGTCGTGGACGGCGGAAATATCATGCACATCTGGCTCGGGGAAGGCAACCCTGACCCTGACGGCCTGCAGGAACTTGCAATGCACATCGCAAAGAACACACAGACAGGTTACTTTGCCTTCACGCGGGACATGACGGTCTGCACGGACGGTGGCTATGTAGCCTCAGGCCTCCTGGACAAATGCCCGAAGTGCGGCTCGGAGAATGTGGAACACCTCTCGAGGATCACAGGGTACCTCCAGCCCGTAGACGGCTGGAACAAGGGAAAACAGCAGGAACTCCTGGACAGGAAACGCTATGGGACAAGGAACCTCCAGTGAGGTTTTTTTAACCCCTTCTTTTTTAGTACCAGAAAAAAACGGCAAGGAAGAATAGTTGCTATGAAAGTAAACTACGCAGACACGCTTTCCCTCTCCACCATGGACTGGACGGGAAAAGCAGCAGTCACCGTCTTTTTCCGGGGCTGCCCCCTTCGCTGCCCCTACTGCCAGAACCACTCCTACCTTGAAGAGCCAGACCTGAAAGAACTCGGTTTCGTGCAGGAGCAGATCAAAAAGTCCGGACCCTTCGTGAGCGCAGCCGTGTTTTCGGGAGGAGAGCCCCTGATGCAGGCGGCAATCGTACCCCTGGCAGGGTTTGCAAAGGAACTCGGGCTTTTTGTGGGCATCCACACTAACGGTTATTATCCGGAAAGGGCTGCCGAGCTGCTCGAAAAAGGACTGGTAGACAAGTTCTTCATTGATGTGAAAGCCCCCCCGAATGATCCCGGACTTTATGGAAAAGTCGTGGGCTGGGGAGAATACGAAGCTGTCAGGAAAAACCCGGCAGAAATTGCAGCCGCAGTTGCAAAAACAATCGAGCTCGCAGCTTCCGGCAGCTCCGAACTGGAACTCCGGACAACCCTTATCCGGGACTTCATCGGAAGCAAAGAAGAAGTAGCCCAAATAGCTGCCTGGATTTCGGAAAATGTTAAAAACCGGGAAGTCAGCTACGTGCTCCAGCAGGGCGTTTGTGAACACAGCATGCGGGAAAGCCTCCGGGAAATCCAGTTCCTGGACAGGGAAGAAATGCTTGAACTCGGGAAAGTAGCGAAGCAATTCCTGGAAAATGTAAGAATCCGGACAACGGAAGAAGGGGAAGAGGAAGTTTAAGGAGAAGAAATTTAAGGAGAGGAAGTTTGATCCTCCTTCTTGAGGATTTCAAATCCCAAATCCCTTTGATTAAGGATTTCAAATCCCAAATCCCTTTGTGTAAGGATTTCAATTTCCGGAAGACCTTTTTTGCTTTAGATATCGAGTCCCGGGACATTCACCGACCGCAGAGCGGAGCGAGGTGGGCGGCCTTTCCAAAATGTAAATTAATAAGATATTACCCAGTTTAATAAGATTCTACCAAATTATAGTCAAATACCCAAATTCTTTCACCAATCTCAAGTGAAGGTTTAAACCACCGAAAGCACGGAAAACACGGAATAAAGGAAACCGGGGCACAATCCTTCCGTGCTTTCCGTGTATTCCGTGGTTATAATATAAGTGTAAATATTTACATCCGGGACTATAAAAAGATTTTACCCAGTTTAATAAGATTCTAAAGTTTTTTAGCCCAAACTCGAAGTTTTCCTCATCTATTTTTAAAGAATTAGGGTTTAAGGTTCAAACCAATTTGAAGTTTACAAAAGTCTTATACCTGTAGCCGATAAACGGTACTGTAACAGTGATAACCGGAAATCCCATAAAATTTTTCGTGTAACCCTTGCAGTTACAAAAATTACATAAGCAATAGAAACTCAGTCCATTTTAGCTTTTAGTCCGGGCTATATCAACCCCTATGCTTATCCTATCCCCCCACATTTACTTTACAAAACTAAAAACCCTTTACGACCCTGTTATCATGAACGCGAAAAAAGTCTCTTCTATCGGGGAACGTGCCCTGATTACCCGTCTGACTGAAATATTCAAATCTCCTGCAGGAAAAGAGGTCCTGGAAGGGGCCGGGAGCGATGACTGCGCCGTCCTTGACCTCGGCGGGGAGGACTGCCTGGTCATCAGTACCGATATGCTCCACAGGACAACGGATTTTCCTGAAGGGATGAGCCCCTGGCAGATGGGCTGGATGTCCGCAGCCGTAAACTTCAGCGACATTGCAGCCATGGGCGCAAAACCCCTGGGGATCCTGACAGCAATCGGCATGCCGGCTGAGACCGAAATAAGCTTTGTTGAAGAGCTTGCGAAAGGCATTCGGGCCTGCGCCGAATTTTGCGAAACTGCCGTGATAGGAGGCGATATCGATACCCACGAAGAACTTACCATCACGGGAACTGCACTTGGCCGGATGAAGAAAAACCAGCTGCTCCGAAGAAGCGGGGCAAAGCCCGGAGACCTTGTCTGCGTAACCGGCTATGCCGGATCTGCCGGGGCAGCCCTTGAGGTTCTCCAGTTGAAACCGAGGGGGCTTGAAAAGGCTGGTGAACAAAATAATAGCCCGACAGGTGAACAGAAAAATGAACAGGGAAATGAAAAGAAGGCAAGCGAAACCCTGATCAAAAGCCTGCTTGAACCCGTGCCCCGCACGAAAGAGGCGCAGAAACTGGCAGCCTCAGGTTCCGTCACCTCCATGATGGACACCAGCGACGGCCTTGCCATGTCCCTCCATGACCTTGCACAGGCAGGACAGATAGGATTCAAAATCCGGGAAAACTCCCTCCCAATCCTCCCGGAAGTCCGGGACTTTGCCTCAACTCCCGAAAACGACCCTGAAAAACTGCTGGAACTTGCCCTTTACACAGGCGGGGATTTCGAACTCCTTTTCACAATCAATCCCGAACGGCTTAAAAAAGTACAAAATATATGTAAGTTAAGCATCATAGGAGAATGCACTGAATACGAAAAGGGAATTTGGCTTGAACGCCCCGACGGCAGCATCATCCCCGTGAAACGCCGCGGATACCAGCAATTAAAAGCCGAAAACAATTGACCAGCCCACCCCCATGAAAATCAACATTAAGCGGAAATACTAAAAAATTCAGGATTATAAAGATAACATTAAAAACATTGGCTGATAAACCTACAAATTATCAAGCGAAGTAGAAAGAAATCCAACTAGATTACTATTAAATTTACACCGAAGTTTACCCAGAATACACAAAAATTACATTTACACAAGGTTCAGAAGGTTCGTACATGAATAAAACAAAAATGAAAATAATTGTAGGAGTCCTATTGCTAGGGCTATTTTGCGGAACCGCATTTGCGGCTCCGATTATAGATAGCTCTACGCCTTCAAACAAAGATATTGAAGTGGACATTGGCACAGACCAGGATTTTGAGGTCACATTAAATGAATCAGGAAACGTGATATGGTACGTCAATGACACAGATGACAATGTCGAATCTCAAACAACTGATTTTGCTGACCCCACTTCCAGTTTCACATATACCGTAACAGACACTGTTAAACGCATTATCAAAGCTGTTGTCGAAGGGAATGCAAATGCCAGCCCTGAAACATGGGAAATACAGGGAACTATACCGGCAGTGGAAATCGATGACTTCTACCCGACCAAAGGTGATGACGGCTGGGACGAAGAAGACGGAGATTTAATAAAAACAGTGACCCAAAGCTCTTCAAACAGTACATTCGACTTTAACATTACCGTAAGCCAGAACTGTACAATTGAATGGAACGTGGAAGATTCGGATGGCAATTCAGTAGGAGACACCGAAAAAGATGAGGGTGTCACATTCTCTGAATTTGACTTTGATGCAGGAGAAGTGATTGACGAATATACAATAACAGCAACTGCCACCCCCAACGTGGGAACGAGCGTATCACAATCCTGGATTGTCAAAGTTGTCCGCAAAGGATATTCCTCAGGGAACAGGATCTGGGAAGAAGGCCTTTCCACCACCTATACCTGGGATGCCCTGAGTTATTCAGGCTTTTTCTATGACCTTGACGATGGGGAATTCTCGGAAGAATTGACCATCACAAATATAGAAAGAAATATAGACGAAGGGAATATCGAATACTCAACAGAGCCTATGGAGACCGATTTTGAATACAATGACTGGGAATCTTACCAGGTAATCGGTTTCATGGCAGAAAAGTACTTTGCAGGGTATACGGAGAACAGCACCCCTGTTGATGAGGATATCAGCCTTATCAAGGAAGGCATACTTGCCAAAGTGCTCACTGATACTGACGACAAAGAGTCCGCTTACTCCGGTTCTTCCTTTATCCTTGAAGACGGATATGCCCTGAACATTGTGGAAGTTGATGTTAATGGGGACACTGTCTGGATCCAGCTCGAAAAGGACGGAGACGTCGTGGATGACGATTTCCTTTCCTCTAACGATGATTACGTTTATGAAGCTGACCTCGGGGACGCGGATGATGTGCCCATAATCATTGCCCACATAGGAACCGTTTTTGCGGGGCAGGAAACATCTGCTGTATTCATAGAAGGAATCTTCCAGATCTCGGACAACTACGTCGAAATCGAAAGAGGAGACAGTTTCGGAGAAATGGAAATTACCTCCGTGTCCAGCTCCAGGATCGAGATGGAAAATGAAGATGACGTCAACCTCGATGAGGGCGACACCATCGAACTCATGGGTAAGATCCTGATACAGGTCGCCGATGACAGCACCCTCAGGTTTGCACCTTTCGTGGACATCTCGGAACCCGGGACCTACGAACTGCGCGGGACAGTCTACGACGAAGATGTAGACGGCGACTCCCTCCCCACCTGGACACCTTTCAACTTTGAAGGTTTCTATTATAACATTGACGAGGGAATCGGGACCGAAGAGCTGAGGATAGAAGATGCAGATCTTAGCGACAGAGAAATTTCCGAAGGACAACTGATTTATGAAACTACCCCCCAACCAGTGGAATTCGAACACAGTGACTGGGGAGATTTCGAAGTCATTGGTTTCATGGCAGAGAAATACTTCGCAGGGTATCCTGAAGATGCAGTTAATGGAGAAATTGACGAGGTGAGCCTCCTCTCAGACAACATCCTTACAAAAGTCCTGACTGACACCGATGACAAAGAGTCCATGTACTCCGGCTCAGCCCTGATCCTTGAAGAAGGCTATGCCCTGAACATCAAAGAAGTCGATATTAACGGAGAGGTCGTCTGGGTCCAGCTCGAAAAGGACGGAGATACGGTTGACGACGCTTTTGTCTCTTCAAACGAGGCGTATATCTACGAAGCCGAACTTGGAGATGCCGAAGACGTACCCCTGATCATTGTCCACTTCTCAAACGTCTTTGCGGGTGGTGAAACCAATGCCGTGTTCGTTGAAGGTATCTTCCAGATTTCTGATGACTACCTTGAAATTGAAGATGGCGACACCTTTGGAGAGATGGAAATTTCCATTGGATCGAACAAGATCACGATGGAAAACGAAGATGACATCAACCTTGATGAAGACGAGACAATTGACATCATGGGAGAAGTCAAGTTCAAGACCGCCGATGATAACACTGTCAGGTTCTATCCCTTCGTTGAAGTCGAAACCGAAGGCGGAGCCAGCAGGGAACTCAGGATCGATGTGCCTGACGAGATCATTGAGGACGAGGAGTTCACGATCGAAGTAACCGCCGGCGAAGACGAAGTTGAAGACGTGACAGTGAGGATCGACGGGTCTACCGTGGGCAAGACCGACGAGGACGGGGAGGTCACTTACAGCGCCGACGCAGGCACCTACAAGGTCACCGCCGAAAAGGACGGGTACACCACCGCAAATACGAACATCGAAATCATTGAGCCTAAGATCAAGATGACCGTCAGTGTCTCACCGAAGACGGTCTATGTAGGAGACACGATGACCATCGAGGTTCTCGAGGCAATCGGAGGAGACCCGGTTGAGGACGCAGAAATCGCCATTGACGGCGAGTTCCTGAAAGAGACCGACAAGGACGGAACCGTCACCTACTCCACAGACGAGCCCGGTACGATAAAGGTCAGTGCTACCAAGAAGGGCTATCTGGACGAGAGCACAAACGTGAAGGTAAGGGAGCTTGAAGCAATCTTCGTATACTCCAACCTGGTGATCGACCCGCTTGAGGTGAGAGCTGAAAAAGAGGCTACCATCTCAGTGGATGTTGAAAACACGGGCAACGCCGCAGGAGACACCAATGTGGAGCTTGTTGTGAACGGAACGGTTGCCGGCTCCCAGACCATTTCCCTTGGCATAGGGGAAGGCACCACCGTTACCTTCAAACACGCAGAAGAAGTGCCCGGAACCTACAAGGTTGAGGTTGGCGGAGAAACCGGAACCTACACGGTACTCGAAAAGAGTTCTGGCCTGCTCTACGGCCTTGGAGCCCTGATCCTGGCAATCGCCGGAGGAGCTGCCTACATGTTCACAAAAGGCGGCTGGACCGTTGCAATGGTTCAGGAGAAAGTACAGGAACTTCTCGATTCCGTAAAACCAAGGAAGTAAAACCCGAAACGTCAAAAAAGTAAAAACAAATTTCAAGTGCCCGCGTTAATATTGAAGACGCGGGACTTACCTCTTTTTTAAAATTTGTCCCTCTTTTTCAACAACGTTTTCAATAAAAGTTTTCAACAACGTTTTCAACAACGTTTTCAACAACGTTTTCAACAACGTTTTCAACAACGTTTTCAACAACGTTTTCAACAACGTTTTCAACAACGTTTTCAATAAAAGTTTTCAATAAAAGTTTTCAACAACGTTTTCAACAACGTTTCCAATGACGGTTTTTAAAAAAGATTTCAGGAAAAATTCCCTGCTGAATTTTTAATGAAATGTTCGGGGAAAATTCCTGCCTGATAAGTTTCCTGCCTGATAAGTCCGGAAAATACGTCATTCCATTTTCTTCATGGCAAGTGCGATGGCGTCCAGCAGACTGCCTTTTGGGATGATGGTTGTGACCGGGATGTTCAGGATCTTTTCTACCGTGGGGCTTACGATGGGAGCACAGACAAGGGCTTTGGCCCCGTCCCTTTCGGCATGTACGGCTGCAATAATTGCCTCTTCCATGGAAGTTGCCGAGTACTCCCTGATAGTCACCAGCCTGCCTGCTATCTTTTTCTTTGTCTCCACTATGTTATCGAGCACCGAGCGGGCAGCGATAACCGCGATAAATTCTCCACTATCGGATTCCTTGATTTCCCGGATAGTCTTCACTATCTGGCGCAGGGTCTTTATGTTCGGGTCCCTGTTCCCTGAAAGGATCTTGTAGAGGGTGCTTGGGGGGATGTTTGCCTGTTTGGCAAAATCAACAGCAGTGAGGTTCAGATCTTCCTTAATTACAGTGGAAAGAGTTTTTTGAAATACTTCGTCGGATTCAAATGCAGCTTTAATAACCTTGTCTGCAACATTCATGGAAACGCTCCTGGGATACTGGATAAAAAAACTTGAATGATTTTAAAGAATTTACATTTTTTAGGGATTTTCTTCCAAAATGAGAAATATAATCAGATATATTAATACATATGGGTCATAATCCGAGGGCATTTGAGAAAGTATATATAGTAAATTTCAACGAATAATAACACATAGAAGAATATACCCCTTTATTACTCCACGTTTACCAATTTTGACCGGGATTTTCCGATGAAAAATCCGTCTACCAGCCTATAAACCTTAGTCATAAACCTTTACTGTGAAACCCTTATTGAGACTGAAACCTTTATTGAAGAGTGTTAGATAGTGGAAAATTATTGAGGTGAGATTTTGAAAAAATTAGGCGTATTGATCCTTACATTATTGCTTGTTGCGTCTGCTTTCGTGTCCGGCTGCGTATCCGATGAGGAAGGCGGAGCTGAAGAGGACTCAGAAGAAGCTCCTGCAGTTACGGAACTGAACTTCGGGTACCAGCCAAGCACACACCAGGTTGCGTACATGACAGCCATGGAAAAGGGCTGGTGGGAAGAAGACCTGGCTCCTTTCGGAGTGGAAAAGATCAACGAATACGAATTCCCGACGGGTGCTCCTGAAATGCAGGCCATGCTCGCAGGGGACCTGGACGTGGCTTATGTCGGAGCGGCTCCGGTGATCACTGCGCTTAGCCAGGGGCTTGACGCAAAGATTATTGCTGCAGTCCAGATCCAGGGTTCAGACCTGGTTCTTCGCCCCGAATTCGAGTATGAGACCCCCCAGGACCTGGAAGGGCTCAGCATCGCTACTTTCCCTCCGGGAACCATCCAGGACACCCTGCTTCGCAACTGGCTTCAGGAAAACGGGCTTGACCCTGATACGGACGTAGACATTAAGGCCATGGGTCCCGGAGAGGCCATCAGTGCCATTTCCGCAGGAAGTGTGGATGCAGTCTTCCTGCCCCATCCTGCACCTGCAATCATTGAAAGTGAAGGGAACGGACGCTCAGTTGTGGCCTCGGGAGAGATGCAGGCAGACCACGCCTGCTGCGTACTCGTGGCAAGCGGAGAGCTGATCAGAGGACAGCCCGAACTCGTTGAACAGATTGTCGCAACCCACATCAAAGCAACCGAGTACAACAAGAACAATGTGGACGAAGCCGCCCAGATCTTTGCCGATAAGACCGGCTGGGAAGTTGAAAAGGTGGAAAAGTCCCTTGCCGACTGGGACGGCGCCTGGATCGCTGACCCCGAACTGATCGCAAATTCAACTGTCCAGTACACCCAGGTCCAGTACGAACTCGGGTACATCCAGAAGCCTCTGACAAAAGAGGAAATCTTCGATACAAGCTTCTATGAAGCAGCTTCACAGGAAGAATAATGCCGGAGTTCACAGGAAAAACAAAAAAAGCTACGAAAATTGATAAAAACTGATAAAAACAGCTGTCCCTCATATAGGGGCAGCTTAGCCTCATTTTTAATGAAGAAAAGATTTGAAGGACGAAAACCCCTTTCTGGAAAGAAAATTTCAGATTCGGGATTACTTTTCGGAATAGAGAAGCTAGAAGGTTAAAATTTATTTCTCCCGTGGCGCCCAGTGTTCCGGAAAAGTAAAAAAGAATCAATACTATTTAACTAGTTATGAATCTTAGACTTATAAAAACGATCCGTGAAAAAGGGATGGAAGTAATCTCTCTGGTCTGCGTAATTGTCCTCTGGCAATTTACTGCAGAATGGATTGTGAAAAACAAACTTTACCTTCCAAGTTTTTATGACGTAGTCCTTTCCCTTCTTACGATTATCGAAAGTGGAGTCATTGTCACCGACCTTTTGACAAGCTTACTGCACTTCGGGATAGGGATAATTGCAGCTTTTTTCATAGGCATCCCCCTGGGAATTATTATGGGGTGGTTCAAAGAAGCAAGTGAGGCTATCGACCCCATAATCGAGATCCTCAGGCCAATTCCCCCTCTTGCCTGGATTCCTTTTGCAATGGTGTGGTTCGGGCTCACCCATCAGGCAGCAGGATTTGTGGTATTTGTAGGGATGATTTTTCCCATAATCATCAACACCTACACGGGCTTTAAGAACATCCCCAGGGTCCATGTGGATGCTGCAAAGGTACTGGGCTGCACCCGAAGCGTGAACCAGATCCGCTACGTCGCCCTACCTTCAGCCTTGCCTTCCATTATTGCGGGGATCCGGATTGCCATGGGTGTTGGCTGGATGTGCCTGGTAGCCGCAGAAATGTTCGGAGTCAGCAGAGGAGGGTTAGGTTATTCGCTCTGGCTTAACTTCCACCTGCACAGGATGGACTTCGTGCTTCTTTACATGCTCTTACTCGGTTTTTTGGGACTTGTCATAGACAGGGCTTTCAGGTATTACGTAGACACAAAACTTCTCAGATGGAAAGCAGGGATCGTGGTATAAGATGGGCAGAGTAAGTGTAAAAAACGTCTCACGCACTTTTTCGAAAAAAGAAGACAAATCCGAAACGCAGGCCCTGGAAAACATAAATTTCGATGTTGAGGACGGGGAATTCATCTGCCTCCTCGGGCCTTCAGGCTGCGGGAAAACAACCCTGCTCCGGATAGTGGCAGGGCTCGAAACCCAGACCTCGGGAGAAATTACCCTGAACGGAGTCCCTATCACAGGTCCGGACCCCAAAAGAGGCATGGTATTCCAGCAGTATTCCCTCTTCCCCTGGAGAACGGTCATCGACAACATCACCTTCGGGCTTGAAATGCAGGGAATAGGAAAAGGAGAAGCCCGAAAGCAGGTGGAAAAGTACCTTGACCTCGTGGGCCTTGAGCAGTTCAAGAACAGCTACCCTCACGAACTCTCAGGAGGCATGCAGCAGCGGGCTGCCATTGCAAGAGCTCTTGCCAACGAGCCTGAGGTCCTCCTGATGGACGAACCCTTCGGAGCCCTGGACGCCCAGACCCGGAACATCCTCCAGGACGAGCTCCTGAAGATCTGGGAGCAAAAAAACGTAACCTTCCTCTTCGTAACCCACAGCGTGGACGAAGCGGTCTTCCTCTCGGACAGGATCGTTGTCATGACCTCCAGGCCCGGAAGGGTAAAAGAGATCATAAAGGTAGAGCTCCCCCGCCCGAGGAGCCGGACCAGCCCCGAAGCCAACCGCCTGAGGGACAGGATCCTGAAACTCCTGGAACAGGAAAGGTTCACCAGGTGAAAGGGAAGAAGTAAAAGAAAGAAGTAAAAAAAGTAAAGAAAGAAGTAAAAAAAGTAAAGAAAGAAGTAAAAAACGGAATTTGGGTCACTCTTCGGCCCTGACAACCACTTTTGTGAGAGGCTCTACTTTTTTGATCGTGACCTTTCCCACAAGTTCAAGGGTACCCCCTGAGTTTACGGAGCCTACGGCACAACCAGGCCGCATGTAAATGTCCCCGGCGCAGGATGCGGAGTTTGCCCTGGCACCGTCAAGCAGGATAAGTTCCGAAACAGCCTCTATGCTCCCGAGAACCTGTGCCCCGGCGCAGACTAGGGCACTTTCAGCTTTCACGTTCCCCTTGACCACAGAGCCTTTTCCAAGCTCGAGCCGTCCCGTAACCACGAGGTCTTTCCAGAAATTAACGTCCTGACCAACAATCAAGTTGCCTTCAAGCATCAGGGGCTCATCGAAAAACGCTCTTTTTTCAATCACAAAGGTATTGGAGTGGGGGTGGTACTTGATAAAACACTTCATATGGAATCACTCCGGGACCTGCCCCGGGCCTTGAAGGTCCTGAGGGAACCTTTCATATCATCAGTAAAAACTTTGTTAGCTGAATTTCGAAATCATATTTTATCCTCTATTATATAATAGCATCGAATTGAGGTATAGCATCGAATTGAGATGTCGACTCAACTGCGGGTAAAAAATTCAGTAAAAGCAAAAGGGAAAAACAGAGCAAAAACGCAAGGGAAAAACAAGGAGAAAAAATTCCCAGATAAAGAGAAAATAAGCAAAAGTGCCAGGAGTATACAAGAATTAAGAAAGAAAAGACTGAAAAAATAATCTGAGAAATAATTTTTCAGTCTAAGTTCTTCCTGTTCCTGTTTATGCTGCTTACTCAACCAGGCTTGCAAACCCGTATTTAGGGAGTACTCTTTCGACTTTAATCCGGACTTCATCGCCAACTTTGGTTCCGGGGACGAAAACGACAAACCCTTCGATACGGGCAATGCCGTCTCCCTGGCGAGCAAGGTCCTGAATAGTGACATCGTAAACTTCGCCCTCTTCGACAGGGGCAGAGTGACTCTCTTCTCTAAACATGGAAACCATTCCTTTAATTGAATTAATTTAATTGCTTTATTCCGCTAAATCGAAAATTACTCGACAAGACTTCCAAATGCAAATTTGGGGAGTACTCTTTCGACTTTGATCTGGACTTCATCGCCAACTTTGGTTCCCGGAACAAAAATTACAAAACCTTCAACGCGAGCGATTCCGTCTCCCTGGCGGGCAATGTCTTCGATTGTGACATCGTAAACTTCGCCCTCTTCGACAGGAACAGAGCGGCTTTCTTCTCTGAACATAAAAACCATTCCTTTAATTAAATTGATTTAATTGAATTGCTTCGTTAATCGGAAATTACTCGACAAGACTTGCAAATGCAAATTTGGGGAGTACTCTTTCGACTTTGATCTGGACTTCATCGCCAACTTTGGTTCCCGGAACAAAAACTACAAAACCTTCAACACGGGCGATGCCGTCTCCCTGGCGGGCAATGTCCTCAATAGTGACATCGTAAACTTCGCCCTCTTCGACAGGAGCAGAACGACTTTCTTCTCTGAACATAAAAACCATTCCTTTAATTAAATTGATTTAATTGAATTGCTTCGTTAATCGGAAATTACTCGACAAGACTTGCAAATGCAAATTTGGGGAGTACTCTTTCGACTTTGATCTGGACTTCATCGCCAACTTTGGTTCCCGGAACAAAAACTACAAAACCTTCAACACGGGCGATGCCGTCTCCCTGGCGGGCAATGTCCTCAATGGTGACATCGTAAACTTCACCCTCTTCGACAGGAGCAGAGCGACTTTCTTCTCTGAACATAAAAACCATTCCTTTAATTAAATTGATTTAATTGAATTGCTTCGTTAATCGGAAATTACTCGACAAGACTTGCAAATGCAAATTTGGGGAGTACTCTTTCGACTTTGATCTGGACTTCATCGCCAACTTTGGTTCCCGGAACAAAAACTACAAAACCTTCAACACGGGCGATGCCGTCTCCCTGGCGGGCAATGTCCTCAATGGTGACGTCGTAAACTTCACCCTCTTCGACAGGAGCAGAGCGACTTTCTTCTCTGAACATAAAAACCATTCCTTTAATTAAATTAATTTCCTTAATCCGCGATTACTCGACAACGCTTGCAAAAGCGAATTTGGGGAGTACTCTTTCGACTTTAATCTGGACTTCATCGCCAACTTTTGTTCCCGGAACAAAAATTACAAAACCTTCAACACGAGCGATTCCGTCTCCCTGGCGGGCAATATCTTCAATAGTTACATCGTAGACTTCGCCCTCTTCGATAGGAACAGAGCGACTTTCATCTCTAAACATAAAAAATCATTCCTTTAATTTAATTAATTTACTTAATTGCTTAATTTCTTTAACTTTAATTAATCAACTCAAAAAAGCTCCATGCGCCAGAAAAGTATAAAATAGTACTTAGCAAACCAAACTTGAGGAAATCAAATTTAGGAAGTACGCCTCCAACTTTATTAACTGAGCCCCAACAGAGCTTCGGATAAGTCAACTAACTGGTCATATTCAGATGCACTTGTATATAAGAGTTTGCTTTAAAGGGTCCAGAACGAACAAATTAAAGAAGTATATAAGAAAATCGTAAAAATTCTAAACCCCGAAGTTCTGGTTGCCCACTTAATGAAAATGTTGAGGCATACAAGAGGGGGGATCTTCCAAAATAAATAATGATTCAATAAAGATTTTATTCATGAAAAGTCAAATTTTAGACATGGAAAGTAAATTTTTTAACTGATGTGTGAAAAAAGTAGGGAAAAAACAGGGAAAAAACAAGGAAAAAACGGCAATTATACTTGAAAGGACCCGAAGAAATCATAAGTTTTGGCATTCGTACCGAAATTTATAAATAATGGAGATACGTTATGAGGTTCGCTCATTCAGGCAGGAAACAAAGCGTGGGCCCGTAGCTTAGTCAGGCAGAGCGACGGACTCTTAATCCGTAGGCCGGGGGTTCAAATCCCTTCGGGCCCGCTAATTTACTTCCTTTTCTGAAGGGTTTTTTTCAGAATTGCTTTTTTGGCAAAGAGCCTTATTTTTACTTTCATTTATCCTTTCGTTTATCCTTTCATTTATCCTTTCGTTTATCCTTTCGTTTATCCTTTCGTTTATCCTTTCGTTTATCCTTTCGTTGAATCCTTTTGCTTTTTCCATTTCTGTCTTTTTCCTTCAACAACAGCCTGAAAAGCCTTTTTAGGGAGAAATCAATCTGAAATATAAATAGAAGAAATGCATTTTATCTCACACAATCTACATGGGAATTCATTGAAATTTTCGAGAGGGAAGCTACAGTTTAATAATTTTCACCCTTAAACATTATTTCAATGAAACTGGATCCTATCACTTCAAACAATATCACTGTGAATATTACCACTGGAGCGTGACCCTGATGCCAAAAGTAAGCGTTGAAATCCCCCAGGAACTCCTGGAAGACCTGAACAAACACGTGGGAGAAAACAAAAAATTCGTTAACCAATCCGATGCTATCCGGACCGCTATCCGGAAAATGCTTGACATGATGGACGAAATCGATAGAAGGCACGGCAGGTTAAATGACTGAAAAAAGAATGAAAAAGAGAGTGGAAAAACATAATTTTAAAAACCTGTTAAATATTTAAAACATCACCCCTTTATTTCCACTGTGTTTCAGCAACAGGTGCCTAATTTTTTAGAGAAGATGCAAATATGCAAGGTTTCCGGTGGAAAAAATAGGTATTCAGGGGAACGTGCATCGTTACAGGCATTCCCTGAAATCCTTGATGCCCTGAGCCACGTTTGAGAGCAGCATGAAAGCTATCTTCTGGTTAGGCCAGGAACCAAGTCCGCAGTCCGGGCCGACGTATTTAATAAGATTTCCGAAGCGCCTGTAAGCAATCCTGAGCCGCTTTGTAATCACCTGTGGGGTCTCAAGTTCCGTGACGATTTCGGGCAGGTACTTCGACTCTTTCCAGACGTTTGTGTTGTACTTTTCGTTCAGGGCACCTGCAAGAGTGTAGATATCAGTCCTTGCAATCCCGACGCGCAGGAAAGAGTCCGTGTCTTCAAGAACTTTTTTGTCTATAAGGTCCATATAAGAAGGCGTGCCTGCAGATTCCATACCGATGACATTGATGGTTGGGGTCTCACAGGCCAGGTTGTAGTAGAGGGCGGAGTGGAGGTGGATTTCCACGTCAGCGCCCCATTTACTCGCAGCCTTCGAGCAATCGGTGAGGGCAGAAATAATCTGATCATTATCAAAAGCAAGTTCAGGGTTCAGCCCGATGCTGGGCTCGTCAATGGAGACCGTGGCAATTTTGAAGTTCTTTGCCGATTTCATGGAATTGCGGACGAATTTATTAACATTTTTTGCAAAAATAGAGTAAATATCCGCATAATTCCTCCCCCCGAATTCCTTGAGGTAAAGTTCGGCAGGCCCGGTCACGCAGATCCTGACCTGCAGGGTTTCCCCGAATTTTTCTTTGTAAGCCTTTGCAACGCTTTCTATGGCATCAAGCTCTTCGATCCTGGCACACTCAAGCTTCACTTCAAAAGGTCCATCACAGCAGCTCTCATCCCGGATAACTTTCAAGAACTGCTCGTTCATGTCCTGGTACTGGGGATAGGTGGGGACCTGCACTCCCGCATCAATTTTCTGCTGGAAAGCGTCATTGATTACCGTGAAAAGTTTTTCATCCTCCTCCCTCGTCTTAAAGGCGTTCTGGACCCATTCCTTGCTCACGCCGTCCGGAAGGGGATAGCTCCCGATATCGTCAAAGATGATTTCTTCCATGCCCAGTTAGTATACCTTGGAGGATTTAGCATTATTGGAAAGACTCCATAATTATAAAAAAATTGATGTGGAAATAGAAAAACCCTGAAAATCCGAAAAAACAGAAAGAAAAAACAGAAAGAAAAAGCAAAAAGAAAAAGAAAAAGAAGAAAAGGAAAAGGAGAAGAAAAGGAAAAGGAAAAGAAAAAGAAAAAGGAAAAGGAATAATTGGAAATTTTATTCCTTGCCCCTGTTTTCAGCGTTAAACGCATCGATTCCTTTTGCCGTATTCTCAAGCAATTTGAATGCAAGTTCCTGGTCCGGCCAGAAAGCAAGGCCGCAGTCCGGGCTTGCGTACCTGATCCGGTCCCCGAGGACAGCACAGGCTGTTTCAAGCCTCTTCTTTATGACTTCCGGAGTTTCCATTTCAGTTACGATCTTTTGCATATACTCCTTTTCCTTCCAGGCATTGACCTCATACTTTTCGTTGATGGCACCGATGAGGTTTCCAATATCAGTCCTCGAAACCCCGAGCCTGACATAGGTACCTGACGCTTCCAGGTATTCCCTGTCAAAGAGGTCAAGGTAAGAAGGAGTTGCTGCATATTCCACCCCGATCACGTTGATCGGAGTTTCACAGACGACCTTATACTTCAAGGGGGAATGCAGGTGGATCTCCACATCAGCCCCCTGCTGCCGGGCATAGGTGGAAGCCAGGGTAAGCGCAGAGACGATGTCAGGGTCAAAAAACTGGATCCGGTCGTTCATCCCCAGGCTCGGTTCGTCCAGGGCAATGGTCCTGATCTTGAAGTTCTTTGCAGTTTCAAAAGCCTTCCTGACAAAGCGATCAATGTTCATGGCCATGTAGTGGTAAGCGTCCCTGAACATGCTAGTTCCGAAAGCCTGGAGGTAAAGGTCGGTGGGGCCCGCCACGCAGACCCTGACTTCCAGGGTTTTCCCGGTCTCCTCCTTATACCGCTTTGCGACCTCATCGATGATTTCAAGCTCAAGGATCTTCGCGTTCTCTTCTTTTAAGGCATAGGGCTCGTAGCAGTTCTTTTCATCCTTGATGATATCCAGAAACTGCCCTATCATGTCCCGGTACTGGGGGTAAGTGGGAACATGGACCCCAACATCGATTTTCCTCTGGAAAGCCTCCCTGACGAGGGAAAAAAGCTTTTCATCCTCAGCCCTTGACTCAGCAGCAGCCTTGAACCAATCCCTTGTAACACCCTCAGGGACCGGGAGGCTGCCTCCGTCGATAAATGTGACGTCCTGCATATTCAGTATTTAATATGTTAGCCTGTATTATAACTATTGGAATTGTTCCGGCTAAGAATTGTATCGTGAAAGTTTAGAAGTGGAGAGACTTTGTTCAGGGAATCCGTTAAAGTATCCGTTTTAAAATATTCGGACCAGTTTCCGGTCCAAACTTCACGGAAATCATATAAGTTTGATTATTTTTCGTTAAGGGATTGGTCTCCAAAACCATCAGTCATTTCAATGAGAGTGTCTCTTTTTTGTTTGACCAGTTCTCGATAGCTCGTGCCCAGCATTCTCCATAAAAATTGACTGAAATAACCTGAAAACCCGCATAAAAAACGTTACATCAAGCTTTCATTTGTAAATTTCCCTTCGGTGCCCGACTTTAAGTGCGAGTATCACCAGAATGCTGCCCTGAATCTCCAGAATCACCCTGTAGTCACCTACTCTCAGCCGGTAATTTGGAGACCCAACAAGTTTTGTCACATAACGGTAAGGATCTTCCTGAAGCTCCGAAACTTTACGGAAAATGCGTTTTGCTAGCTGACGGTTAAGTTTTCTAAGTTGCTCTGCCGCAGGTTCGGACCAAATGATTTGAAAACGCATCAGAACCCCATTCTCAGAATCCAAGCTCTTCTTTCAGTTTTTCGTGCGTTACGTACCTGCCTTCTTCAACCCCTTTTCGGGCAAGTTCAATTTCTTTTTTTGTCTCTTCGTTCAGTTCCTGGACCTCTTCTATCAGCCTTTCCAGGACGTCATTGTAGGTTTCTCGCTTGTAGATTTTCATGCGTTCCAGAACTTCTTTCGTGCTCTGTTTAACCTGGATGGTCGTCGTTTCAGCCATATTTAGTTCTATAATTGGCTTTTACTTATAACTTACTATGACTGGTTATAATTAGCTATAGCAGGAAAAGAGATAAGGCAATTTAAGATTGATAGGAGATCTTATCCAAAGCAACCGGAATGGCATATATGGCCGTCTTTGTCTCCATTCGCTTGCGAACGGCCTTTCCCGGTCTAAAAACAAAAATGAAGAAAGAAAGAGAACAGAATTGCCCAAAAAACAAAAATTGCAGATTTCAGGAAATCTCCTTCAACTTCTGCAACCCTTCATAATCTTAACCTGAGCCTCTTCAATAATCTTAATAAGCTCTTCAGGCTTCGGAATCCCTTTCTCCTTGATATTGGGATTGACCGCCTTGATGTCATAATTCTTCTTTTTGACCTCTTCAATTTCCACAAACCAGCTTTTCTCACTGATTTTATCCTCTTCTTCTCAGAGTGCAGCCTGTTAAGGAAATCATCAAACTTATTGAGGGTAAGTGGACTCTTCTTCAGCACCTTGATATCCGACATATCATAGTACCAGATTTCCTGCCCTCATTTTTAAATCACTGTCATGAAAAGGCCGGCAGCCTTCGGCACCCGGTGAGAGCCCCGGCTTCTGAAAATCTACTCGAAAAAAGGTATCTTGGGATGAAAACAAGGGAACATAAGGCAAAAAATGGTATAATAATGAGAAAATAAGGGAAAAAAGGAAAGAAGGAAAAAGGGAAAGAAAAGAAAAGAAAAGAAAAGAAAAGAAAGGAAAACGGGACACCGCTTTCTTCACATCGATTCCGGCGCACCGATTCCCAGCGTGTCCAGGGCGTTTGCGATCACGATCCTTGCGCAGTCCGCGAGAGCAAGCCTGGCAGCCCTTACCTGTTCGTCTTCTGCGGCAATAACCGGAACGAAGCGGTAGAACTGGTTGAAGGCATCGGCGAGTTCGCGGGCGTAGATGGCGAGGGTGTGGGGCTTGAGTTCCCGGGCGCAGTTGTCGATGATGCTGTCAAAGAGCGCCATCTTCTTGATAAGGGCAATCTCGCTGTCCTCGACAAGGAGAGAGGAATCGATTTCGGCATTAGGAGCCCAGGCAACCTCTTCTTTTGCTTTTTCGAGGATGCTGCAGGCACGGGCGTGGGAGTACTGGATGTAAGGGGCACCCTGCTTTTCGAAGTCCATGGCTTCTTTCCAGTTGAAGACCGTGGACTTTTCGGGGGAGACCCTGACGATGTCGTAGCGTACGGCACCCATACCGACCATCTCGGCGACTTCGCGCTTGAATTCCTCGGAGGTGTCCGGACGGCGGGACTCGACCTGCTCGAAGGCCTCTGTGGTTACTTTGTCAAAGAGGTCGTCGGCACTGATGAACTGCCCGCGGCGGGTGCTCATGGAGCCTTCAGGGAGGGAGACAAACTCGAAGATCACGACTTCGGGTTCCTGGATGCCGATAGAGTTCAGGGTAGCCCTGAGCTGGCCTGAGATCAGTTTGTGGTCGGCCCCGAAGACGTCGATTACACGGTCGGCCTGGGTGGCTTTCCACTCGTGGTAGGCAAGGTCCCTCGTCGTGTAAAGGGAGGTACCGTTCGAGCGCTGGATGACCAGGGTCTTTTCAAAACCGTAGTCTGAAAGGTCTACCACAAGAGCTCCTTTGTCGATGTCAGTCCTGCCGGTGGCCTTGATACGCTCCACGATGTCATGCACGGCTCCGGATTTCAGGAAGGTTGATTCCTTTACGAATTTGTCGTGGGAGACGTTCAGGCGCAGCAGGGTTTCCTTGATGCCTGCAACGGAAAGAGACACGGCCTTATCAAAGCTCTCGATGGTCTCGACATCCCCTGCCTCCACTTTTTCCATAAGGGAGTCGATGTACTCCACGGATTCCGGACGCTCTTCAAGAGCGGCGTTGGCTTTGATGTAGACCTCGGCAATGGCGGAGTCCGACTTTTTGGAGAGGTCCAGCTCAAAGCGCTCGCAAGCCCAGGAAACCACAGCAATCTGGCGGCCCATGTCATTGACATAGTACTGGACCTCTACATCGTACCCTGCACGCTTCAGGATCCTGGCGAGGGTGTCCCCTATAATGGAGTTGCGGATGTGCCCCACATGGAGGGGCCCGTTCGGGTTTGCGGAAGTGTGTTCAAGGAGGATTTTGTCCTTCGGGGCTCCGCAGCCAAACTTTTCCTGCTCTTCCCGGACGGCTTTCACAGTCCCTTCCAGATAGCACCTGGAAGCCCAGAAGTTGATGTAGGGGCCTACGGCTTTTACTTCCCCGACATAGGAACCGTCAGGGATTTCGATCTTCGAGGCGATAAGAGAGGCAAGCTCTTTCGGGTTTTTCCTGGCAAGGCTGGCCAGCTTGAAGGCGGCCCTGCTCGCAAGGTCGGCATGAGGAGAGGTTTCGAAATAGAGTTCGGAATCCTCGATTTCAAACCCGGCACTCTTGATCGCGTCTTTTAAGATTAATGCAGCCTGAGTCTTAAGTTCAAGGAACAAGAAAATCACCTGTGAAAATTGTTAAATCTAATAGTGTATCTGACGGGATAATCCGATCTGATCTAATCCTGATCTAATTTGACCTAATAGAATAATGATCTGATAAAAATTATTGGGTTATTATTGGGTCATTATGGAGTATTATGGAGTATTATTGGGTCATTATGGAGTATTATGGAGTATTATTGGGTCATTATGGAGTATTATTAGGTAATGACAGGTGTGGGACCCGGATCCCGGTCAAAAAGAGAGGAGAGAGGTAGACGGGATCAGATTCCCGTGTTGTACCTCAGGATTGCGGCAATTCCGCCAAAGGCACTCATGAGCTGAGCCCCTTCGTCGAAGTCCGTGGACACAAAAACAACTTTTGTCCCGCTCTGATCGCAGAGTTCGGAAAGTTCGTCCACAATATCCGTTACGTCCGTGACTTCCAGAGAGGAGCCGCATTTAGGGCAGTTTCCGGCGGTAGGTGCTGCTTCCCCAGGTTTCCAGTGTCTGGTCCACTTATTTTCAAACCCGCAAACACTGCACTTCGTGGTAACCCTTTCAGCCCGCAAGTCTTCGGAGAGCAGGAGCTTTTCCACAGCCCCGATTTCAAGGTTTGCCCGGACCTGGTCTTCCCCATAGGCTACTTTTCCGGAGTCGGAAATCAGTTCCTTGAAGAAATCCTGGACCACATTTTTCTGGGCAGTTAGCTCAAGGTCCTGGAGCTTGTCTGCAGCTGCGTTTACAAGCTCAGACAGGCCCGATTCGTCGGTGTAGGCAACGTCAAAGAGCCCGAGGATCTTTTTCAGGATCTCGTGGTGGAAAAACTCCCCGTCGTAGAACTCTTCTTTTGTGGGGGAAGGGCCACCAATCAGGACGCCTTTAAGGTCCTTGTGATCGACCGACATGAATATATCACTTGCAGCGTCCCCGATCCGTTTATAGAACTCATGGATAGCAATGAGCCTGAGCTGCTGGAACCTGTGTGCACTCTGCCCACCTTTCCTCTGCTTGCCCGGAACCGTGGAAGTCAGGCGGCGGAAAGCCTGAATCTTCTTCCCGACAAGGAGTCCTACGGTAGCCTCCCTGCGGTCCAGGACTAGCAGCCCGAAAGTGCTCTTGTCCTTGAGCATATCTTCAAGGGGTTCGAGGTAAAAGGCAGAGTCACAGTGGTACTTGTAAGTGATAATGGGGTCAGGAGGGTAAATGACCTCACTTTCCATGCTGGTCTTGTTCGCTCCGATGTCCACAGCCCCTGTAAAGTAGACGATCCCGTTTTCAGGCACCTTATCCAGGTATCTGAGCCTTGATAAGAGGGACTCGATCGCACCCTGCACGTTTGTCCTGGTAAGCTTGGACTTGATATTCGAAGCCTGCCCGTGTTCATCCTTGAGCTGGTTTGTGACATCCGAGATCTGCTTATCATGAGGGATATAAAGGGAGATCAGTTCAGTGCCTCTCCCCCGTTTATCCCGGAGACCCTCAAGTTTCTTTTTGAATTCGTATTTTTCGTGTGCTGATTGTTCAGTCATTTTTAGAATTCCCCGATGAAGAAAGTGATCGAACGATAGTTAATCTAAGTATTAATCTAATTATTCAGTCAATTTAATCATTAATTTGATAATTCGGTCAGTTTAATCATTAATTTGATAATTCGGTCAGTTTAATCATTAATTTGATAACTCGGTCAGTTTAATTATTTAACATTAACACTTCTATGAACATGCAGCAGATACACGGCAGCAAATAAGAAGTATACCAAGGATTTGATGCAACCGTGACTGCAAAAAGCTGTCTTATTGCCCGGATCCCGGGCACAAAAAACCGTTCCGAACGCTAAAAACCTGCGGGTAAGAAGCATACAACTTTGCCTGTGAAAATCTTTAGACAGACGTCTGGCATGCTACTGAAAAACCTTTTATTAAATAGCAAAACCCCGCTCAGGTTCGCATTTCGGAAATCGCACTAGATGTGAGACATGTTAAACTCAAATTGAATACTCGTTGGATTAAAGTAAATAACCCTGATAGGTTAGTACCTTATTGAAACTTGAGTTTATATGTGTTTCCATTCTCCAGACATTAATAATATATTCAAGGCATTATAGAAACAATTCCTATTATAAAAATTTATCTCTAATTTTCCGGCCATACCTTGAAAAAAACGGAAAGAAAAACGGAAAGGGAAAACGGAAAGGGAAAACGGAAAAAAACGGAAAAAAAACGGAAAAAAAACGGAAGGAAAAACGGAAGGAAAAACAGAAAGAGAAAACAGAAAGAGAAAACGGAAAGGGAAAACAGAAAGAGAAAAGGAGAATAATCAAATATCTTTATTTTCCTCTCATGTCTTCTTTCTAACCGGAGACTTCTTCCCGTCCTTTGAAAGCAGGACCACCCGACTTATCTCGGATTCATCTGCAATTTCATAACCCAGGTGTTTGGCGACCTGCTCCGAAAACTCCAGCACCTCAGCATGGGCTGGCATGGCAGAGCGTTCGAGACGGAGCCTGGAAAAACCCAGATGCATGTAGGCCTTGATTTCCACGAAATCCGGGGAGGCTTTTTTGATGAGTTCGGCATAACCCTCGGGGTTGAACATGTTCACTCCCTTTACAAGGGTTATTCTGATAACTGTCCTTGAGCTTTTCTCCTTCATGAGGGCCAGGGACTCGGAAATTTTGTCCCAGAGAGCGGGAGATTTCGGCTGGCAGACTTTCAGGTAAGTCTCCAGGTCCGGGGCGTCAAGGCTCATGTAAAGCTGGCAGGGATTTACTTTCGCAAACATTTCGGGAATTGTCCCGTTTGTGACCAGAAAAGTGGTAAAACCCCTTTTCTCGTATTCCTCAATGAGTTCGGGAAGGTAGGGGTACATCGTTGGCTCTCCGGAAAGGGAGATTGCAACGTTGTTCGGGTCATTTCCCTCAAGCCAGCGTTCCCGAAGGGCGTTTGGAGAGCCTCCGAAACCCGTAATCAGCTTGCGCTGGCAGGCAATGCTCTCTTCCACGATTTTTTCAGGAGAGTCCCATTCCCCGGGTGCAGGGACCGGAACCTCAGTCGGACGCCAGCAGAAAAGGCAGCTTTGGTTGCAGAGCAGAGTAGGGGTCATCTGGAGGCAGCGATGGGACGCAACCCCGTAGAACTTTCCCTTGTAACAGAAACCTTCGTCATTCATGGCTTTTTTGAGCCAGAGACAGGTCTTTACCGCGGAATGGGAGCCTGCAAGGGCATAGCCCTGTTTTTTCAGGAGGGTCTCAAAATCCGGGATGTCGAAGGGAAGGGGTGGTTTGCCCGATGATTGGTCTTGATTCTGGTTTTCCATTGACATTTCCGCCATATTAATCCGTTGTCGTATATATAAGGTTCGGAAAATAATTTTGGAGAAAGAGTGAAAGAGTGAAAGAGTTATTCATCAAACTTCAGAATCGTGACCCCGAAGTCCGCAAGGTCCACAACAGGCACCTGAGCCGGCATAGGCATGAGGTTGACACGCTTCTGGAACTCAGTCTGGGCCTGCCAGGTCCCGGAGTTGACCAGGAGGACGTTTTTGTAGCGCTGTACCCCCAGGGTGTGCACGTGGCCGGTGTGGATTATGTCCGGGACAGGGTCAATTATGAAATAGTCCTTCTTTTCGGGGGCTATGGAGACCCTGCTGCCGTACATGGGTGCAAGGTGCCTGCGCTTTATCATCTCAAGGACGGCCCCTGCAGGTTCCTGGTAAGACACTCCGGGGACGCTTGCCACAAGGTCATCGATCGAGCGGCCGTGGTAGATCAGGATGCTGACCCCGTCCAGATCCACAAGGGAAGGGTTGCCTACAAAAGTAATGTTTGGAGGAAAATGTTCCCGGATTCGTTCCGGAAGGGCGGGCTGGGGCTCTGCCTGGCGAACAGCGTCATGGTTGCCAGGGCTGATGATGATCTGGATGTGTTTCGGGATTTCCCAGAAGTACTCGGCGGCTTTCCTGTACTGCTCATAGACATCCAGGATAGTGAGTTCCTTTTCCTGGTCAGGGTAGATCCCGATCCCGTCCACCAGGTCTCCTGCAACAACCAGGTAGCGGACTTCCCCCGCCATTTTCTTGAGGGCTTCAGAATCTGAGTCCCCTTTCAGGAAGTCCAGGAAATTTAGCCAGGAATCTTCCATGAACTGGGCACTTCCCACATGTACGTCCGAGATCAGGACAACCTTTCCTTTCGCCCCGGTCCTCCGAAGTGCACTGTTAGGGACATCAGGCTGGATGATCTTGCTGGCCATCATAAGGCCTCCGTCATTGGTGACCGAGCCTGTGACCCCGATGACCTCGTCAAGGAGAAGGCGGGAGGAAAGTTCAAAGAGCTCCTTTTCACTGTTCCGGATGAGCACGGGAAAAGAGCCGGTAGGGTCTTCCAGGGAAAGGATCCTGTGCCCGTTGGTTGTGGTACTGGTATCTGAGACCATCCCGATTATTGAGATCTCCTCAGAGCCTTTCTCCCCTCTCCCCCGCCTGAAACTCCGGCCTTTCAGGCTCTCTATGGGCCGCGCATTGATCCTGCCCCTGATGATCTCGGAGAGCCTGCTGTACCTGTCCCTGAAGTACTGCACAAACTGCATATACTCTCCCACACAGGTGGAATGTCCGGTGATATCGGAGAGCACAGTCACGGGGTTCGGGCCGCCGATAGAACGTACAACTGAGGTAGGAGAAGAAGAAGAAGAAGCTGAAGCCCTCCCTGATGAAACGGCAGAAAAGGGCCTGTCCCTCGAAGCCGGGGATGGAGCCGAAAAAAGAAGCGAATTCCCAGATCCTGAAGCTGAATTTGCCCTGCCTGCAGGGCCAGAAGGTGCCGATAAAACCGGATCTGAGCCAGCACCTGAAGCAGGGACAGGGTCAGGGAGAGCCCCCGGAACTGAACCGGAAACGAATTTGGAACCAGCGGCAGAATCGGGAACCTGATCTGAAACATGGTCCGAAACAGCATCCGAAACAGGGCCCGAAACAGCATCAGGAAGGAAAGGATCCCCTGAAACGGAAAGCCTCTCAATTTCATCAGAAACCGAATCCCGGCCAAAGTCGGAACCAGGGACATTCCTGTCCTCTTCCGAAATAGCAGATTCTGAAGAAGCGCCCATAGAGCCTGCAACATCTGTAGCTCCTGCAACCCCTTCAACTCTCGAGGCTGCAAAGCCTGCCAGGTCAATGTGCTCAGCTTCAATGACAAAAACAGATTCATCAATGGTCGAAAGGACGTATTCGAGAAGGAGCCCGGAAACATCACTTGCTTTGATGAGTTCCGCGGCTTCCGGGCTTATCTGATACCCTTCCTCTGCAACCGCCCTTATGATATTGATTTCATTCATGGTTCCGACCCGATTCTGGAAATGATTCCGAACACGATTAAAAAGTAATTTGAAGCTGATTTGAAGCTGATTTGAAGTTGTTTGAAGCTGATTTGAAGCTGATTTGAAGTTGTTTGAAGCTGATTTGAAGTTGTTTGAAGTTGGTTGAAGCTGAACTGAAGCATTAAATCATCAAACTTTAACCGGATCAAAGCCTCAAGGCAAAGACCTGCTTAAAATATAAAAATTAATGTGATACAAAATTCATGGAATATTATGCTGAAGAGTTTGATGAAATTTGTGATCATCAAAGAAGACTTTAGCCTCCTTCAGCATAATATTAAAAGGTACATACATATTAAGAGTTACATACCAAAACTTACAGGTGGACTGCCTGGAAACCATTAAAATGAACAAAGCTAGTTCTCTGTAGGATCATCCGTCCATCAGTCGAAGATGATAACTATATAAATATCATGACTGAATGAATAAATTGAAAGTTAATATATGATAAAAACAAATTGTAGTTACGTTAAGAAGAGTAGGGTGGGGAAAATTAAGACAAAGATATAAATTGTATTATATTGACAGGGGTTGCCAATAAAAATATTAATTGAAATATAATAATGGGAAAAATTAAATAGGAAGCCGAAAGAAACTGATGAACCGAATAAAATATAAAACAACATCAGAAATAAAACGGCATTAAAAATTGAAGCGATATCAAGGGAAAAAGACTGATTATGAGCGAAGCTAACAAGGAAAACAGGATTCAGGGAGAAGAAAACTTCTGGGTTTCCCTAGGAAAGGACATGCTCTCAGTTGTGGCTGTCCTGATCGCTTTCATGATTCTTTCCAAACTGGCATTCGGGCTCTGGACTCCCATGGTAGCTGTGGAGTCAGGAAGCATGGAGCCTCATATGCAGGTAGGGGACATCATCTTCATCAAGAATATCGACAGGGTCGAACTGGTCACCAACGAAGATGGGGAAAGTTCCGACTATGAGTCCTTTGGAAACTACGGGGACGTTATACTCTACCGGCCCTACGGCCAGGAAGGAGTAACTCCAATAATCCACAGGGCCATGTACCACGTCGAAGCCGGGGATCCAATGTGGGAAAACGGTCCAATTGCCCCTTATTCAGGGTACATCACCAAAGGGGACAACCCTGTTACGAACAAACACTTTGACCAGGAAGGGCAGATCAGCTATCATGTGCCCGTAAAGGAGGAATGGATAATAGGAACCGCAAAGTACAGGATTCCTTACCTGGGGCATGTCAGACTTCTCTTCTCATGAACCTCAAATGCAGGGGCAGTAAGGCTGTCCCTTTCATAGATCTTTAAAGGCTCCATTAAATGAACTTCTAGCTACCTGTTAATCAACTTTTAGTGGCCTTGATACCTACTTCACTTCCTGTTTTTACTTCACTTCCTGTTTTTACTTCACTTCCTGTTTTTACTTCACTTCCTGTTTTTACTTCACTTCCTGTTTTTACTTCACTTCCTGTTTTTACTTCACTTCCTGTTTTTACTTCACTTCCTGTTTTTACTTCACTCCCTGTTTTTACTTCACTCCCTGTTTTTACTTCACTCCCTGTTTTTACTTCACCTCCAACCCGGCGTTTTCAGGGCCTTCTTTTGCAAACCCATACCCTTTTAAGGAAGCACTTTCTTTTCAGAACTTAATCCAAAGTCTTTTTGAATTTTTAATATATCACGGATACATCATTGAGCATAGCATAAAACAAAAACACCACCGAACCACTCTGAAAAATGGTGGCCTCAAAAACAAAACAATCCTAAGAAAAATGAAGCTCAAAAAACTGACAATCGGCAGTACCGAACTTCCGGGAAACCTTCTTCTTGCGCCTATGGCTGACGTGACGAACCTGGCTTTCAGGCTGCTCTGCAGGCAGTACGGGGCTGATCTCACGTACACGGAAATGATCAATGCAGATGCCCTGATCAATGAAAACCGGAAAGCGCTCATGAAGGGGCTGACAGATCAGGAGGATTGGCCTTTTGGGGTTCAACTTGTAGGGAATTCCCCCGAGTCCCTGAAGAGGGCTGCGCTTTTAGTGGAGGAAGAGCTCAGGCCTGTGGTGATTGACGTGAACATGGGCTGCCCTGCAAAGTGCATCACCCGGGCAGGGTGCGGCTCGGCACTTCTTAAGTCCCCTGAAATCGTGCACGAAGTAATATCCGGGCTTGTAGACTCTCTGGAAACCCCGGTTAGCGCAAAAGTCCGCATCCTGGGAAGAGAAGAAGAAAGCCTTGAAATTGCCCGACTGATAGAAGACGCGGGGGCTCTGGCCCTGACCGTTCACGGGAGGACGGCTGAGCAGATGTATTCCGGAAGCTCGGACCTTGGACAGATCCGGGCGATCAAAAATGAAGTTTCTATTCCCGTGATCGCAAACGGGGACATCAGGGATGAGGAATCTGCAGAACATGCCCTGGAGTTTACCGGCTGCGACGGGCTTATGGTCGGACGTGCGGCAATGGGAAACCCTTTTATCTTCTGGCGGATCAGGCACTACCTGGAGACCGGAGAAAAGCTTGAGCCTGACCCGCGGACCCGGCAGTTCGAGGATTTTGAAGCCTATATCAACCTTCTGGAGGAGTATGGGATCCTTTCCTCCATCAATCTGCGGATGCAGGCCCAGTGGTTTACAAAGGGGCTGCACGGCTCGCGGCATATCCGGGAAAAAATTAACGGTTTGAAAGATGCAAAGTCCATAATTGAGCTGATGAAAAGTTCCTGCCGGGAAGAGTATTAAAATTTTTAGACCTATTAAGAATATATGGATTGTCTACGAAAGAAGTAGGGAAAAACAGGCTCATAGAGCAGGTTAACCCTGAATAAAAGTAAATTAAATTCATCTAAAAAATAATTTCAAATAGTAAATATTTAAAACAACTCTCTTAAACTCACCGAAAAACTAATAATAAACTACACTATTATCCATGAACATCGGGACACCAAACGGCGTGAATATATAATTGAAAATATGTTAAAAGCAATTTTAGGCACATCAAGAATAATCAAACAATTCAAACAATTGCAATATTTTCAGGTTAACAAAGCCGTCCCAAAACATTAACTTCATATCAATGTCATACAGAAGCCGCGGTGTCCGGAGATTACGGGAGATTCGAAACCGGATCTGCCGGATATGACCAATCAAGATAATTGAATCAACGGTAGGTACAGACAGACTGGCTGTACAACAACTACCAAAAATCAACTAAAACTTAAACTACTGAAGCAACTACCGAAAATCAACTAAAACCTAAACTACTGAAAAACGGCTAAAAAATCACCAGGAAAAACAAATTTGTGTTTGAGAGGAGAGCTCAGATGAAGGAAATCAGAATACACGGCCGAGGCGGTCAGGGTTCCGTCACTGCAGCTGAACTCCTGTCCATTGCAGCCTTTGCGGACGGGAAATTCAGCCAGGCCTTCCCTGCTTTCGGGGTGGAGCGCAGAGGCGCCCCCGTTCAGGCATTCACCAGGATCAGCGACACACCCATAAGGCTCAGAAGCCAGATCTATACACCCGACTACGTGATTGTCCAGGATGCCACCCTGCTTGAAACAGTAGATGTTGCAAGCGGGATCAAGGATGACGGGATTATCATCATCAATACGAAAGAAAAACCGGAAAACCTCAAGCTTGAAACAAAGGCAAAGGTAATGGCCGCGGACGCAACGAAAGTCGCCCTCGACATCATGGGCAGACCCATTGTGAACACGGTCCTCCTGGGAGCCTTTGCCGGGGCCACGGGGGAAGTCAATGTTGACTCCATCAAAGCCGCCGTGAAAGAACGCTTTGCCGGCAAGGTTGGAGAAAAGAATGCCGAAGCCATCCAGAAAGCTTACGAGCTGACCCGGGAGAGATCTGCATGAAGATCGTTCAGGGTGGAGTCTGTGAGCCAGGTTCAACACTGGTAAACAAGACAGGAGGCTGGAGAAACTACCGGCCGGTCTATATCTATGACAAATGCACCAAGTGCGGTATTTGCGAAATTGTCTGCCCGGACATGTCCATTAGCCCGAAGGGCGACGGCTTTTTCGAATACAACTATGACTACTGTAAAGGCTGCGGGATCTGCGCCAACGAGTGCCCTGCAAATGCAATCGAAATGGTCCTGGAGGAGAAATAATGGCTGTTAATGTTGCAGACAAAGACAGGATGGTTGTTGTGGAAGGTTCTTATGCAGTCGCCCACGCCGCAAAGATCTGCCGGCCGAATGTGATTTCCGCATACCCGATCACTCCCCAGACCCATATTGTGGAAGACCTCTCCCAGTTCATTGCGGACGGGGAAATCCCGAACTGCGAGTACATCAACGTGGAGTCCGAGTTCTCGGCAATCTCCGCCCTGGTGGGTTCTTCCGCAGTCGGAGCAAGGAGCTATTCCGCGACCACTTCCCAGGGGCTTTTGCTCATGCACGAGGTGCTCTTCAACGCTGCCGGGATGAGGCTTCCGATCATCATGACCGTGGCAAACAGGGCAGTGAGCGCCCCGATCAATATCTGGAACGACCACCAGGACGCAATCTCCCAGAGAGACACCGGTTGGCTCCAGCTCTATGCCGAAGACCTTCAGGAATCTGCGGACATGCTTCCCCAGATTTTCAAGGTCGCTGAAGACAAGGACGTCCTCCTGCCGGGCATGGCCTGTATGGACGGGTTCATCCTTTCCCACGTCTACGAACCCCTGGTGCTTCTGGAACAGGACCTGACCGACGAGTTCCTGCCAGCATATGACCCCGAACACGTGCTCGACCCTGCAAATCCGATGAGTTTCGGTGCCTTTGCAGCCCCGGACACCTATGAGGAGTTCAGGTTCCTGCAGGAAAAGGCAATGCAGGCAGCTCTCCCAAAGATCGAGGCCGCGGCAAAGGAATTCGGAGAAATTTACGGCAGGTTCCACGGCGGGCTTATCGACGAGTACCTGACCGACGATGCAGAGGTCATTATCATGGCCATGGGCTCGATTCTTGGCACTATCAAGGACGTTGTGGACGAGTACAGGGCAAGAGGCGAAAAGATCGGCGTCCTGAAAGTCAGGTCCTTCAGACCATTCCCGAAGGAGCAGATCAGGAAAGCTATCAAGGATGCGGCAACTGTTGCAGTGCTCGACAAGAACATCTCTCTCGGGACAAACGAGGGTGCGCTCTTTACCGAGACCAAGTCCTGCATGTACAACAGCAGGTGCGACATCCCGATCATCGGCTACACCATCGGGCACGGAGGCCGGGATATCCCCAAGGAAAGCATCGCAAAGATAATCGAAGAAGCCAAGAAGGTTGCAAGTTCCGGGATCAAGGTTGAAAGCCAGTTCCTGGACCTCAAGGAGGAATTGCTATGAGCAAACCCGCACCCAAAACCTACCTTGCCCCGGGGCACAGGGGCTGTGCAGGCTGCTGTGACGCCCTTGCAGCAAAGTTCATGCTCATGGGCGCAGGGTCCAACTGTATCGTGGTGAACCCCACAGGCTGCCTTGAAGTCATGACCACACCCTTCCCGGAGTCTGCCTGGCAGGTTCCCTGGATCCATTCCCTCTTTGAGAACGGACCGGCAGTGGCCTCAGGAATCGAAGCCGCCCTCAAGGCCCTTGGCAAAAAAGGAGATACCAGGGTCATCGGAGTCGGTGGAGACGGTTCAACCATGGACATCGGGATCAGATCCCTTTCAGGTGCCTTTGAGCGTGGCCACGACATGCTCTACGTCTGCGTGGACAACGAGGCTTACATGAACACCGGGATCCAGAGAAGCTCCGGAACCCCCTTCGATGCCTCCACGACCACAACCCCGGCAGGCAAAGTCTCTTTCGGAAACCCGCGCCCGAAGAAAAACATGCCCGCCATCATGGTAGCCCACGGCTCCCCTTACGTAACCACCACCTCAATCGGCTACCCCAGGGACATGATCCGCAAAGTGAAGAAGGCCACTGAAATAGAGGGCGCGACCTACGTCCACGCCCACGCTCCCTGCCCGACTGGTTGGGGCTTTGACGGCTCCAAGACTATCGAGATGGCAAAACTCGCAGTCGAGACCTGCCTCTGGCCCATGTACGAAATGGAAAATGGAGAACTCACCCAGGTCAGAAAGGTCAAGAACCCGAAACCCGTCGAGGAGTACCTCCGCGCCCAGAAGCGCTTCAAACACCTCTTCACCATGGAAGGCGGCGACGAAGAGATTAAAAAGATCCAGGCCATCGCGGACTGGAACATCGACTACTACGGGCTTCAGTGAAAACTGAAGTTCCTTTTTTCTTTTCTTTTTTCTTTTCTTTTTTCAGGGTTTTGGTTTCTGGATCTTTTTAGCTTCAAACTTCTTTTTCCTGAATTTTTGATATTCAGGGGTGTTTTTGACGTCTGATGCTGCTTTTTTGATCGTGACCCGTTTGTGAACTTTCGGTTTTTTGCTGATAACCGGGAGTGCGTGAATGGTGCATTCCGGACTGTCTTGTCCCGCGCCTGCGGCGCGGCTGGAGCAGGTCAAACATAGCAAAAAAGAACTGAAATAAAAATACCAATGCAACCTGCAAAGAGAAATATTGTAATAAACCAAAATCCGAGATTCGGGATTAAAACAACTATATGGAAAACAAAGCTGATCTTGTTTTCATTTAAGACGACCATTCAACAAAAAAACCAGAAGTAGAGATATAAACATCGTAGACACAAGTGAATTTGAGAAAAGATTTTTGTGTTGAAGGAGTAGGCATCTGTGTATAAGATACCGTTTTTAAAGTAAACCGTTTTTAAAGAACCGTTTTTAAGACACCGTTTTTCACAGATGCCTTGTATGCCAAATGCTTTTTACTGAATATAAGACTAAGGGTGTACTGAGATTTTTTACAAAATTCGAGAAGTGCCGCAAATTATTAATACAGTGGGAGTTTCCACATAAAATCAGCTTCATGACCCTGAAATTCAGAATTTACCGGCTTCATGCTCAGGCCGGAAACCTGCGATTCACGGGATGATTTTCCCTGAAGTAAGTGCAAAAGGAAGGGAAAATGAGCGGAAAGCTTTCATTAATTATGATTTTTTAACGTTGTTTAATTTGTGTATCATAGATTATTCCGACTCTCATTTACGCAAACTCCTGCGGATATCAGCCGCCTCCGTATGAACAACACAAGCTTCATCAATCTGGCCCCTGCTGGAAAGCAAAGTACCCATGTTGTCTTTGACCTTTGCCAGAGAAGAAAGGTGTTGCACATTTTCCGGATCTGCCGCTAGCAGCTTTTTGTACAGCTTAATTGCCCGGTTGAGCCTCTTTTCTGCATTTTCCGTTTGCCCGAGCCGAAAAAGGAGTTTCCCGATCTTGTTTTCATTTGACGCCGACCATTCGGTCAGAACGAGGTCTGCACCGCCATCTTCGGTAACATCAGCATCATCCGCTTCAAACAGCTTTATGACCTGGAGGGATTTTTCAAAATATCTCAGGGACCTTTCGAAGTCTTCAAGACTTGAAAAGACATCCCCTACCACGCTATAAATAACGACAAGAGCCTCGGGTTTTCTGGATGTGAAGGCGGAGTGCTCGGCCCGGACAAGAAAATCGAGAGCTTCTTCAGGGTTTCCCTGATTGTGAAGATTGATGGCTTGTTGCAATAATTCTAACGGGTCTTCTGACGAATCAGAAATATCTGAGGTGTCTGGTTGCATTTTATTTCCTTACCATTAAGAAGAATGTTTGGGTATAACCATATATATAAAAATAAAAATGAAGTTGTTTTGATCGGATATATACGGACATCTTATAAGATTTGCCTGCAATCTGACATACAACCCGATATTATTTAACTCATGTTTTCAGGTAATCAACAAAACGTCTTTTAGAGAGATGGTTCCATGACCTCAACCAGCTCAGTCTTCAACAACCTCCCTTCTCGTTACGACACCCTCCAGAAACAATGCCTCCCCAACTGGCAGGCCTTTTTCTCCACAGTAATCGAATTTATCCCTGAGTCAATTCCTGAAGAAACGGAAAGAAAGAGACGACAGATCGAGATCCTCGAACTTGGGAGCGGGACCGGCTTTCTTACGAGCCTGATAAGGAAAGAAAGGCCCGATGCAAGAATCACCTGCATCGACAGGAGCCCGGAAATGCTGGATGTGGCAAAGGAGAAGTCAGGACTGCAGGAGAATGTCACCTTTATTGAAGGAGATATTCTGGAAGAGTGTGAAAAGTGGAAGGAAAAGCCCGGGTGGAAAGAAGATCTGGAGGGAAAAGGAAAGTTCGATGTCGTGGTTTCTACACAGTGCCTTTGCTTCCTTCCCCCGGCTGCAAAGACCCGGGTTTTCAGGTGGATTTATGAGGCTCTCAAGCCGGAAGGAAGCTTTATTGAAGGGGACATCTTCAGGCCCGGCAGGGAATGGGAAGAGGAGATTTACAGGGCTCACTGGAAAAGGTACATGGTTGAGCAGGAGCTCACTGTTCAAGAAGCTGAAGAGATGCTGCAGACGTTTGACGACATTCAGGAAAAAATCGATACTCCTAAGAGGTTCAGGGAGAGGATGGAAGAGGCAGGGTTCGAGCGGATTTTCTGTCCTTACTGGTACGAGATGTACGCTGTTTTTGTGGCCCGCCGGTGAAAAATAATAATTGAGTTATATTTCAATAGTGAGCTTCTCTGAACTTGTTTTCGAGTGGAAATGAGGGGGTTAAAAACTTTTTAGCTAAGCTGCCTATTCACTCATTTTATATTTTAACCTTTCGGGCTGCTGGCAAATTTCGGTAAATTTAATCTGGTAACTTAAGTGAAAAAGAAGTGAAAAAGAAGTGAAAAAGAAGTGAAAAAGAAATGAAAAAGAAATGAAAAAAGCTGATTAGATATCAGCTAATGGCAAATTCCTTCTAAGATCTGGCAAAAACCCATCCCTGTGTAAAGCTATTTTGTAATCGTTTATTGCTCTGCACATCTTTTGTGTATGTTTTATGCAATCGGAACTTGCTCCCCCTTTGAAAAGCAGCTTTTCCGTTTTTTCTATAAAATCCGGGTAAATTAATACCAGGTCTTCTTTGGTGTGCAGAAACAGGGCTGCAAAATCCCTGTGAATGCTCATACTCCTTTTTAGCAGTTCAACGTTGAGGTGGCCCTCGGACAGATAATTATTGAATTTCATAAATGTATAAAAATCTGCAATGTTCTGATTTAAGGAGTTTAAAATCGAATGTAACACGTTGTCTGTTTCAGGAAGGCAGATATTCGGAAGGTCCAGACGTTCACCTTCGAAATGTTCGTTTTCTTCTATGTTTTGATCCTGGGTTGTATCACGGTCCATTTTATCACCCTGGGGTTGTTTTTCTTTTTTTTCGTTTTAATAGGTGGCACTGATAATTTTTTTGCTACAAAGAGTCCAGGCATTCTACCCGTTTTTAGCTGGCGACTCAGTAGGGGATGTGTATTTATATTTTTCGATTTTGTCCTTTTACAAGCCAGGTTACTTCCCAACCTGAATACGAGATTTTCCGTTTTTCCTTATTGTGCCTAAAAGTACTGTTTTTCCTTTGAAGCTTTAATACTGGGGTTTTGTTTACGGAAGTTATGTAAAGTAAACTGGATACGTATAAAGAAGTCTTGCATTTCACTCTATATAATATTTTGGTTATATAC
The DNA here is from genome assembly GCF_052056915.1 of Methanosarcina sediminis. Taxonomy (GTDB): domain Archaea; phylum Halobacteriota; class Methanosarcinia; order Methanosarcinales; family Methanosarcinaceae; genus MTP4. The sequence goes on along the minus strand of NZ_CP195119.1, from coordinate 2,359,470 downwards.
CTAAAATATTATAATTAGATAGAAATATACATAGTGAAAAGACATTCAATTTAAGGCACCCCTCCCTTCAAAAACCTCCATCCCAAAAACCACCAGCCCGTACACAAGGCTAAGCACCAGAATGATTGTTGCCCCCGAAGGAGCGTCGATTGCATAGGAAAGCCCAATTCCCGCAATGCTGATAACGATCCCAAAAACGGTGGATATCAGCATCATCCGCTTCAGGTCATGGGTGAATTTACGGCTGAGAGTGGCCGGGATAGTGAGGAGCGCAATTACCAGGATGATCCCGACGACCTTGATCAGCACAACGATGGTCAGAGCGATGATACAGAGGAGCAGGAGGTAAAGCTTCTGGGTCGGGACTCCCTGGACGGTGGTGAACTCCTCATCGAAACAGAGAGACAGAAACTCCTTATAGAAGAGATAGACTGCACCTACAATTACCAGGTCAAGAGCGAGCATCAGGTAAATATCAAGGCGGGGGACAGTTAGAATGTTTCCGAAGAGGTAAGTCATGAGGTCGGGGGCATAACCGGGAGTTAGGTAAACGAAAATTATGCCGATGGCCATACCCAGAGACCAGAGGATGCCAATAGCACTGTCTTCTGGGATTTTAGATTTCTTGCTCACCGTACCCATTACAAGGGCTGAAAGAATGCTGAAAGGCAGAACCCCGAACATGGGATTGATGTCAAGGTAATAGCCAAGCCCGATCCCACCAAAAGAGGCGTGGGCAATCCCGCCGCTGATGAAGACAATCTTCTTGACAACAACGTAGACGCCGATTATCCCGCAGGCGATGCTGGCCAGGACGGCGGCAGCTAGAGCATTCTGGACAAAGCCGTACTGCAGAAGCTCAAACATTTTTCCTTTCTCCTTTTTCAGATCGCTCTTTTAGATCGCGCTTTAAATTCACTTTTTCAGAACCCTCCGTCATCATCAGGACCCCCCGTTGTGTCTTTCAAGCACCCTGTGAGGCACTCCATGGGCAATAAGTTCGACAGGGCACTGGTAGGTGGCCTCAAGGTCCTCTACAGGGATTTCCTTGGAGTTGTGGTAGTGCAGTTTGCGGTTCAGGCAAGCTATCTTATCCACGTAGACGGACACTGCACTCAGGTCGTGCGTAACCATGATGATTGCCATGTCATTTTTGAGCCGGTCTAGCAGGCGGTAGAGTTCGTCCTGCATGTGAGGGTCAAGGCCGGAGTTGGGCTCGTCCAGAAGCAGGAGTTTGGGGTTTGTGGCAAGAGCCCGGGCAATAAAGACCCTCTGCCTCTGCCCTCCCGAGAGCTGCCCGATTTGACGGTCCCTATACTGGTACATCTCCACGGTCTCCAGGGCATCCTCAGCAGCCTTCTTATCTTCATCACTGTATTTTTTCAGGAAACCTGTGTGGCTCATCCTGCCGGTCAAAACGACTTCCCAGACACTGATCGGGAAGTCAAAGTCAAAACGCTTGTACTGAGGAACATAGCCAACCAGGTCCCTGCTTTTTTCCGACGCCTTACCGAAGAGTTTTACGCTTCCCTTATACGGCTTCAAAAGCCCGAGGAGCACTTTTAAAAGGGTTGTTTTTCCCCCGCCGTTAGGACCGATAATCCCTAGCAGGCCCTCCGGCTTTTCAAGTTCCAGGTTCACGGCCTCCAGAATCACCTGGTTTCCGTAGCGAACCCAGACATCCTTAAGCTCAATCACTTTCTCCATAAACTTCCCGTCCGCCTTCAATCATCCTTTTTTTAGCTTTATACTGGAACTTTACACAAGGTTCCTGGCAAAGATATCGGATACTTCATCCATGTTTGAGACGTAGTCCTTTGCCAGGGGGTCCACTACAACGACTTCGCCCCCGATTTCCTCGGCAATTGCATCCGCACTGCGGGTGCTGAACTGGGCCTGGACAAAGATGACTTTTACGTCCTTTTCCTTTGCTTCGGAGATCAGGCGTGCCAGGTCCTGAACACTCGGCTCTTTCCCTTCGATTTCAACGGGGACCATTATAAGCCCGTACTCTGCGGCAAAATAGCCCCAGGACGGGTGGAAGACCATGAAACTCCGTTCTTCCTGCCCCTCCAGTCTTGCCCTGATCCTCGCGTCCAGAGCGTCCAGTTCTTCAAGATAGGCATCCCTGTTTTCGGCGTAGTAAGCTTCGTTTTCGGGATCTATTTCCACAAGTCCCCCGTAGATATTTTCAACCATGACCTTTGCATTTACAGGGGAAGTCCAGATGTGTGGGTCCAGGCCTGTATGAGCTTCTGCTTCATGATCGGCTTCATGATCAGTACCTTCGGCATCCTCATCGTGGTTATGGGCTGCAATTTCCCTTAGTTTCATCCCTTCCGAACAGTCCACGATCAACATATCACTGTTTACGGCCTCTATCTTGTCCATCCAGACTTCTTCAAAAGGAAGCCCGGACCCGACAGCAGCATACACCCTGGCTTCACTGACGTCCCTGAGCTGTCCCGGAGTGGGTTCATGGGTTGCAGGGCTTGCCCCGGGAGGAATCATGACAACAACCCTTACCTTATCTCCACCGACCTTTTCCACAAACTCTGCCTGGGGTAGGATGCTCACGGCCACCACAATTGGCTCTTCGCCCTCTCCGGTTTCAGCTCCAGGTCCCGCGGAGTTATTTTCAGGAGCCGTGTCCGTGCAGCCGCTGGCAAAAAGGGAAAGGCCTACCGCCAGTAAAACTAAAATAGGCAAAATTTTAATTTTCATGCTCTAATCCCACTCTCTCATCCTCGTTTTTCAGTATAAATCCGGAATACATCAGGTTTGGTACATTCCAAATTTGGTCTAAGCCCAAATTTTTAAAGCATTTTCATCAATATTTGGCATTTACCCAAATTACAATCACGGGTCAACCGGTTTAAGGGTCAATCGGTTTAAGGGTCAATCGATTTAAGGGTCAATCGATTTAAGGGTTAATCGACGGTCATTCATGCCAGTGCTCATCATGGAAACACTTTTTGTGCGTGATTTCTCCACAAACTCCGAACATCGGGTGCCCCATTGCACTGCAGATCTTGTCCACCGCGTCCTTTGAAACGTAGGCCTCGAACCTTGAGACTTCCTCACAGGCCTCTTCCGAGGAAAAACCGTAGTGGCTCAAGAGAAGGCTCATGATCCTATGTCTCCTGATCAGGAACTCCGCATACATCTCCCCCTGCTTCGTTAAGTCGACCCCTTTGTAAGGAACATGGTTCAGGTAACCTGAAGCTGCAAGCTCGTTAAGGGTCTTACTTGTCGTGGAAGGATCCACTTTAAAGCTGGAAGAAATTTCAGTAGTCTTCACTGTCCTTCCTTTTTTTAAAATGAATTTCAGGTAATCTACTTTCCGGGGAGAAAGCTCGAGACCTGTAATCACCGTCATGAAATAGTATAATAAAAAAACAGATATTTATTTCTTTGGAATTTTTTGGTATTACCCCAAATTTTCAGAATCTTATGTGAAAAAGGAAAAACGTTGCAGAGAAAACCATTGCCTTTAAAATATCGAAGCCCTGCAAAAGTTGAGATCAGAAAACAAGAGGTAAGAAAAATGGATAAAAAAGGGAATAAGAAAACAAGAGATAAGAAAAAAAGGGAATAAGAAAACAAGAGATAAGAAAAAAAGGGAATAAGAAAACTAACCGATGAACTGATAATGCATTTTTTTCAGTAACCGATCAAATAGACTCCGCAGACAAGAAGGAAACTAACAACACCCATAAGGGCTCCTCCCATGGTATATGCCCTGAATACCTGCTGAGGCTCAATTTCAGCCAGTTCCCCGAAAATCCAGAAAAAGGGATCATTGACGTGTGAGAACAGGAAAGTGCCCGATGCCATGGACAGGATGAGAATTTCCACAGGAAGCCCGAGTTCGGGCAGTAGAGGCATCATGAGAGAAGGAGCAACGAGCATTGTCACGACCCTTGAGCCCTGAACGGTCTGGAGGGCAGCAGCAACCAGGAAGGGCACCATGATATGGGGAAGGTTCAGCTGCATGAACATCTGTCCCAGGGCCTCCCCGGCACCTGTCATGGCAAGAGTTGCCCCAAGAGCCCCACCCCCGCATAGATCAAGGAGGACAACCCCACCCCTTCTCACGGCTTTTTCTATAAGAGTTCTGAGCACTTCAAGTCCCAGCCTCCTCCCGGAAAGAAAGGAAAGGAGTACCCCGATCAGAAGGGCTATGTTCGGATCGCCGAGGAACAGGAGGAGCGGAGGAGGGGGTTGAAAAATTGCACGGAAGAGAATAAGGAGGAGGGGGAAAAAAACAGGAGCATAAGCTTCAAACCTTCTAAACTTTCCATTTGTCTTTTCCAATTTCCCTTCCTTGATTACCGACTCCTTGAATCCTGAAAGCTCCTGTTCGCCTTTCCTTAAAGGTCCTAAAGTCCCTGCCCCTTCACCAGCACTGAATTTCCTGGCATAGAGGTACCCTGCAATGGACGTGGGAACTGAAATCAAAAATCCCAACAGGATCAGGAGGTTAATATTTACCCCAAGCTCTTCTGCTGCCGAGATTATCACGGGGGAGGGGTAGACAAGATTGAAAGAGGCAAGCGTACCCAGCGCCAGGGCGGTTGCACTAGAAATCGAGGGGGTGTTGATCCTGGCTGCCAACTCTCTTGCGATCGGAACAAAGATAACGTAGGCCAGGATGCAGCACATCACGGGCACGGAAAAGAGAAAACCGAGGAAATTCAGAGCCAAAAGAGGTTTTCTGGAAAAACGAATGATATCGTCGGCAATCACGGTGGTACCCCCGGTCCTCTGGAGTACGATTCCAATGATGCTCCCACAGGTAATGATAATTGCAAAGTGGGAAAATACCCTACCCATACCCAAACTTACCGTTTCCACTGTCCTGAGGGGTTCACCTGCCAGAACTCCCGTGAAGATGGATACCGAAACCAGGCTCAGGAAAGGATGAATCCTGAATTTTGCGGTCAGGAGCAGAATGCAGATGAGGGCAAAAAGGAAAATAAGGACCGGATTCATGCAACTTAGAATTTCATCCAAACATATAAAAATATAGTTGAAGGGAGCGGTTTGTGGGGGAGAGAAAGTTACTGTCCGACAAGGTGTGATCAGGGAAGGAAGTGAAAGAAAGGAGAGGAAAAAAGGTGGCAAAGGGTGGAAAGAAAAGAGCGGAAAAAAGGTGGCAAAGGGTGGAAAGAAAGGAGAGGAAAAAAGGTGGCAAAGGGTGGTACTATCAGCTAGTTTCTTCAGGCAGGGAGAGCTGATTGAGTTCGTCCACTTCTTCTTCTCCAAGCACCTTTGCCAGGTTCAGGAGAATGAGAAGCCGGCCATCCAGCTTTCCGACTCCTTTCAGGTATTCGGCATTTATTTTTGACTTTATCATTTCAGGTGTAGGTTCAATGTAAGAGAGAGGAAGCCTCATGACCTCTTTCACGGAATTTACGAGCATGCCGATGACAGTATCCCCGACTTCCACGATAATGATTCTGGACAGCTCATCGCGCTCCTTAGGGCTGAAACCGAGGCGGATATTCAGGTCGATCAAGACAATGATTTTTCCCCGCAGGTTGATCAACCCTTTTACACATTCCGGAGCCTGGGGGACCCGGGTGGTCCTGGGAGCCGGGATAATTTCGGAGACTTGCATGATATCCACCCCGAATTCTTCTCCCGAAAGCTCAAAGACCACAAGCTGAAGTCCCTCATCAGAAACTTCGGGATCCTGTTCTGCTGTTTCTTCAAACATGGCAATTCCTCAATAAGGGGCTTAATCTTCCGTGTTTTCCGGCCTTTCTTCAAAATCCCCAAGCTTGAACTTTTCCGTGGCTCTCCTCATTCTTTCCCCGAGCAAAGAGAGTTCATTGGCCATACTGGCAAGTTCTGACATGGAAGCGCTCTGTTCCTCAAGAGCTGCCGCAGCTTCCTGGGTTCCGGCAGCGGACTGCTCCGATATTGAAGATATGTCCTCCAGGGTAGAGGTGATCTCTTCGATGGACGCAGACTGTTCCTCAGTAGCTGCTGCAACGTCCTCGATCATGTTTGTGATCTCATTGACCGTGGAAACAATCCCGTTGACCATCTCGAGGGCCTCCTTCACGGAACTGGAACCGACATTCACATCACCCTTGCTGGCCTCTATCGACTCTACCGTATCGCCTATAACGGTTCTGATTTCATCGATCAGCCCTGAAATATTCTTGGCAGCGCCCCCGGATTCCTCGGCAAGTTTGCGGACTTCATCGGCTACAACGGAGAAACCTTTCCCGTGTTCACCTGCCCTTGCAGCCTCAATTGCCGCATTGAGTGCAAGCATATTGGTCTGGTCTGCAATCCCGGTAATGAGCGCCACAATCTCATTGATCTCCCGTGATTTGGAGTCAAGACCTTTGATCACGCTTTCGGTTTCATCTACGGAGGACTGGATACGGCCCATTTTTACCAGGACTTCTTTGGAAACGTTCCCGATGTTGTTAACCGTGTCATTTACAAAGTTTGTGTTTTTGGAAACTTTCTGGGTATTATCGGCAACTTCCTGGATGTTGTGGGTCATGTCCTGCATTGCATGGGTTATATCCACTATTTTTGAAGTCTGCACTTCTGCACCGTGTGAGATTTCCGTTGCCGTATCTGAAATTTTTCTTGACGCCGAGGCTACTTCCTCGGAAGAGGCAGACATTTCTTCCGAAAGCGTGGCAAGATGGAGTGAACCTTTCTGGACTTCCCTGATAAGCTGGCGCAGGTTTGCAACCATGTTGCCGAAGGCTTTGGAGAGAAGGGATATTTCACTGCGGGAACTGCCCTTGATTTCAACAGTTAGATCTCCTTCAGATATTTTTTCGGAAGCATCTAGCAGTTCGTAAATCGGCTTTCTGTAAAGGTTCAAAATCACGAAAACGAGAAAACCACCGAGAAATACCGAAAAGAGAGTTACCAGGAGGATTTCATTGATAGACCCGCGGATCAGGGTGTTCAATTGTTCCCTCTGATCAGCACTGGCAGCCTTAGTGACGGTTTCTACCTGCTTGGCTATTACCAGCATATTTTCCTCCGCCTCATCTTTCCTATTTTCCAGAGCTACCAGCCGCTCGAAATCTGCACGGATTTTCTCGGTCTCAGAAATTACCATCTCTACACGATCAATATTTTCCTGCTTTTCCAGGCGTAAACTTAAATCAGTAAGTTGGTTAATGACAGTCTCTACAATCTGATAATAATTCTCAGCGTGCTGCGGGTCCCCGGTTATAACATAACTTTGATATTCATTTTTGCCCTGAAGCATCAGTATCATAATTTCCTGTGTATCCCCAGCATTGGACAATTTTTCAATAAGAACCTCGTTTGAAGCCCCTTCCTCAGCATATTGCTTATACTGCCCCATCTGGTCCAGATAAATCTCCTCGACCAGCTGCAATATTTCTCCCCTTCTTACAACAAACCCGCTTTCTATGGCAGCCTGTTCCTCTTCCGCCTCAACATAATCATCAAACTCTGCCCTGAAATCACTGGAAGCCTCTAGGGCAAACTCCATTCTGCCTTGATTTACATCGTCGAGATAGTCTGCATATATGTTCTTCGATATTTCTGCCTGTTCGGGTACAAGATCCAGATACTTATATACATCATCTTTTGCTGCCGGATCTCCATTAATAATATAGTTTTGCTCAGAAATTACAGCATATTCCATACTATCAATAATAAAGGTCATATTTTCAATGGCTCGGGTCTTTTTCTCAACCTCATCCATACCGCTGTAACCCGTGTACCCAACAAAAAAGATCAAAACCAGAAGAAGGGCAAATCCTATTACCACGTGCCCTATTTTTGTGTTTTTAAGCATCTTTTTTCACCTTAGCCTCCAACCTGTCCGTATTAAAGCCTTTTCCACCCTGCGTAATCAAATTTCCAGCCCACCAGCGGCGTTTGCCGGAAAAGTAAACTGAATAAAATAAATATTCAAGCTCATCCTGTTAAAGATTGTTTAGTCCGAATATCTCGATAAGTATTATTTTTAAGAATTCATAAATTTTTTGATACCCTTGGTAAATAGGCGATTAAAATCGTGAACTCTTCCGGTACTCTCAGGAACCGAACTTAGGTACAGGACTTGGGGATCGGACTTAACCTATCAGAAACTCTTCGATCTGGGACCTGAAAATGCCGAAATTTATAGGCTTGGGCAGGACAGCATAGCATCCGGCTTCAAGGAACTGCTGTTCACTTTCAGAATCACTGTATCCTGTTACGGCAACCACCCTGATGTCCCTGGTCTCAGAATCACACTTTATTATTTTAAGAAATTCAAGACCGTTCATCTTCGGGAGTTCCATATCCAGCAGTATCAAATCAACTCTACCCTCATTAAGCACTTCCAGTGCTTCCACCCCGTTTTTTGCCTTCTTCGGCTCATATCCAAAAGACTTCAGCAGATCTGCCTCAATCATAAGGTTAAGTAAATTATCCTCAACAACAAGGATTTCGGACATATGACTCAACTCTCAAGATTAACAAGCTCTCAAGATAAGAACTCTAAAGATTAAAGAATTGTACCAGAGTAAATGATTGTACAGGTTGGTTATATTACAGACCAACCAGCTTTTTCAAACACTTGTTTACTATGATTTTACTGCTATCGTACACCATTGTTCTGAATTACGTGAATATTTTCATTGTATGTAAATATTTTCATTTTGTACGAATATTTTCTTACACAGTTTCCGGAAGTGTTGTTAATTGGAATTTAGGATATAATAGGTAAAGGGATAAAACAAAGGGATTAAGACGCCACAGATAAATTACCCCAACTTGCAAAGTACTATATAAACTGTAGAAGAATATAAAGTTATTTATCATGACATATTTCATGATTTTAATATTAAAACAGAATTTAAAAATTCGTTTTCTTAAATACGAGAGACTCTAAGATTAGTTGGTAGCTTGTTTACAAGTCATCAAAAAAGTTTAATATAGTACGGCCAGCATATTATTTACGTGATTAGACAAAATTTTGATTGATATCACCGAAGACTTCTGATATCTTACACTTTCGGTCTCGAATCGGAAAAAATTCATTATTTTTCCCTCGAGATAATCATTCCAGCAATATATCTTATAGTCTCACTTCCAAAACCTGGGACAAGTTGTAAATCGCTCGATTGTAAGTAGTTTGACTGTAAGTTGTTTATTTTCATAAATAAGAACCTTCATACGTTCAATCAGAGGTTGGCGAATGCCACTAGCAGTCTGTAAAGAATGATCTGTGAGAATATAAGTGAATATCTAAATTAAGAACGGAGATTTGTAATAAATTTAGCAAAGTGTGGCAATTAATATAAACACTTGTTCGTAAAAACAATAATTATAAAAGAGACTATAGTAAAAAACACTAGTAAAAAACACTAGTAAAAACACTAGTAAAAACACTAGTAAAAACACTAGTAAAAACACTAGTAAAAACAGCTAATGCTGGAAGTAGCAATAGTAAAAATGTAAAGAAGATAATTTATTGTCGCTCGCTTCATAAAAACTAAAAAAGGGGAAAGAAATGGCAAGGATTATGATCGTGGACGATGCCGAATTTATGAGGATGGTGATCAGGGACATTCTCGTAAAGCAGGGACACGAAGTGGCAGCTGAAGTAGCTGATGGAGAATGTGCAATTCAGAAATATCAGGAAGTGAAACCGGACCTCGTGCTGATGGATATTATTCTGCCGGATATGGAGGGTACTAAAACCCTGCAAAAGCTTCTTGACCTGGATCCCGAGGCGAAAGTAGTGATGTGCTCTTCCCTGGGACAGAAGGCTGTGGTGATGGAGTCCATAAAAATAGGCGCAAAAGACTTCATAGTTAAACCCTTTGAACCCGATAAAGTACTGGAAGTAATCAAAAAGGTCATTGAACCGGATAATTGAAAAAACACTTTTCGAAAAAGTACCTTAAGGACTTGCTTCAAGACAAAGACCTTCTTTAAGATGAAGTGCTGAAATGACCATTACTGCACTTGTTGTAGACGACTCAGCCCTGATCCGAAAAGTCCTTTCGGATATATTGAACAACGACCCTGAAATCGAGGTAATAGGGACTGCATTCAATGGAAAGGACGCACTTGGAAAGATCAAGAAATTCAGGCCCGATGTCATACTTCTAGATAATGTGATGCCCGTACTTGACGGTCTTAGAGCCCTTGTCAGGATAATGAAGGAGTACCCGACCCCTGTGATCATGGTTTCCGCACTCGGGGAAAAGGCTGAAGAAATCACCCTCACGGCATTTGAATACGGAGCCGTGGACGTAATTCCGAAGCCTGAAGGGATCCTCAGCCAGAGCATTCCGGAAATGGCAGAGGAAATCCGCAAAAAAGTGAAGATTGCAGCAAAAGCCAATCTTGACAACCTGGAATGCATGCGGTATCCGGAAAAAGAAAAGCCGGACAAGGGTAAAAAGGCAGAGAGAAAGGCTGGGGATGAGTCCTTTGCAGGCACTGCAAAAAATGTTATTGCGATCGGCACGTCTACAGGGGGTCCCAGAGCCCTGGAAAAGCTCATAACCGCATTTCCGGCTGACCTTCCTGCGGCAGTCCTCGTTGTACAGCACATGCCTCCGGGCTTTACGGCATCCCTTTCAAGAAGACTTAATTCGAAGTCAGCCCTCGAAGTCAGGGAGGCAAAGGAAGGAGATGTGGTGGAAAACGGAGTCGTGCTTATTGCGCCCGGTGACCATCATATGGAAATTGTCCGAAATAAGGTAAAAGGCAGGGAAAAAGATGTTGTCAGCCTGAGCCGGGCACCCAAGGAGCTGGGTTCAAGGCCTTCAGTTAATGTCCTTTTCAGGTCCATTGCCCCTATTTACGGTCCGAGAATAATCTCCCTTATCCTGACGGGAATGCACTGTGACGGAGCGGAAGGGGCAGAAGAAATCAAAAAAAAGGGTGGCAAGGTTATCGCTGAAGCTCGAAGTTCATGCGTTGTATATGGAATGCCGGGAGAAATAGTAAAAAGAAAGCTTGCCGACTTCGTGCTCCCGCTGGACAGGATTGCGAAGGAGCTCTTGAACATGATAAAAGATGCTTCTAACTAAAGATGCTTCTAACTAAAGATGCTTCTAACTAAAGATGCTTCTAACTAAAGATGCTTCTTAACGTCGTAATTTATCACAAAAAAGGGCTAAGTAGAGCAAAATAAAGGACTTCCTGCAATTCAGGAGAGAATGGGAAAAGATCATGGACCTGTCAAAGTATATGGGCATTTTCAGGGAAGAGTCCGAAAGAAACCTCAAACAATTGAACGATTCACTGCTAGCACTCGAGCAGGACCCTGAAAATACGGAACATGTGAATATAGTGTTTCGTCTGGCCCATACTTTCAAAGGTATGGCAGCGACGATGGGATTTAAGCAAATCGTCGAGCTTACCCATGAAATGGAAAATCTGATAGAAAGAATCCGTACCCAGCAGCTCAAGCTAGATGCCTCTTTAATTGACCTTCTGTTCGAATGCCTTGATGCCCTGGAAGGGCTTGTGGAAAACGCCTGTAAAAACGCAGGCATCAAACCAAGCAGAGGTAAAATCAGGGAGGAAAAGAAGAGCAAAACCTATCCTGATCCCAGAGAAGTTTTGAAAGCACTCAGAGCCATAAACACACCCATAACTGCAAACACAAAAGAAAAAACAATAGGGGAGAAGGTTTTTTCCAAAGAGGAAGAGGCTGAAAAAGAGAGAGAGACTAAAGAAGAGAGAAATAGTGAAGAAGTGCCCCTATATCCAGATGAAGAAACTTCTCAATATCCGGCAAGAAAAGATTCCCCATATCCAGAGGCAAGAAAAGAAGTTCTGGAGACAGGAGAAAACCCCTCAATAACAGAAAGCTCCTCAACAACCTTTTCAATACCAGAAGAAGGCATCTCCACTCCAGAAATCGAATTTTCAGAAAAAGAAAGGGCATCAATTGAAGAAGCGGAAATGGATGGGGCAAAGGTGATACTCGCCCACATTGCCCTGAAGGATACCTGTCTCCTGAAATCCGCCCGTTCAGCCCTGGTAATCCGTAAGATTTCGGAAAATGGGAAGATTATCAGGACCTTTCCGAGTATTAATGAACTTGAAAAAGAAAATTTCGGGCTTGATTTTGAAGTGGTTTTTTCGACAAAAAAAGATAGATACACCATCAAAACCGAAATTAGCAACGTTTCTGAAATAGAAGACGTGTCACTAAGTAGTTTGATCTCCGAACAGGGCTACGGAGAGGCTTACAGAACGCCGGGCTCTGTACATGAAAAAACCAGGTTTGAGCCGGAGAAAATGGAAGGTGAGGCAGTAACAGGTGGAAAAATGCCTTTCTTTTCCAAATCCAACCCGAAAATAAAGAACATCCAGAGCGTGAGAGTTAGCACTGAACAGCTTGACAAGTTGATGAACCTTGCAGGAGAACTCGTGATCACGAGAAGCAGGATCAACCAGCTGACTCTGGACTTTAAATCCAAGGAACTGGAGGAGACACTTTCGGAACTCCGAAAACTTACCGGGGAAATGCAAGAAGAAGTGCTAGAAGCAAGGATGGTGCCTCTTGACAATATTCTCAATATCTTCCCCAGAATGGTAAGAGACCTTGCAAAGTCAGAAAACAAGAAACTCGATTTCATTATAAGGGGAAAGGAAATCAAGCTCGACAGGACCGTTTTGGACGAAATCGGGGACCCCCTGGTCCATCTCCTGAGAAATGCAGTAGATCACGGGATTGAGAGCCCGGGTAAACGCCTTGAACTCGGAAAAAAAGAGACGGGGACGGTAATGCTCACGGCTTCGAGGCAGGAAAATTATGTCATCATAAAAATCGAAGACAACGGGCAGGGAATAGACGCGGAGGAACTCCGGAAGGCTGCGGAAGAACAGGGAATTATCTCCCGGGAAGAAGCGGAACAGCTTCCTGACCGGGAAGCAATGCAGCTGATCTTTACCCATGGTTTCAGTACTGCCAGCAGGGTAACTGATGTCTCCGGCAGGGGTGTGGGGATGGATGTTGTAAAGAATCGGATTGAAAATCTCGGAGGATCCATAAAAATCGAATCGAAACCCGGGAAAGGGACCAAGTTCGAATTAAAACTGCCCCTGACAATCGCCCTTTATCAGGCAATGCTGGTAGAAGTCGGGGATGAAAGGTATGCAATCCCCTTCACCAACATAATAAAAAATATAGAAATCCGGAAGGAAGCCGTTCGGCATATCAACGGCGAAGAAGTTACTATGGAAAGCGGAAAAGTGCTCCCCTTACTAAGGTTGCACAGTCTTTTTGGGTTACCCGTCGAAGAGAGAGAAAAACTCGTTGTCGTAGTAGCGGAAAAAGCTGGACAGGTCATAGGAATTGTAGTTGACAGACTGCTGGGAAAACAGGAAGTTATAATAAAAACTTTCAAAAGCAAACTACTGGAGGAGACAAAGGGGTTTGCAGGTGCGACAATTATGGGCGATGGGAATGTGGTCTTGATCCTTGATATCAATACTCTTGTCTGAAAAACTACTCACTGAAAAATCTCCGAAAAGCCCTCGAAAAAAATCTCTGAAAAACTCTCTGGAAAACGCACTGGAAAAATCCGGAAAACTCTCTGGAAAACAATGTTCTTAGATACTGGAAAATGTGGACAAAATGGAAAATGAGAAATTAAGAACCGATGAAATCCAGGAGGAAGACCCGGATTTGGAGCTGCTGAAGAAAGCCATCAAAAAAAATCTAGGCTTTAACTGCGAGCAGTATAAGGAGTCTCATTTCAGGCGTAGAATTAACGTACGTGTCAGAGCCACCAATTCAAGTAGCTATGCAGAGTACCTTAAAATCCTTAAAAAAGATCAGGATGAATACAGGAATCTGATTGAAGCCCTTACCGTAAATGTCAGTGAATTTTTCCGGAATCCGGAAACTTACACGGTGATTGAAAAAGAAGTCTTGCCAACCCTGATAAAATCCAAATCCAGGTCACTGGTGAAAGCAATTCGCATCTGGAGCGCAGGCTGTGCAGCAGGGGAAGAAGCTTATTCCCTTGCCATAATGCTGCACAGGCTCCTGGGCAAGGACTTTGGGAAATACAGGATAAGCATCATGGGCACGGACATTGACTCCTCAAGCCTTGAAAAGGCGAGGAAAGGTGTCTACAGTGAAAGTGCACTTAAAAACGTAGATGAAAAAACAAGGGAACGCTATTTCATAAAGAAAGGCGGGATGTACCAGGTCACCGACCAGTTGAAGAACATCACGCATTTCAAGCAGCATGACCTGATATCCGGACCGAAGTTGAGTCATTTTGATATGATTATCTGCCGGAACGTCATGATATACTTTAATAAAGAAATCCAGGAACAACTGCATCTTGAATTTTATAAAGCCCTGAGCCAGGGGGGCTTTTTCATAATAGGAAAAGCGGAAACTCTGCTCGGAACAGCAGCCGGTTATTTCAATCCTTACAATACAAGAGAACGCCTTTACGTAAAGGAAAATGAAGGAAATATCCATGGGAAAAGAGGAGATATCCATGGGAAAAGAGATCAGGAAGCTAAGTAACTTCGAGTATGGAGCATTAAAAGAGATCGGAAACATAGGGATGGGGAGTTCTGCAACTTCCCTTTCAAAGCTCACACATACTGGTGTCCATGCCAATATTCTGGGTGCAGGGTTTGAATTAATTGAAAATATACCGAAAATCACGGGCACCTCAGACTCCCTCGTTATGGGAACCTTCATGCATATCAAAAAAGAATTGAATGGTTATATCCTGATCTTTTTCCCAGAAGACAGCGCCAGAAATCTCTGCCAAGCCGTAACCGGAGAAGGAGAGGCAAGCCTTACTGACAGGCTGAACAGGTCCGTGATTGAAGAGGTGAGCCATATCCTTGCAGGGACCTATATCACTGCCCTTGCGGATTTTTTACATATGGATGTTTCCATTTCAACACCTTACAATGCATACGACATGCTGGACTCAATCCTCAACTACGTGCTAACCGAGATGTGTTATAAGGCGGATTTGGCACTCATATTCGATTCCGAATTTTTGGTAAAAGAAAATAAGATTGAAGGAATTTTTGTTACCCTATTTGATCCGGTTTCCCTGGATTACCTCTTAGAAAAGATCAATAAAATGCTAAATAGACCATGAAAATTTGAAGTGTGTTTCCATGCTCTCTCAAGTTCAGACATTTTCACCCGACAGGCCTGCCATTAATGGGTTCCGGATGAAGGCAAAAATCAATCATATTCCGCACAAAGGAGGCCTTTGAAAAATGCCCTATATGCCTGATTCCAGCTTGATCATCGTGGGGATAGGGGACTTTGCAGTAGCTAGAAGCCCCGTAAGACTAAAAACCTCAGGACTTGGCTCCTGTGTAGGAATAACGATCTATGACCGGAAAGAGAAGGTAGGAGGTCTTGTCCATGTCATGCTTCCAAGCTCTAAGGGGAATAGCCTTGAGAGCAACCCTGCAAAGTATGCAGACTCGGGAATAGAGTACCTGATAGAAGAAACGATAAAAACAGGAGCATCCAGAAAAAGACTCGAAGCAAAAATCGTCGGCGGAGCAAGCATGTTTCCGAATACTTTTTTGAACATAGGAGAAAGAAACGTAAAATGTGCTAAAATGACCTTAGATGAGTTCGGTATTCCGATTATCGCAGATGACACCGGGAAAAATTACGGACGCACAATAATACTGGACACCTCAACCGGAATTCTTTTTGTAAAAAGCGCTCGCCATGGCTGCAAAGAGATTTAAGGTTGTACTTAGGAAGTGAACGTACAATCGAATATAAGCACCACTTCTTTACACTAATTCATTACACTAATTCATTACACTAATTCATTACACTAATTCATTACACTAATTCATTACACTAATTCATTACACTAATTCATTACACCACTTCTTTACACCACTTCTTTACACTACTTCATTACACCACTTCTTTACACTACTTCATTACACCACTTCATTACACTACTTCTTTACACTACTTCTTTACACTACTTCTTTACACTACTTCTTTACACTACTTCTTTACACTACTTCTTTACACTACTTCTTTACACTACTTCATTACACCACTTCATTACACCACTTCATTACACCACTTCATTACACCACTTCATTACACCACTTCATTACACTACTTCATTACACTACTTCTTTACACTACTTCTTTACACTACTTCATTACACCAATTCCTTTGAATTGAACTACAAGAATATCTTCAAGGTCATTCAAAACTTCTTTGAAAAAAGGTCCATTTCCATTTCTCTGAAAAATTATATATCCAATATAAATATTATAATTGACATTAATAATACGAATAGTATTACAAAGTTTAGCATGTACTGCGTAAACGGGTGATAGTTGCGATTGAAACTGCAAATGATGGGAGGAAATTGCAGAAAACTCGCAGATGAACTGCAGAAAATCGCACGTATACTTCCATGTCGCAGGTATACTTCCATGTGGCTGTGTTCAGGATGCCGGCAGACTGGCAGGAGCAACGTCAGACAGTTTCAGACCGTTGCTAACAGATGCAAACAGATAACAGCGCCGGACATTATTGAACAGAATCCGCCTTGCTATATTGGTACATGCGATATTATATGTACAGTAAGATATGTACAGTAAAGAACATCCCAATACAGCGATAACAATCGAATAACGGTAAAACGAAAACAGCAAAATAACATAAATCGACCAAAAAAGCGAGGGATTTTTATAGAACTCAATGGCGTAGAAATCGAAGATACATATGCAGAAGCGTTTCCGATCAAGATTGCAAGAGTCCTCATAACCGGTGCAACAAAGCGCTGGGCTCAGGTGGCAGCCACTGAAGCTACCGGCTTTGGGACCTCAGTTATCATGTGCCCTGCAGAAGCCGGGATCGAAAGGTTTGCAAGCCCGAGCGAGACCCCCGACGGCAGGCCCGGAGTCTACGTCCAGATCTGCACCTTCGGATACAAGGCACTCGACGAGCAGCTCCTCGAAAGGATCGGACAGTGCGTGCTGACCGCGCCAACCACCGCAGTCTTCAACGGGCTCCCTGACGCTGAGAAACAGTTCAACATAGGATTCAAACTTAAGTTCTTCGCAGACGGGACAGAATCTGAAACCGAAATCGCAGGCAAGAAAGTCTTCAAGATCCCTATCATGGAAGGGGACTTCCTGGCCGAGGAAAACATCGGAGGCATCAGCGGGATTGCCGGCGGAAACTTCTTCATCTTCGGAGACTCCCAGATGAGCGCTCTCACCGCAGCCGAAGCTGCAGTGGACGCAATTGGCGAACTTGAAGGTAGCATCACCCCCTTCCCTGGAGGCATCGTGGCCAGCGGGTCCAAGTCCGGAGCAAACAACTACAAGTTCATGAAAGCCACCGCTAACGAGAAGTTCTGCCCCTCCATCAAGAACACGGTAGAAGGCACCGAAATTCCTGCCGACGTCAACTCCGTATACGAAATCGTCATCAACGGGCTTGACGAGGAAAGCATCAAGAAGGCAATGAAAATCGGAATTGAAGCCGCAGTTACCGTCCCTGGCATAAAGAAGATCACAGCAGGAAACTACGGTGGAAAACTCGGTAAGTACCAGTTCAAGCTGCACGAGCTCTTCTGAGCCCTGCTGCTTTTTTCTTCCTTTTTATGTATTTTTTAGTATTATTTCTTTTCTGAAATGTGTTTTTTCTTGTTCCACTTTTCTGAAATGTGTTTTTTCTTGCTCCACTACTCCTTATTCACTCTGCCTTTTATCACCCATTGTTTTCTTTTTATAGCATAACTTTTTATTTCCCCTAATACCCTTTTCTTTTTCCCTACTACACCAATAATATACTTTTTTATACTTTTCGTTTTCCATCTTACATTTTTCACATCATTTCTTATACTTTTCGTTTTCAACCTTACATTTTTCACATTATTTCTTACACTTTTCTTTTTCCCTATTCCCCATTTCTTATCCCCTTTTACACAACTCATTTCTGTTTTTACTTCTTTTTTTACTCATTTACTTGTTTCAATTTCTCTATCCCATACTCTTTTTATTTTTCAGGTTATTATTACTTTTAGAATATGCAGATAAGTGCATATTGCGTTTCAGGACAGAACCCTTAAGACATACTTGCCATGAGGAATTCAAGAAGTATGATTTTTAACACCAGTAAATCAATGAATTGGAGTGTAAAACTGAAAAAATCAAAAAATAGACGGGAGTGAAAAAACTGAACAGAACCAAACTCAATTACATAGTGGACTTTTGCCTGACAGCTCTGTTTCTAATCGTAGCCTTCACTGGCTTTTTCATGTACTTTTTCATACCTTCGGGAATCCCCCGTGGGATGTATGTCGTCTACATGGGGCTCACAAAGGCTACATGGACCTGGATTCACAACAAATCAGCGATACTGATGACAGTTGCCATAGCCATCCATCTAATCCTGCACTGGAGATGGGTCGTGTGCACGACTAGGAATTTCTTCAGGAGGGAAAAAGTAAAAACAGAAGTCTGTGACTCCGTTTGTGAGTCCGAATGAATCTTGTTTCAAGGAAAAAGAAAAGTAGGAATGAAAAAAGAGAATCAGAACCCGAAGCTAAAAAAAGAGAATCAGAGCCCGAGGGCACTGAAACCTGAAAGGATAACTTCCCGCGGGTCGATGCCGGTTACCTGTACCATGACATAGGCACCCAGGAAGGTCCCTATCACACTGCCTACGTTTGCAAAACTGGCTACCAGAAGGACTCGCATAAACCTGTTTTTGAACATTTCCCCGAAGGTATCGATCCCTGCAAGAGCCTTTATGTCCTCGGTGGTCGGGTTACGCTGTTTTGCTTCGACGAGACCGGCAAACCAGCCTGCGGCCATCATGGGGTTCAGGGAAGTCAGCCAGGCCACCAGGAAAGCCGTGACAATGGAATAGGGGTGACCGCCCGCGAGCAGAGTCCCGGCCGCACTCAGGGTTCCGTTGATAAGGAACCACCAGCCAAACGCTATTAGCAGGAGTTCCAGAGGTGTGCCCGAGAGGAACAGGAGCAAAAACACCGCTATGGCCAGGGCGACAATCCCGAAACCAATTGCTTTGCCTGCACTGAAGCGCTTTTTAGGGATTTCCATGAGATTGCGCAGGGGAGGAATGCTCTTCGGTTCCTGGAGGTATTTGAGAACCCCGGGCTTGTGCCCTGCCCCTATAACCACAACAATAGTTTTATTCCCTCCTGCTGCTGTCCTGAGAATGCTACCTGCAAGGTAAGCATCCCGCTCATCTATCAGGACTTCGGCCGCAGTCGGGGCAAAGTCCCTGAGTTCACTAACAAGGGCCGTGACCACATCCTGTTCCGTGATGCTGTCAATATCGATATCAGCTCCTTTCCCGATTCCGATCAACCCTCCGACAAGAGAACCAAGCATTCTGATTTTTTCAAGGAACTTCATCCTACCCCAGAAACGCTGGAGCGTAATCTGGATGTCCCGGTCGATAAGGGCTACCCTAGCTCCTGCAGCCTCAGCCTCCTCAATTGCCATAAGCATCTCGGAACCTGGTTTGACACCCATATCTTCCCCGATCTTCTTCTGGACATAGGCAAGCAGCCAGTGGATCAGGTAAAAGTAGACCTTTCCTCCACCCAGGATATCTTTAATAGGGAGCTGCGTCTCCTGGACATTACCCTTCAGGGAATCATAGCGCCCCCGGCAGAGTTCAACAGCCACAATATCAGGCTTTAACTTCCTGATTGTTGTCCTGACCTCTTCCACGCTCTTCTCCGAAACATGAGCGGTACCTATGATCACTATTTTCGAAGGCTGACGCTCAGCCTCCCGGGTCTCAACAACCTGAACCCCCGGAGTGGACTGAAACTTTGAAACGGGAGTTGAACCGGCCAAAGGTTCTGCAACAAAGCCGGAGCTCAGGTCCAGCTTTCCCTCGACCACAGTTCCTGCCTCAGCCGCAGATTCAAGTACCTCCGCCTCGGCATTCTCCGGCTCGGAGGCTGAAGAATTAGAAAGTTCAGACTTTCCTGCAGAAACATCACCTTCCGCAGATTTGGTAGCAAGTTCATCCACAGAGTATATAGAATCCTGAGAAGAACTCTGAAAGTAGTACTCAGGCTCTCTGTCCTGAGAATCTGTGACATCGGATTTTTCCATTATCAGTCTCTCTGTTGCGGCGGCCCAGAAAAGAGAAAAATTTTTCTGAACCCTGAAACCGCTTCGTTTAAAGATTTAAAGATCTGGAGTATGGTAATTACCTGCCAGCAATTTATAATTTTTTGCTCCTTGAAATTTTTTCCAGAATCTTGAACAGTAAGAACTCAATCCTGCAAGAACCTATCCAGTTATGGATCTTATAAGAACTCATTTGTAAGAACCTATCCAGTTATGGATCTTATAAGAACTCATTTGTAAGAACCTATCCAGTTATGGATCCTATAAGAACTCATTTGTAAGAACTCATTTGTAAGAATTCATTTGTAAGAACTCATTTGTAAGAACTCATTTGTAAGAATTCACTCACTCATTAGCTTCAGGGTCCGTACAAGATCTGTCCTGGAAAGGATTCCAACCAGATTCCCGTTATCAATGACAAGGAGCCTACCGATATTCCGGCTCGAGACCAGTTTCAAAGCATCGGTCGCATGGCCATCAGAGGGTATGGATACAATATCTTTAGTCATTATATCCGAGACAAGAAGTACAGGCCGCTCGAGTATGGGAACCCTTTGGACATCAGTAAAGCTCACTACTCCTTTCAGGACACCGCCTTCCATGACAGGGTAACCCATGTGTTTATTTTCGAACATGAAGTGAACCAGGTCTTCAACACTCATGGAAGGGTGGACCGAGACCACAACAGGAGTCATTATATCCCGGATAAATATGTCTTCGAGGGTCACCGAAGCCTGAGTGGAACGTTCTTCTTCCGATGCCCCGACATAGATGAAAAGGGCTATCAGGGGGAACCAGAGGTTGCCAATCAGAATACCGAAAATAGCCATAAGGATTGCAAAGAACTTCCCGACAGCTGCCGCACTCTGGGTAGCCTTTACGTACGACATTTTCCTGGCATAAAGAGCCCGAAGCACCCGGCCCCCGTCCATGGGAAAAGCAGGCAGGAGGTTAAAGACTCCAAGCACCAAATTCATTGCCCCGAGGATCCAGATTGTAAGGAAAAAGGGGTTCTCCGCAAGCGCCGAGTTAGGAGATATGAAGGTTCCGTAAACGAAAAGACAAACGAAACCTATCACCAGGCTCGTTAAAGGCCCTGCAAACGCCATCTTTGCTTCCTGTGAAGGTACCCTTGGCATCTCTTCCATCGACGAAACACCCCCGAAAAGGAAGAGTGTAATGCTGTCAATATTGACCCCGTACCGCATCGCCAGGTAGGAGTGTGCAAGTTCATGCAGAAGAATGGACACAAAGAGCAGGATAGCTGTCAGTGTCGAGAGCGCATATCTGGTCAGCGGAGGCTCAACCCCCGAAAACCCGAAAGGCTGCGGATTGATCGCAAAGACGTACGCAAAAACGGGCAATATCAGGAGAAAAGTAACGTGTAGCTTGATTGGTATGCCCATTACACTTCCGATTTTCAATGAAGATTGCATAAATAAAATCCCCCTCTCATTAAGATAATTTTAATCAGGAGATCCCTGATCCGAAGATACATAATATACTCAAATCCCATGTACTACTCAAATCCCCATGTACTACTCAAATCCCCATGTACTACTCAAATCCCCATGTACTACTCAAATCCCCATGTACTACTCAAATCCCCATGTACTACTCAAATCCCCATGTACTACTCAAATCCCATGTACTACTCAAATCCCCATTTATTACTTTGATAATAATCCTATAGATATTTACTGTACATAATAACCCTATAGATATTTACTGTACATAAACTGAAGTCCAAAAGAGTGACCTGAAAAAAAGATCGTATAAGATCAGATCCGACCATTCACATAGTTAGAATAAAAACCTGACCGAATAGCCTGCGCTCAGATGCAAGCCGCTTGAAACCCAATCCACTTAAAATCTACCGATATTCCAAAGTCACTGGTTGCTTCAGAACCATCGATTAACTAGAAGCCAGCTAACTAAAAAACCAGCTAACTCAGAGAAAGGTTAATCCAAAGTTTAAGGTATTTTCAGCTAACTCAGAGAAAGGTTAATCCAAAGTTTAAGGTATTTTCAGCTAACTCAGAGAAAGGCTAATCCAAAGTTTAAGGTATTTTAAGGCTCTTTCAAAGTCCGAAGCCGTTTCAAAGTTCTGCTACTACCTTCTCCAGAGCCTTCAGGAATTCTTCGATATCCTGGGTTGTAGTGTGGGGCATGAGGACGAGGCGGAGGGCTCTGGGGCTGCGCACAATTGAGACGTTCCAGCCAAATTTTTCATGGAGCTGTTCCCGGACAAGGTCAGGTTCAGGCACACCGAGGGCGACGACGTTCATGACAGGGGTGAGCAGGGGATAGAAGCCTAGTTTTCTTGCACCTTTTACAAGTTTTTCAGTAAGCTCCATGCAGTATTCCACGTTTTTCCTGTATCCTTCCCTTCCGAGGTGCTTCATCACAGCATAGGTTGCAGCAGCTGAGGCCCCGGTTCGGGTGCCTGTGAGGGTGAACTGGGATTTTGTGGTGAGATAAGGAGTTTTGACCTGAAGGGAATCGAGGAAGCTGTGCGACCTGAAGAGCAGAGCGCCCGAGGGAATTGTGGAAAGGCCCATCTTGTGCGGGTCAATGGCGACGGAAGTAACACCTGGCACTTCAAAGTCGAAAGGATATGACTTTTCAAGGAAGGGAATTACAAAACCCCCAAAAGCAGCATCAATATGCAGGAAAAGGTCCTTTTCAAGCGCAAGTTCAGAGAGACTTTCTATAGGATCTACCTGTCCGAATTCCGTGTTTCCGGCTATTCCCACAAGCCCTATGGTATTTTTATCGGTCAGTTTTTCCACGGAAGCCAGGTCAACCCTGAACTCAGGATCCAGACCAGCCCTTCGGATCTCTATTCCAAGCATATTTGCGATCTTATCAAAAGAAAAATGAGCCGAATCCGGGATTACGATGTTGGGATTTGTGATCTGCGGTTTTCTGTGAGCACTCAGGTTCTTCATTGCCCTGATTGCCTGGATATTGGATTCTGTCCCCCCGGTTGTAAGATAACCACAGAACTCCCCGTCGGAAAACTTCCCGGAATTTCTAAGGGAAGGAGCATGGAGCAACTCTCCCAGCATGCTGATGACTTCCTTTTCAAAACCATAAGTTCCCGGAAAGAGCCCGAGATCTCCCAGGTTGGCCTCAATAAAAAGCATGTGAGCCTCCGCTGCAATTGCATGGGGATGAGTGCACATTGAACTTAAAACACGATAATAATCCGTATCCTCTGATTTCGCCTTTTTCAGGAGGGATAAAACCTCTTTTTCAGAAAGACCCTGCTCATTCATATGGATAAACTAAAAACAATTCTATTTAAAATACTTATGGAATGGGTTTATGAAAATTCTTACAGGAAGATGGAATGCTCAAGACACTCCAATGTGAATTTTTTAAAATTTGTATGAGGTTAGTTGTTTTGATTACCTGGAAAAAAAAAGAATTAAAAAATAACTTTAGAACGAGAGTAAAAAACAGGATTTTATTAATAAGTTTGTAGAGGGGGACCCCTTGGTTTCCACTGGAGAACGTTTCTGATGGAGAACGCAAATTAATAAAATGAAACTTAGCAATGTTTTTTTTCATTTTTTCATTTTTCCATTTTATCTTAAATCCTTCCACAAAATTAACTTTTTTTTAACAAAATATATATACAATTAATGTTATAACACAACAACATTATTTTGTTACCATAACTAAATAAAACTTTGTTTTATTTTGTTACCCAAAACTCCAAACCCCCTCCAGTGGAAATCATACCCTCCCGGTCTTATTTAAAGGTTGCACTGGAAATAAAGGGGTCTACATAACAGATCTTTTATCTTTACAAATTTATC
This sequence comes from Methanosarcina sediminis, assembly GCF_052056915.1. Classification (GTDB taxonomy): domain Archaea; phylum Halobacteriota; class Methanosarcinia; order Methanosarcinales; family Methanosarcinaceae; genus MTP4. The sequence continues at coordinate 2,335,503 of NZ_CP195119.1, read as the reverse complement.
TTTTTACATTTAGAAAGAGAAAAAGATCAAAATTGAAAGAGATTAGCAAACTAGAATCTTTGAATTTTTTTCAGTTTTCGTCTTTTCCAATTTTTGTCTTTTCCAATTTTTGTCTTTTCCAATTTTTGTCTTTTCCAATTTTTGTCTTTTCCAATTTTTGTCTTTTCCAATCTTTCTTCACTTTTGTTAAGTCGCTTTCTTCAATCTAGGTGAAATTGACAGTTCAGGCCGAATTTTTAGAAATAGAATAGAGAATAGAGAATAGAATAGAATAGAATAGAATAGAATAGAATAGAGAACAGAATAGACAATAGAATAGACAATAGAATAGACAATAGACAATAGAATAGACAATAGAATAGACAATAGAATAGACAATAGAATAGACAAATTCTTAGGAACAATTCAAATCAGAAATATTTCCAGATTCTCGCTTATTAACTTATTAATTTCCATCAAAATAAAAAAATTTTGAATTTAAGTTAACGAACTGAAAGGTCTTAACTAACCAAAACTCAAAGCGTTGAATTTTTTGAGGAATTTTAAATAGATTTGTTGCGATCATTGCGTTTTTGACTATATAATATGTGGGAAAAATCTGGGGAAAAATCTGGAGAAAAATCTGGGGAAAAATCTGGAGAAAAAAATAAAATCTGAGATGACTCAGGTGGAAAAAAGTTATAAAAATGATCTATCAGTTAATTCTCCCCGGTTCCATCTTGGTTCCATCTTATTTCAGGAAGATTATATTGATAGATCAGATTTGCCGTTTTTCTTATTTTTGTCTTCTTTTTATTTTCGTTTTTCAGAGAATTGAATATTTATGCTTCAGGGGTTCGACATCTTTTTTGTGATTTTTACCCGGTGGCTCACATCTGCTTTACGCGGTCGAACTCTTTCTGGATTTCTGCTGAGGGGCCTTCCTTGTCCAGGATGGTTATGACGTAGATTACGATGCATGAGAGGACAAAACCGGGCACGATTTCATAGAGGTCGAAGATCCCACCTGAAAGCTGCTTCCAGAGGATAACCATGAGGCCGCCGGAAACCATTCCTCCCAGAGCTGCGTTCCTGGTGGTTCGCTTCCAGAAGAGGGAGAAGATAATTATCGGTCCGAAAGCTGCTCCGAAACCTGCCCAGGCATAGGAAACAAGGCCCATAACCGAGTTGTTCGGGTCCCTGGCAATCATGTAGGCGATTGTGGAAATTGCGATAACGGCGAGCCTGCCGAGCCAGACCAGTTCTTTTTCGCTGGCGTCCTTTTTCATGACGATCCTGTAGATATCTTCCGTAAAGGCGGATGCAGCCACAAGGAGCTGGGAGTCAGCGGTACTCATGATAGCCGCAAGGATGGCTGCAAGCAGGATTCCTGCGATTACCGGAGTGAACATGGTGTTGACCAGGACCATGAAAATCGTTTCACTGCCCCCGGCTCCCAGGAATTCGGGGTGGAGGTAGGCCCTTCCTACAAGTCCCACGACGACGGCGAATATCAGGGAAATTACGACCCAGACCATGGCAATGAGCCTTGCCTGCTTGATCTTATCGGGAGATTCGATGGCCATGAAACGGACCAGGATGTGGGGCATTCCGAAATATCCGAGTCCCCATGCCAGGTTTGAGACCAGGGGGATTGCGCCTCCGGCAAGGGCAGTCCAGGGGTTGAGTAGCTGGGGGTCAATGCTCTGGATCAGGTCCAAGGTTGAGCCATATCCACCCATTCCTTTCATGGCCATAGAAGGCACCAGGACGATGGCGCAGATCATAAGTGCACCCTGGAAGAAGTCGGTCCAGCAGACAGCCATGAACCCTCCCAGGAAAGTATAACTGATTATCACCAGGGCACCGATTAGAAGGGCCTGCTGGTAGGGGATGTCGAAAACGGTGTTAAAGAGCTTTCCTCCGGCCACCAGTCCCGAGGAAGTATAAAGCAGGAAGAAGACCAGAATCAGGATGGCTGAAATAATCCTGAGGGCATGGGTATCATCCCTGAACCTGTTTTCGAAGTACACGGGGATAGTGATCGCGTCGCCTGCAATCTGGGTGTACTGGCGCAGTTTCTTAGCCACAAACTTCCAGTTAAGGTAAGTCCCGACAGCTAGACCAATCCCGATCCAGATGGCTTCCATCCCGGCCAGATAGGCATATCCGGGAAGCCCGAGTAGCAACCAGCCGCTCATGTCTGAGGCCTGGGAACTTAAAGCTGTAACCCAGCTGTTCAGTTTTCTGCCTCCCAGGATATAATCAGCGAGATTCTCAGTTTTTCGATAATAGAGAACCCCGATAGAGATCATGAAGAGTAGATATAAAGCAAAAATAAGTATGATACTAAAACTATCCGATACCATTGTTCAACTCCATTTTTTTAAAGGGTTTAAAGAGTTTAAAGGGTTTAAAGAGTTTAAAGAGTTTAAAGAGTTTAAAGAGTTTAAAGAGTTTAAAGAGTTTAAAGGGTTTTGAAGATTTTTAACGAATCTTTAAAGGTTTTAATTTCCAAATCCCTTTTTATGACCTGTTCCATTTGTAACTTTTTTATAACCTGTTCCATTTGTAACTTTTTTCTATCGGTTGTTCTATTTGTGATTCTTTTATACAAATTCGTTCTAGACAGCTATGTTTCAGATTTTTGAATTGCGATTCCTAATTTGAAGCAAATATACCTTCAAGATACATTCAGTAGTATTTATGCAATAATTATTAACACAGCAAATCTATGCAGCAAATTTATACGGCAAATTTATACGGCAAATTTATACAGCAAATCTATACAGCAAATCTATACAGCAAATCTATACAGCAAATCTATACAGCAAATCTATACAGCAAATCTGAATTTGAAGCCCTGCTTTGTTATTAAAAATCCATATTTCAAGGACTTTTTATTTTTTTAGGCAAATCAGGGGTTGGAAACTGACTTATTTAATTATTTTTTATTAATTAGGGTTTTTCGTACTGCAATACAGCTGTATATTTTTATACCTGATTGTCCACATTTTTGAATACATCCATGTATCTCTATATTTTTATAAGTTTTTTGAATTTTTCATTATTTTACCTGTCATTGTACAAAATTTCAGAAAATAATTTTATATAGTTAGGGTCGAGAGATTGAATGGCTTTTTCCTAAAGTTACTTCTGATTTCCTAAATTTACTCCTGCTTTTTATGCCGTTGTTTTTAACCTTGGTGTTTTTTTTATTTTCATACAATTGATTTTAATATTACTATCTCATATAAAAAAAATTTTTATTGTTTCAGTGGAAATGAAGGGGTTATAATTTTTCTAATTTTTTCCACCCGAAAGAGGGGATTCGGCCTCAATCTCCATCAATCTCCCATTTATGGTCTGATCTCCAAATTTTTACTTCAATCTTAAGAATGCCTTTTCCTATTGTTTTTAGCTTGGGATTTGAAGGTCTCAGCCATTTCCATTGGAAACGGGGGGGTCTTCACCATAACTATTAATAAGGTTTACTTCCATTGCATCTACTGCAAATGTGATCCTATGTCGGTTATTTATATACCGATATCACCTTAAATTTTGGTCAAAGAGGAGGGAAGGGTGCAGGAAGTTATCAGGATTTGAGGTTCCTGAAGACTTTATGTCCGCAAATCGGCTTATGGTGCAAAGACTGCGGAATCCCTATTGTTGAACTCCGATTGCCAGGTCTTTGTCTATAATCGAAACTCCATTTCCATTCACAGGATCCTTTTTGCTAAATTTCAATCAGGAGTGAATGGTTAAAAAATGGATCTTCCGATTCAAAAAACTTACAAATAACACTTTAATACAATGCTTGGTATCTCTCTCCACTATTCCATTGGTAAGGAAGTTAATTCGGAGGAGCAGGAGATGGGATCAGGCATGGAAAAACCGTGGAAATTAATTAGATCTTACATAGGGTCTGGTTTTTATGACCCCCCCGTGAAAAAACTCTACTTACCTGTCATTCCCAGGGTATGAAGATTGCCTGATTCAAAGAGCTCCGGTTCCGAGGTCCTCAAGATTCAGAACCCGTAATTACAGAATCCCGGGATGACATTTCTGCAATCCGATGCTTCCGGATATCATAATACATCGAATCATAATACATCGAATCATAATACATCGAATCATAATACATCGAATCATAATACATCGAATCATAATACATCGAATCATAATACATCGAATCATAATACATCGAATCATAATACATCGAAATTTGCATGTAATTCCTGCGTTCACGACTAAATTAACCCCAACGACTAACTTGATCTCCGGATCCAGAAAGCTGTAGATTTAAACTGCAGGTTTCAAGTTTGAAGCTGCTAAATTAAATCGTTTGAAAATGAAGTTGTAAAATGCTCGTAGTGGTTTAAAATTGTGCGAATCCACTCCTAATACATTCCAGTTGTTTGCGATTAATTTGTTGCAAGAAGAGGGTCATCCATGATGAAAGCTCAATCATTAGACGGGCTGTTCGAAAAATTACTTGACGGACAGTCAATTTTCAAAAACAAAGAGGTCCTTCGACCTTCATACACTCCGGACCTGTTACTCCACCGGAATGAACAGATCAATAGCCTTGCAACCATTCTGGTCTCTGCATTGCGGGGGGAGACTCCTTCCAACGTGCTGATCTACGGAAAAACAGGGACCGGAAAAACTGCCGTGACCCGCTATGTGGGAAAAGAACTGGAAAGGGTGAGCGAAGACAAGTCAATCTTCTGCTCGGTGGTCTACATCAACTGTGAGGTCATCGACACGCAGTACCGGCTTCTTGCAAACCTTGCCCGGCATTTTGAGGAAGAGGTCCCTATGACCGGGTGGCCCACGGATCAGGTCTTTATGAAGTTCAAGGAAGCGATTGATTCCAGGGATCAGGTCATTATCATAATTCTGGACGAGATTGATAAGCTGATCAAGAAAGGGGATGATGTCCTCTACAACCTCTCCCGGATCAACACGGACCTGCGCAAGGCCAAGGTCAGCATGATCGGGGTGTCCAACGACCTGAAGTTTACGGAGTTTCTGGACCCGAGAGTCAAGAGTTCCCTGGGAGAGGAAGAACTGATCTTCCCGCCCTACGACGCTGAGCAGATCAGCGATATCCTGAAGCAGAGGGCTAAGATGGCCTATAACGAAGGGGTCCTGGGTGAGATGGTAATCCCTCTCTGTGCTGCCTTTGCTGCTCAGGAACACGGGGATGCCCGGAGAGCTCTTGACCTCCTGAGAGTTTCAGGGGAAATTACCGAGCGGGAAAATCATCCCCAGGTCCTTGAAGAGCATGTGCGCCGTGCCCAGGAAAAGATTGAAGTCGACCGCGTGGTGGAAGTGGTGAGGACCCTTCCCACTCAGTCCAAGCTCGTACTTTACAGCATCATCCTGCTCCGGAACCGGGGTAAGGAAGGCAAGAACATCACCACAGGGGAAATGTATAACGTCTACAGGCAGCTTTGTCATCACATCGACGTGGATATCCTGACTCAGCGCAGGGTAACGGACCTCATGTCCGAACTCGACATGCTGGGCATTGTAAACGCAGTTGTGGTAAGCAAAGGCCGCTACGGCCGGACAAAGGAAATTTCCCTTAGCGTTCCCGTGGAAAACACCCGCAAGGTGCTCCTTGAGGATTATCGGTTAAAGCCTCTGGTTGACTTCAAAACCTCCGTCTTTAACAAGATGTTCTCATGAAAGAGGTTTATATTTTATAATCGGGCATTGGGCAGGTTCTCCAGGCCTTTTTCAAAGGCTTTCTCTAAGACCCTCTTCCATCCCTTCCCTTCTTCCTTTCTTCCTTTCTTTCTTTATTCCTTCTCACTGTCATTCAGAAAAAAATCCACCAGAGTCTTTTACCGGCTCTGCTAGAACTTTTGCGAGTCGTTTTCTTCTTTTTTTCATTTTTTTATTAGCTTTCTTCTTTTTTTTCGTTCGTTCAGGAAATAATATATATGATCCTGTGGTTTGACTACGATCATATTATAAACTTTATAAATCGGCCTGTACGTTTCACGATTCAAATTAAAAGGTTCAAATTAAAGGATAATTTATAATGAAGATCATAGCGTTCGTAGGCATGCCTGCCTCAGGAAAATCCGAAGCTGCCAGGACTGCCGTTGAAATGGGCATTCCCGTGGTTAACATGGGGGACGTGATCCGAAAGGAAGTGCTGAGACGGGGGCTTGAGCCCAGTGACGCCAACACCGGGATGGTTGCAACGGATCTCCGGAAATGTGAAGGCATGGACGCCGTTGCCAAACGTTGCATTTCCCAGATCCAGGAGACAGACTCGGAACTCCTGGTCGTGGACGGGGTTCGCGGGATTGCCGAACTTGAATGCTTCAGGAGGGAATTTGGAAAAAAGTTTGTCCTGGTTGCCATCTACGCTCCCCTTGATACCCGTTTTGATAGGGTTCAGAATCGAGGCAGAAGTGATGACATGGACAGTATTGATGGCCTCCGCAACAGGGACGAGCGTGAACTTGGTTGGGGTATGGGAGACGCCATCATAGCTTCAAATGCCGAAATCGAAAATGATTCCACTCTTGAAGTCTTCAAAGAGAAAGTTATTGCAGTCCTGAAAAACTATTCCGGAGAAAATCCGGCAGAGTAATTCATTTACAGAGTAATTCATTTACAGAGTAATTCATTTACAGAGTAATTCATTTAATAACCTTGCTCATGTAAACCATTAGTATGAACCCACGGATCAGGTCTATCAGCCAAATCCATGTAGTAATTCTATCAGTTAAGGAGTTAATTCATGATACACGTCGAGGTTTCAGCAGCCGTATATCCCACAGAAGATCCTGAAAAGGTTTCCGGGGCAATCTTGAAGCTTTTTTCAGGTATTGAAATTGAAAGGATAGCTTCCGAAGCCGAAAAATCCGAATCAGGAGATGCCGGGTCTTTACCTTCCTTTTACCTCTCAGGGGAGGGAGGTTTTGACCTCCTGTTTACCCTGCACGGGCTCATCCGCAGGGAATCTATCATAGACAGCATGCGCAATAAAGCCTTCAATAAAGGTCTCTCCTCTGACGGCCTCTCTGTTAACTTTTTGCTCAACAAGCAGGCGGCTTTTGTGGGGGTCCCCAGTGTTCCCGCAGAAAAAGAGCCTATAGGGTCAATTGAGGTCAGCGTCAGGGCAGACTCTCCCGAGGAAATGGAGCGTCTTTTTGAGTGGCTCCTGCCTCTTACCGAAGACGGGAAACCGGTTGTTGAAGTGGGAATGGACTACGTGGAAAGGGACTGAAAAGTTAATTATATCTGATTTCCCGCCAACATCTTTACGTCCTACATCTTTACGTCCTACATCTTTACGTCCTACATCTTTACGTCCTACATCTTTACGTCCCGCACTTCTATGCAAATCAATGGAAAAGGAATGAATTGTCGTCATGCAGCTTCATCGAATCAGTTTTTCTTCGCGGTCGGTTGTTGAAGACCCCTTCAAATGGGCCTACACGCTTGAAGACCACGGGTATACGGGCTGGGAGATAGTGCAGGAAGGTTCCCAGTGTCTGAACAGTAAGACCATCCAGAACGTGCAAAACATTCATGAGACCACAAACCTGGAGCTGACCCTGCACCTGCCCTTCTCGGACATGAATCTGGCAGGTTTGAACGATTCCATCCGGGGGGAGGTCATCCGTCAGATGAAGCACTATCTGACCCTGGCCTCGAACTACGTTAACCTGGCAGTGGTCCACCCCGGCTACCTCTCTCCCTACGGGGCGCAGGTCCCGTATGAGGCCTACCAGACAAACCTTGCCTCCCTTACGGAGATCTGCGACTTTGCCGCGGATTTCGGGATCCTGGTAGCCGTTGAAAACATGCCCGATTTCCCCAAAATCTTTGGGAAATACCCGGATGAAATGCATGAGATGCTCGATGCCGTCGGAAGCCATAACGTGGGTTTCACCTTTGATGTGGGGCATGCCAACACCGTGAGGCTTATAGACGAGTTCCTGGACCAGCTGGGAGACCGGATTTCTCACGTGCACATCCACGACAACATGGGAGAAAAAGACGAGCACCTCCCCCTGGGGGAAGGCACTGTGGACTGGAAATCAGTCATGGAAAAACTCTCGGATTATAAAGGGATCTTTGTTACGGAAATGGCTTCTGTAGAAGAAGGGGTCAAAAGCCTTGAATTTTTAAGGAATCTGTAAACGAAGAATTTTATTATTTTTTAATTGAGTAAAAGCTGTTCACTTTCATTTCATTGCACTTTTTTCTTATCAGGTGAGCCAGGGTTTTCGTCTCAAATGTCCTGCTCACTCTAAAAATGAAAAATTTATAAACTAAAGTTATCCTGAGGGAGCTCAGCGTAGGCTATCATTTGATTTTAACTATTTAACTTATTGCAGAAAAACACAGAGTTGAAATAAAAATATCTTTATTCCTGAAACTCTCAGATGAGGTTACTCGGCTGAACAAGGTGTAAATTTCGAAAACATAGCTCTTGAAAAACTCGTTGAATTCCTTTTTCAATCTGTAAAAACAGGCTGTATAAAGTTGAAGAATTTCAAAAAGCTCATAGGTCTTCTGAATGGTGATATAAAATGGTTGAAAGAGTGAATCAAATATTCAGTACCGTGCTAATTATGCTCCTTTTTTGCGGAGTACTGGGTTGCACCGGAACCGGAGAAACAGATGAAACAGAATCTGACTACACAAACTCCATTGGTATGGAATTCATGAAAATTCCTGCTGGTGAATTTATGATGGGTTCTCCTTCAGACGAGGAAGGGAGATGTGATAACGAAGGTCCTGTTCATAAAGTTACGATTGAAGAGTCTTACTACCTGGGTAAATATGAAGTAACTCAGGAACAGTGGCGTGAAGTGATGGGCAGCAATCCTTCTTATTTCAAAGGTGATGATCTACCCGTTGAAAAAGTATCCTGGAATGATGTCCAGGAGTTTATTGAAAAGCTCAATGAAATGGAAGGAACTGACGAGTATCGTCTTTCCTCTGAAGCCGAGTGGGAGTATGCCTGCCGGGCCGGGACAACAACAAGATATTACTTTGGAGATGATGACTCGAAACTGAAAGATTATGCATGGTATGGTGGTTATGCGACTTGTGAAGAGTGGAAGAAGTATATTGACAAAATTATGCGTGAAGGTAGAACTCATCCTGTTGGTCAGATGAAACCAAATCCCTGGGGTCTTTATGATATGCATGGAAATGTCTGGGAGTGGTGTCAGGACAAGTGGCATGATGACTATGATGGGGCTCCATCTGATGGCAGTGCCTGGGAAGATGGAAGTAGCTCTGTCCGTGTTAATCGTGGCGGCGGCTGGTTCGACTACGTCGATGTCTGTCGGTCAGCAAGCCGCGGCGGGAACGACCCCGGCAACCGCAACGGTGCCCTCGGTTTCCGCGTCCTGAGGGAATTGTAATTACTTTCCATTTTATTACTTTACCACTTTACGCCGTAAGTTGGAATAAAACCCGGCGAAGCCTGAAGTCCCGAAGCGTGCGAAGTCACAGGGACTTAGTTGCTGAGCCCGCGCCGAATTAAAAATAAAAAATAAGTTATATAAATCTGCTATGGTAAGTTCATTGGATTCAGACGGCAACAAAGATACCAGATTCCAACTAAATTTCTTCAGGTGCAAGAGCCTCAACATCGCTGATGCGCACGAAGTGTTTTAAATTTCTGGTTACGATCCTATTTATGCCCAGAGAAAGAGCAGTTGCTGCAATCAGACAGTCGTTTAATTCTATTCTCTTCCCGCTCCTGACAAGGTCTGCATAGATTTTTCCAGCGTCTATTGCTATTTTTGAATCCAGGTCTATTACTTCTACAATATTGAGCAGTTCCAGGGTCTTTTCGAGGGCGTCAGGGTTCCTCGAAAGGTGTGCTCCGACACTGAGTTCGGCAACTGTTATTGATGAAGTGTAGCCTGAATGGCCGACCTCGAGGTTTTCAAGAAAAGCTATGGAGGAAGGAACAGTTTCTTTTCGGAGACAGTCTATAAAAACTGATGTGTCCACAAAAAACTTCATTCTACCCAGTCCAGGCGTGAAGATTTTCTGAGCTTGTCAACGAATTCTTCACTATCGACATCATAACCCCAAGCTCCGCAGGCTGAATCTATAATCTCTTTTGAACTTTTTCCCTCCTTTTTTCGAAGCGTGCTAAGGATTGAATGTAGTTCTCTGTCGAGTTCTGTGAGCCTTTTCTCAATGTCGACTGTTGATTCCATATCTGTTAATTTGTTTTGATGCCGTATAACTTTAACTTGTCCGGTTATTCAGGTGTATTGGCTTGATGTAGCTAGATACTCATGAATCATTATACTCGTAATCCTTAGGATTATGAGTCTATTGACCGTGCTGTTTGTTTAGGAAAGGCCCGTTGCTGATGCGACGGGGGCTGTATCGGGGAAAAGGAATTAGTGAGGTCTGCCGGTTCTGATAGATGAAAACAAAAAAGTAACCGAGATTTTTGGACTGCTGCTCTTAAATGCGGGCGGCCGGAATCACTTCCACCTTTCTTCTTCACCTTTTTTCTTCACCTTTCTTCTTCACCTTTCTTCTTCACCTTTCTTCTTCACCTTTCTTCTTCACCTTTCTTCTTCACCTTTCTTCTTCACCTTTCTTCTTCTTTTCCTTCCAGGTACTCGACCCAGTCCCCACTCTCAACCTTTTCAGTCCCGGGTTCCTCGTCGTAAACGTAGATGATAGCCCTGAGCTTTTGCCCTCCGATTTCCAGGTCCACGTATTCCCTGTGGTAGCCCCCGAAAAGCTCCATGTAATCAATGGATTTTGCGATTTCAAGCTGCTTTTTTCCTGAAAACTTCCGGACTTCGGCAAGTACGGAGTCTCCTTCCGAGGGGTAGACGGCAGGGTAGGGGCCAAGGGAGTAGAGGGCATACCCTTCTATTCTTACCGTGCCCAGGAATTCCGACCTGCCTGACAGGTCAAAGCGCCTGCTGTTGTAGAGTCCTTCCCGGAGGGAGCCGTAGAGGGCCATTATCATTTCTTTTTCTTCCGGCCTCTCGTAGGAGCGCTGCCAGCAGAGGTTTTTATGAAAGACGTTTCCGTAGAGGGAACTTTCCCCTTCGGGGGCTCTTTCCTGATCTGAACCGTTTTCCATGGAGTTTTACCTTACACCATTTTTACAGGGTCTTGATTTCTTTCCATTATATCATTTGAGACTATCTCAGGCTTATCTCATTTTCAGAGCTGATCTCATTTTGAGAAACCGTAGCCTGCAAAGCGCTGGGTCAGGTCCAGGTTTGCCAGCAGGAAGCGGTCCTCTTTGCTGTAGGCGACCTTCTTGTTTCCTGAGAGTTCCAGCACGCAGGTACTTCCGGGCAGGGCTTCTTTTGCTTCTTCCCCGTTCACCAGGATCTTTTCCACGCGCACGGGTTCGGACTGCAGGCCCACGAAGAGGTGAAGCACGCTTGAGAGTTCGACTTTTTTGGTGAACTTCGAGAAGGTGCACTCCAGGGTGTAGTCAGTAGTAACGGTCTCCTTATCCGAGATGATAAACCCCCTCTCGATATCCTTTGCCTGGACGTTTTTCAGGCGCATCCCTACTCTGGTGCCGGTGGGGGCTTCGGTGATGTCTACGTCGTGGCTCTGGATGGAGCGGATTTCGATGTCCCTGTCCAGGGGGAAGATTTTGGTTTTGTCCTTGTCCTTTGAGATGCCCTGTTTGGTAACCCCGAGCACTACACAGCCTTTCCCGGTAACATTAAAGGCGTGGTCTATGAATACGCGGGCGGGCAGGTCATTCAATTTTACCTGTTCTGCTTCAATTTCTGTTGCCATGGAGTTGATTAAGGCTTTGAGCTCGTCCACACCTTCAAAGGGGTTCTTTGCGCTCCTGTTAGTGTTAATGGCGATACATTCCCAGCCCTCCAGTGCGGTACCTGCACTGATCTGTTTGATCTTTGCCTTGAGTTCGTCAATGGCGAACATGTGGGTGGTATCGGACTTTGTCAGGGCAATGATCCCATGCTTGAAACCCAGCAGGTCAAGGGCGATAATGCATTCTCCCGTATGGGCGTCCATGCCTGTTGAGGGGATACAGAGGACTGCCATGTCTGAAATGTTCAGCGCCGTGATCAGGGATTTCAGGGTTTTCGGATAACTGTGGGGGTCGATAAAGGCAAGTTTAGGGGTTTCTTTGTCGTTGTTGTACAGGGTGATGTCCGAATGCGTTCCTTTTTTCCCGAGGTTTGCGGCAAGGGTGGTCCTTCCGCTCTGTTCCGTCCCGATAATTGCGATATTTGCCATGGTGAATCCCTTTCAGGTGTTTTGTTTTAAGTGTCGTGTGAATAGGTATTTGTGTAAATGATGTTCCTGTGGATATCTTATGATTGATATTCCTGTGAATATCCTGTTACTGATATTCCTGTGAATATCCCGTGAATATATAGGATACGTAAATAGAAGGTTTTGTTTCTGCCACTGGTATTAATATACTGCAATATATTTCTTTTTGAAATTTTCCTGAAAAAGTTATCAGGATATGATTTCTGAAAAAAGATTGCTGGAAAATTTCCTGAATAAGTTCCCATGGATATTATTGCCGGAAACAAAGGATCTTAGGCAAATTTCCTGAAAAAGTTTTCATAGGCAGCATTCCCGGAAAAAAGGATTTTGGGTAATTTTTCCCTAACAAAGTTACCACAGTTCCCCTTTCCAGATTGCCTCGGTTTTGTCGTTCGTGCTCTTGTTTACTTTTTTGATGGTTATTCGGTACTCGTCACCTACAGGCTCAGGGTTCTCGAAGACGGAATCTACTCCGAGCCTTTTCAGGTAGTCCTCGAATTCTACGGCGGTTTTCAGGTCCTTTACCCTGATCCGGACCTCATCGTAGAGGCGCTGTCCTTTTTTGACGTTTTGCACGGAATCCCGGAGAGGGGTCAGGATACTTTCCCCAAGCTGCATGCAGCGTTTCTTGAACTCGGCTTCGCTTTCTCCCCATTCCACAGCCTGGAACCCCTCCCTGACTATTCGGGAAAGCATATAGTCCCTTCCGGACTCGTTGTAGAACTTAAAGGCATGCTTAAGGTCAGAGCAGTTGCTCCGGGAAGATGTGTACTTCACAGAGGGCAGGACCATCGCAGGGTCTTTAATAACCACTCCTTCATGCTCTATTTTCCCCAGGTTCCGGATTATTTTTGCAATTTCCCCGGGAGCCGTTTCCAGGGGTATTTCCCCGAAAGATTTCACCTGTAAAAAGCCGTATTTTTCCAGGATTTCCCGCCTTCGGGCTGCAGGGAGAGGATCTCCAGTATTTTTTTTCCGGACGTCGAAAATATAGAACTCCACGGACTCGACATCGTAGATTTTTTTTGGGACGTAAGGGTTGTCCGGCCCCACCATTTCCCCGTAGAGCACCAGGTCCGGATAGTCGTTGAAGAAATCCGGGTTTAATTTCCCCCTGGCCTTTTCCGTGGTATAGGGACAGATATATCCGCTTCTGGTAATTGCAAGGATCTCTCCGTTCACTCCGGTAACACGGACGTTGTAACCGTTCATCTTCTCTTCCACGACAACGCTCCGGAGACCTTCGAACTGCTTCTCGAGGGTTGGATAAAGTACCATGGCCCTCCGTATTTTCGGGAAACCCAGAACCATTTCGAAACTGTCATCTTTCTCATAAAACAATGTGCCCCTTTCAATATGGGAAATCTCCTTGTCGAAACGAAACAGGTGCTCGTGCTCTCCCCAGTTCCGGGCAAGGTATTTTTTTTCGAAAAGATGGCGTATTTTTTCTTCTTCAAATCCGAAATATCCGGCCAGCTTTCCGACAAACCTGGCATCAACAGTTTCACTACTCCCCGCAGTGTGCATAAGTATATCTATCTGCTTTCGGGCTTGAAATATGTTGTCCCTTCGCATTGTTTCTCTCAGGGAATTATGTGTTTTTCCTGGGGGATAATGTGTTTTTCCTGAGGGATAATGTGTTTTCCTTGGGGGAACTATGTGTTTTCCCTGAGGGAACTATGTGGCATAAATAGATATGTCAAGAATCTTTTTAAGTCTTGAAACTATAATTTTTAATGAAATTTAAATTTACAGTAATGAAGTTTAAACCTGCGGCAAAAAATAGCCGGTAAAAGTAGAAAGAATAACTGGCAGAAAGAGATAGCAAAAAGGAGACATCAAAATGGCAGATGAAATTGATTATCAGATCATAGGCGACGACCTGCAGATTGTGGAAGTCGAACTTGACCCGGGAGAGGCCGTCCAGGCAGAAGCCGGAGCAATGATGTACATGGGTCCCGGAGTCCAGATGCAGACCAGTATGGGCGGTGAGAGCAAGGGACTCCTGGGAGGTCTGAAAAAGGGACTGAAGAGGGCTCTTACAGGAGAGAGCTTTTTCATCACGAACTTTACCCACCAGGGGCAGGGAAAAGGCCATGTGGCTTTCGGGGCTCCGTTCCCGGGTAAGGTTGTCCCCCTGGATCTTTCCGCAATGGGGGGAAGCATGCTTTGCCAGAAAGATGCCTTCCTCTGTGCTGCCCGGGGTGTGGAAGTGGAAGTCGCCTTTACCCGCAAACTCGGAGCCGGGCTTTTCGGAGGCGAGGGTTTCATCTTGCAGAGGCTCCGGGGTGACGGCATGGCTTTCATCCATGTTGGCGGCACGATTGTCAAGAAGGAACTAGCCCCTGGAGAGACCTACCATGTGGACACGGGCTGTGTGGCAGCTTTTACTGAAAACGTAAGTTATGACATCACCTGGTCTCGGGACTTCAAAAACGCCCTCTTCGGCGGGGAAGGAGTCGTGCTTGCAACCCTCACAGGGCCAGGAACCGTGTACATGCAGAGCCTGCCTTTCTCCAGGCTTGCCGACAGGATCTTTGCGGCAGCCAGTTACCAGCAGAACAGGGGTGAAAGGCGTGGGGCTGCCGGTGTCGGTGATGAACTCCTGGGCGGCTTGCTCGGAGGAGACCGCTCATTTTGAGCCGGTAAAATAAGAAAATTCATTTAAACACCAAAATCTGGTTAAAAACAGAAATAATTAAACTTCAAAATTAGCTAAAAGCAGAAATTCAATCCAAAATCAAAACTCAAATTTAAAAACAGAAAAGCCCTGCCCTGCAGGGGGCAGGCATTCTTTTTTCAACGTTCTCTTCTCTTTTCCTTTTTGAATCGAACTTTTCAAAGCAAACTTTTCGAATCGAACTCATTCTGCGATTGCGTTTATAACATTCCTTCGGGTAAGGAAGCCTACAAGTTCCTCTTCCAGGTTGAGGACCGGGACTCCTCCGAAGTCGTTTTCCAGCATGGTCTTGACAACTTCTGAAAGCAGAGTGTTGGTATAGACGCTGGTCACGCTGCGGGTCATGATATCCCCTACCAGAAGGTTCTTGATTCTGGAATCCTGCTGGTTGCCTGCCACCAGGTCCCTGAAGGCGCGCATGGCTGCGACAATGTCTTCTTCTGCGACAATCCCTACGAGTTTGCCATTTTCAACCACAGGCAGTCTGCCCACGTTGTTGTCGAGGATCAGGTGCCTGGCGTGGCTGACCCGGTCGGAGGGGCTGACATTGATCGGGTTTTTTTCCATGATTTCCCCGGCGTAGCCCGTAAAGCGGTTTGCTTCCATAAGTTCTTTCGGGGTGACCCAGCCCAGGACGTCCCCGTTGTTGGTAACGACGATCACTCCTCCTTTTTTCTTCATCAGGGTGAGGGCGTCGCTGAGGTCGGTGTCCGGCAGGACCTTTACAAAGTTGTCGGATACGGCTGTTGCAACATGCAGAGAGGATGCGGGTTTGCTCAGTTTCTTGCGAGTTCCGAGCTCCTTGGTCAGACTTCTCATGGTCAGTACACCGAGCATCTGGTCGTTGTGGACTACCATTAGACGCTTTGTGTCCTTTTTCTCCATGAGATCAAGGGCGTGGGATATGGTGTCTGACTTATCGATCTTGTGTGGCTGTACCATTATATCTTTAACTTGCATGCAATTCACCTCATGCGTATCCAGAATTTTTTAATTGTTGTTTTCTGCTAGTTTGCGTTTTTACATCGTTTCTTGCTGCCGTTTTCAGTGTTCTTATTCTTTTCATCCTGTTTCACTGTGGGCAGCTTCACGGTTTTCCGTCGCCTGTTATGGTTCCGGTTATTCAGGCCACGACGCTTAGCTCATATAGCTTTTTTGTCGCCTTCTTATTGCCTTTTACATCACCGCTTTCATGATATCGGTCCTGCTGATTATTCCCACTATTTCCTCGCCGTTCGTAATGGGTAGGGCTGTAACATCTTCTTCAATCATCTTTTTTGCGGCTTCTTTTGCGCTTTCATTTACATCCAGCATAACCACCGGGGAGGACATGATATCTTCCGCAGTCAGGGGTACTTCTTTTATGTACCTGTAGGTTTTCTGGCCTGCCGGGGAGGATTTCCTGGCCATCTTGATATTTTTTGTGGAAAGTTTGCCTTCACTGTCGGTGATGTAGTTTAAGGCAAGGTTTCTTCGGGAAATGATCCCTGCAGGCTTTCCAAGGTCGTTCTTGACAATCACTCTTTCGATTTCGTTCTTGTTCATCTCATCGAGAACGTGGTTGATGGTGTGATGCTTGTGGACAGAAACAACATCTTCTGTCATCAGCCTGGAAACCTTCGTGTCCAGGTTTTCTTCTGTTCTGGCAACGTGGCGCACGATGTCGGTCCTTGTAACAATTCCGACAACGTCATTCTTTACCACGGGTATATCATGGACTCCATTTTCAAGCATCAGGGCGGCTGCCTGGGATATAGAGGCTTCGGGATAGATAGTGATTACCGATTCTGTCATCATCAGCTTGATAGGGATCTGGTCTATGGGTCTTCTCCTCCAGAGCGGTTCTGCCTGAGCCAGACGGTTGCTGATGTCTGATTTAGTGACTATTCCCACCATCTTGCCTTCATTCAGGACAAGCAGCGTACTGATCTTGTGTCTTAACATCAGATTTCTTGCATGAGACACGGGTTCATCTGATTCTATAACATATACAGGTGAACTCATTATGTCCGCCACATTCATGAAATACCTCCTTCATTTTTATAATGTATAAGCATCAATAATTATAGTTTTTGAGTCAAATGTGAAGTTTTTAATTTTTGGTTGTAACCTTCTCAATTTTCATGTGTTGTTTGTCTAATTTTTGTAAAAGCAAAGTCCGCGTAGCATCAAGTTTATATTATTTAGAACCAGCTGCGCCCTGAGTGGCACTCCTGAACAACTCCTGAGCGGCACTCCTGAGCGGCACTCCTGACCAACCCCTGAGCGGCACTCCTGAACAACTCCTGAGCGGCACTCCTGAACAACCCCTGAACAACCCCTGAACATTCCTGATACTCCTATCTTTCCGATCCTGAATGTTCCTCTTAAGGGTCTTTTATCTAAAGTCCTTCTGCCAAAAATTCTGAATCCAGGTCGGAAGTGCCGACACAGGAATTTCAGCGTAATATTGATTCTGTATTGATTCAGTATTGATTTGGCATTGATTCAGTATTGATTTGGCATTGGTTCTATAGGTTAAGATTGGGATTTATTCAGTTGGATATTTTGGTTTGGAGTTCGGGCACCTGGTCTTAATTTGGTCTTAATTAAGAGTCCAGTTCAAGCTTTCAAAGCTCTCAGGAAATCGCGCTCCGTAATGATGCCGTGGATGAGCCCGTCTTCCAGGATTGGAAGGGATCCTATTCTTTTTCCAAGCATGATTTCCAGAGCTTTTCCCATGTCCGTCTCAGGTCCTGTCCAGATCAGTTCCTTTGAAACGATTGAGCCTACAGGCTGATCGAGAGCTTCGTGGATGTTTCCGGTTACCAGTTTGTGGAAGGCATCTCCCCTCCCAAGGAAATGAACAATGTCCGAGGCTGTGACCATCCCCGCAAAGATCCCGTCTTTGACCACAGGAAGTCTCCGGAATTCGTTTTCAACCATGATTTTTGCCGCTTGTCCGATGGGTGTGTCCGTGGATACCATTGTTACTTTTTTACTCATGTACTCCCGGACGCCGATGTTTGTCACAAGTCCGCTCATCAGCTCTACAGCGTTTCGTTCGGTGAAAATTGCCACGACCCGCATCTCGTCATCCACAACCGGGAGCCCTCCGGTCTTTCTATCGAGCATCATTGAAACGGCTTCGTCGAAGTTTGCATGCTCATTAATGCAGGCAACGTCAGTTTCCATAATCTGCCTTACTTCTTCATTTATTGCAGCTAGTAGGTTGCCCTTGTAGCGGTTTTCAACAAGCAGGTTCCTGCTTCCGCCTCCCAGGAAATCGATGATATCCACGGAAGTGACAATCCCTTCGATCCTTCCTGTCCCGGGATCCGTAACCGGAACGCGCCTGAATCTCTTTTCAGTCATGATTTTGACTGCTTCCATTATGGTTGCAGTGGGAGGAAGGGTGACTACATCCTTTGTCCCCAGGGCAAGGATTACTCCCTCATGTTCCGAGATCCTGGACTTGAAATCCACAGGGCCTGTATCCATTGTGCCTGTGCTGCTAATCATTCTAGGATCTTTCCTCTGTACTCCCCTATCCACTTTGTTCAGTCTGGCCTGAACTTTCGTTTTTTCGGCTGACGCTAGTGTCTTATTTTTGTTCAATTAGATCACCGAATTCGAGTTGCCGTTAGTGGTTTTTCATACACCGTTTTTCTCTTCCCGCACTTTTGCAGGATTTCCCCTGAAACATTCGATTTTTCCCGGTTCAGCAGTTTTCCCGGGCTTTTTTTGAAAAATAAAAATTTTTGGCCAATTTTTTTGGAAAACACCTCTCCAAAACTCTTTCTCTTTTCTTAATCTATAACCATTATTAATTATAATCTTTGAGCGTTATAATCTTTTTGCGTGAAAAGCTCCGATGGTTATCCGGAAACACCGCTGACGAAGGCTCCCAGGAGGTCCTGCCTGTCCACTATTCCCACCACTTTGGTTCCGTTTACCACTGTGACCCTGCCGATGTCATAGTGTATGATCATCTCCCTGGTCCTTTCGATGGAGTCCTCCTCGGCAAGGGTATAAGCTGGAGTGGACATGATCTTCTCGACCTTTGCCGTCTCGCTCGTCCTCGTGCCCCGGCTGTCTTCGGACCCTATCCGGACAGCTCCGGATTTCAGGACATCCCTGCGCGTGATCATCCCCTGGATTTCCCCCTTTTCCGAAACTACGGGAATTCCCGTGTAACCGGCTTCGAGCATGTGAGCCCAGACTTTTGTGACCCTTTCATCGGGGTGGCAGGTTTCTACCTTCCGGGTCATGATCTTTCCAACGTTCTCGGGAGCTCCCTTCGGAAGCTTCATGTTTTTCAGGAGGTCGGAGTTGCTCAGGACTCCAAGCACCGTCCGGTCCGTGGTAGAAGCAACTACAGGTACTCTGTTCATTTTAGCTTCCAGCATAAGCTTTGCCGCTTTCTGGATCTCCATATCCGGAGTGACTGTAGGGCATTCCCTGGCATAACCCCGGACCGTGACATTGGAACGTGTTGCAGTGACCCTCAGGATGTCCTGGTCGGTCAGCATCCCCACAAGTTTATTCCCTTCATCAACGACGACAAGGCCGCGCAGAAAATAGTCACGCATCATCTGACGGGCGTGAGTTACAAAATCCCCCTCTTTCACACAGATAGGCCCTTCTGACATAATTTCGCTGACTTTCATCTGTTTACCCTTTCTCTGCTTTTTTGTGTTACGTTTTCAGCATCACCGGCTAGATTCCCGGTCCGATAGGTATTGTACATCTTTAATACCGTCTGTTTTGATACTTTTCGATACAGTTGTCTTGGGTACCGTTTTGGATACATTTTTTGGTATCGGTTTGGGTACCGTTTCTATTGGTTTGTACCGTTTCTATTGGCTTGATACTCTCGGACCGTTAGGTCCGGAAAGCCATAAAATTCGAGAACCAATCATCAAGTTCAATCGTCAAATTCAATCGTCAAATTCAATCGTCAAATTCAATCGTCAAATTCAATCATCAAATTCAATCATCAAGTTCAATCATCAAGTTCAATCATCAAGTTCAATCATCAAGTTCAATCATCAAATTCAATCGTCAAATTCAATCGTCAAATTCAATCATCAAATTCAATCATCAAATTCAATCGTCAAATTCAATCGTCAAATTCAATCGTCAAATTCAATCGTAATAGTCTTCTTCGACATCCCGGCAGTCCCGGCACAGCAGCCTTCCGTTTACCATTTCCAGGTCTTCGGAATAATAGCCGCAGGACTCGCAGACCCCGCTGTTGAACTCAGGACCTTCTCCTTCGCCTGTGGCAAAGAGAGGTTCCCGGTTCATCTCGATGAGGTCCTTGAGGATGGTGCTGAGTCCCGGTGTCACCATGAGAATGTCCGTATTCGAAACTATTCCCATTATATCACCGTTTTCCATGACCGGAAGCCTTTTTATGTCAGATTTGAGCATTATCTCCGAAGCTTCTATGACACTGGTTGTTGGTTTCACGGTGACCAGCGGAGTAGAGACGATTTTGCTTGCATGCACTCGGCTCGGCTTTTTATCCTTTGTGACGATGTCCCTTACAAGATCCCTTTCCGTGATGATCCCCATTGCTTTTTCTTTCTCGGTGATGATCACACTTCCGACATTGTACCTGACCATCTCCCTTGCAATAACAGGGATATCCGTGTTGATGTCCAGCGTGACCACGGTCTTGTTCATGACTTCCGAAACCGACATCTCCTTTTCAATTTCCTTGATCTGGATATCGGTTTCAATTTCTTTTCTGCGGTCAAACACCATTAATTGCCGTTCCCCCTTTTCTTTCTCCGGATCACAAAAACCAGATAAAATCCGTTTCCCAATCAATTCTACCGGCTTTCAGGCTTCCTTTCAAAAAACCTGTTAAATTCCTCAGTTTCCCCTAATTCAGGTTTTTCTCTGCAATCGATCAAAACCCGGACATGTCCATGGAAAACTATCTTTCCCCGGTATGCCCAATTCTTCACCTTCGAGAAGGTCCTTCCCGCACTTCCCGAGCGTTTTTATAACACTTAATATATACGGGTCACTGGTACATAATGATAACGGCATTTCTTTCCTTTGTTGGTGGCACATGTTTACGTAAATCCATTGCAGTATCCTTATTTCTTGTTAAATAATTCCGTTTTTCCAGAGTAAAAGTTCTCAAAAATACGGAAAATAATTTTTTTAGAACCCCCTCCATTTCGACTGGAGATTTTTGCTAAGACTGAAAAAATATAAAGTGTTTCTGGGGGAGAGCCGAAGGGAAGGTAAAAGGTTTTGGAGAAAGCCCCGGAACAAGGAAAAAGAAGCAATTATATTTCTTATGCCAGCGCTTTTTCTAGAAGGAAAATTTTCAGAACCCCTGCGTTTCCACTGGAACGATAGATCTTGAAATTTTTCACATCTTCCATCCAGAAATTCGAATGCCATCTAAATGTTTTTTGAATGTAATTTAGCTTCAAGCAATCACAAAAAACATCGAGTAAAATTAACAAACGTAGAATATGGTGTTGAACATGTTTGAAAAAATGGACTGGGTTGTCGAGTATAATTGACAGAAACTAAGAAAATTATCGTATAATCGATAAAATCTGGTAATCGATAAAATCCGGTAATCGATAAAATCTGGTAATCGATAAAATCTGGTAAAATTGGCGAATTGGTAAAGAAGGAAGAAAAAGGAAACAGAAAAGGGAAAAATCACAGAATGATTACCCTACTCCGGTTTCCAACGCTCAGTTCGATTTCTTCGTTCAGGCCGTACCTTGCGTATGCGTCTATGATCTGGAGTTCGGAGTCGATGTCCAGGTCTTCAAGCACGTATGCCTGTTCGCCCCAGAGGGTTATGCGGATGCTTCCGGTTTCGTCCGTGAGTTCAAGGCCTGCCACAACACTCTCGGTCCCGTCTTCCCGTTCGAATTCGCGGAGTTCCCCCAGGTCCGAGACCTTTCCCCGGACGGAATAGCTCTCTCCCGGGATTATGTCGGAAATATCCGTGAACTTCTCCCTATATTCGACTGTTTTCTCGCTTTTCCGAATGAGGCCGTGGTTTCCAATCTGCAGTTCAACCTGCTGGCTGAAGTTGTTTTCCCGGGCATAGGCATGGATGACCTCGATGGTTTCGTCAAATTCCACTTCATCCAGGAAATCGGTTTTTTCGTCCCAGAGTGTGACCCTGATTTTTCCTGTCTCGTCCCCTACCAGAAGGTTTCCGACCCTTCCGGGGGACCCGTCCCTTTTCTCAAAAGTGCGGACTTCCGAGATGTCGAGGACCCTTCCCGAGATGTTTACGTCGCTAGCATCTGCAACAATGTTTCCTATGGGGATGAATTCCTCTTCGTACTCTATCTCCGTCTCGCTTTTCCGAATGAGGCCACGGTTTCCTATCTGCAATTCAACTTTCTGGCTGAAGGCGTTTTCCCGGGCATAGGCGTTTATGATCTCCAGGGTATCTCCGTATTCAACTTCGTTTAAAAAGTCGGTTTTTTCGTCCCAGAGGGTTACGCGGATTGACCCTGTGCCGTCCCCGATCATCAGGTTCCCGACCTTTCCTTCGGTGCCGTCTTTGCGCTGGAAGGTCCTGACATCGGAAGTTTCCAGGACTTTTCCGGTGAGGTTCAGATCGCCCATGCCGTCCTTTATATCCTTGATCTGCTGGGCATTCACAGCCACTTCCACCTCTTCGTCGCTTTCGGCCAGGACGCCGTTGTTCCCGATATTAACCTCAACCCCGGAATAACCCTGCTTCGTGTACCCGCTGACCTGCACGCTCTCCCCTGCCTGTACTTTCCCGGTCTTTAGCAGGTCCGCCATATTGTCCCAGAGGGTCACCTTGATTCTCCCGGTTTCGTCTCCCACTATCAGGTTTCCGACTCTCCCGATGGTCCCGTCGTTTCGGGTAAATTCCTTTGGCTCGAAGACTGAAATGATTCTGGCAACAAAATTCACGGTCCCGCTCTCGGCTGTGATGTCGGCAATTTTCACGCTGTCCCGTCCCACATCCGAGAAGCCCAGTTCGTTGGCAACGAGCATGGCAGCCATTGCTTCGTCGCAGAGCCCTCCCATGTTTTCAACTTTTTCCTTGATGCGCTGCAGGAAATCCTCTTTGCTGATGACGTGGCTGAGCTTTTCATAGATCGCGTCGATATCGGTCATGGTGTTCCCTTCAAATGTTTCCCTTTAATGTTTGCTGTTAATTTGACCCTTACTTCTATTCACGTATTCCCTGAAAATGCAGTACATCTTCCAGGAATTCATGGAATAATACAGATCACTATGGATCAGTATGGATTAATATGGATCTGAAATATGTGGAATTTATGCACCTGTGCATAAATGGAATTTGGAATTCATGCACCTGCATATACATGGAATTATCTAATTTCTGCACCTGCATATGAATGAAATTGTCAAAGTATTTTTTGATAGTATAATATGAATGGTCATGTAAATTAAATATTATTTGGTAAGTCTCCTTTTTTGACATGAAGTCCTGCTACGGTATGCGGGATGTCCTACTAAAAATTACCGCATGCTGGGTGAAACTATTCCTGGGTACGGTCATTCTTTAGACTGTCCTGGGCGAACTACTACTTGTGATTGTTTTGAGACTCTCTTTTCCCCTCTTGAATCTCTTGAATCTCTTGAATCTCTTGAATCTCTTGAATCTCTTGATTCTCCTGACTCTCCTGACTCTCCTGACTCTCCTGACTCTCCTGACTCTCTTACCCTGCTCAAACAAAATAACATGTCGGAAAAAATATATTTAAATAAGCCCATGCTTTTCTGGGTGCGGATCGGCTTGATACGAATCAATAACATACAGTTCCTGGCGAACATGGCAAATGTTCTCTCTCTTCTTTTCATTCCAGTGTTTGCCGCATCCCTTGGTGCAACTTATCTGGAGATCGGGTTTATCGTGGGGATTTTTTCCGCTTCCACCCTGCTCTCATCCTTTATTTTCGGTAGGGTTGCTGATCTTCACCACCTGCGCAGCGTGCTCCTCTTCGGATTTGGAATCGCAGCAGCTTCCTTTTTCCTCCAGGTTTTTGCCAGGGACCCTGCTTCTCTCATGCTGGCAAGGGCCCTTGCAGGTTTCAGCGTAGGTATCTACCCCGGAGCCTTGATAGCCTACGTGCACTACCGGAAGCAGAGCCTGGGAAGGTTCATTTCCCTGGGCTCCCTGGGCTGGATGGTGGGCTTTTTCGCGGCAGGGCTCATCGGGGAAAATATGAACAGGCTTTTCCTGCTCTCTTCCTTTTTCTACCTCATATGTTTCCTGCTAGCCTTCAGGCTCCGGGATATTGAAAAGCCCCAGGTGAACCTTTCCTACTTTTCCCTGGATACCCTGCTGAAGAATGCAGGGTCCTATTTCGCCCTCTTCCTTCGGCATACGGGGGCTGTCGGGGTCTGGACTATTTTTCCCCTCTATCTCCTGCAGCTCGGGGCAACTGATTTCTGGATCGGGCTTATCTACGCCGTCAACCCGGCGGTCCAGTTCCTGGTCATGCGCAGGCTTGACGGGCTTGGAAACGAAAGGCTGATCCATATCGGCTACCCCCTCTCAGCTGTCGGCTTTGTAAGCTTCATCCTGGCCCCTTCCTACCTCTACATCATTCCCGGGATGATCATTATTGCCTGTTCCTGGTCTTTTCTCTATGTGGGTTCCACGCGGCTGGTTGTCGAAAGAAACCCTGACAAGGCCACATCCGCAGGGCTCATCAACTCCATGATCGGGGCTGCCGGGGTTGTTGGGGCTCTCCTGGGAGGGTTTTTTTCCCAGGTTTTCGGTTTCAGGGCAACAATGTTTGCTGCTGTCTTCTTTTGTCTTGCCGGTTTCTTGCTCTTCAAAGTGCTTGAAAGGCAAAGTGCTTGAAAGAACTTCTTCCCCTGAAAGGTCTTCTTCCGGGGAATGCTTTTAACAAAGTATATTTATGTTAAAGTGTCATAATGTACCGGATACCATGATTCGGAAATGCACTGAGCACGGCTATTTCAGAGGAGCTACATGTCCGCAGTGTAAACATCCTGGCAGGTTCCTGATGGACGACAAGCGGGAAGAGAAGCTCGGAAGGTTTGTCTCGGGGGCTCTGCGGCACTTCCCGGAATCGGCAGGTGTTGAAATGGATGAATGCGGCTGGGTTAACCTGAACGCCCTCTACGAAATTATGAAGCGGCGGTACAGGTGGCTGAAAAAAGAGCACCTCTATGCCCTTGTGGAATCCGATGAAAAGGGACGGTATGAGATCAGCGAGGGCTGGGTCCGGGCTCGCTACGGGCATTCCGTTAATGTTGACCTGGATTATGAGGAAAGTGACTCTCCGTACGTCTACTATGGAGCAAGCCCCGAAGAGGTCGATGTACTGATGGAAAACGGGATTTTCCCGATCAAGCAGCGCTATGTCCACCTGAGCACTTCTCTGGAAAAAGCAACTGAAGTGGCTCTCGTACATACTGAAAGTCCTGTAATCCTGCAAGTTGATGCCAGAGAGGCCCGGAAAGACGGAATTTCCTTAAAGGTTGCAACCGATTACATTGTGCTTGCAGAAAGAATACCTCCAGGGTATCTGCTTATTGTGTGAATTTTCTGATATTTTGCTTATTTTTTCCTTTCTTTTGTTTATTTTTTCCTTTCTTTTGCTTATTTTTTCCTTTCTTTTGCTTATTTTTCCTTCTTTTCCATATTTTTCAGATCTTTTTTCGAGCTTTCCAGGTTTAGGTTTCATTTTTTCCGGGTTTGAAGGTTTTTTCGTTTTTGCCCTTTTCAGTCCACCGAAACTTCAAAAAGTTCGCCTTTTTCTCTGATCCGGAATTTAACGTCCAGAAACTGTTCCGTGACCCAGATATTGGTTTTCGTATGCATGGAAAGTTCCCGGACCGTATAGGAACTGTTTCCTGCCAGGGCCATGTAGGGAATCAGCTGGTCTGCCAGGTGTACATCCACTGCTGCCAGGGATCTGAGTTCCGGAAGGATTTCCCCCGCGGCTTGCCTTCCAACTTTTTCGGCAGGGAGTCCCTTCTTTCCAAGTGCACTACCCCCGAAAAAACCCGTCCAGAGGGTTATCCCGCTTCCGGTGGAAAAAAGTTCAAAACATTCAGTCCCGATGTCAGGGGAATACCCCTCTTCCAGGAGCAGGGTTTTTGCAGCTTCTGCCTGTCGGGCAACCACATGGGAAGGCAGGTTCGAGGCATGGGAGATTCCCTGTACTTCAAGATTTAATTTGTTCTTTGGGTTTTTGAAATGGAATCCCCGGAGCTTGCAGGGTTCAAACGTGGCCAGGACCGTTCCCCCTCCTTTCGGGTAGTAACCGCGCTCCTGGAGTTTTACCCTGCCCGCATAGCCCATTTTTTCCAGGGCCTGGAGGGTCACATGCCGCAGGTAATCAATGGTAGGGGACCAGGCAACGTCCGTTCCTCCCTTTACCGTAAGTTCGATTTTTTCTTCTGCAAAGGGGAGGGCGGGCATGAGGCACTGCAGGAGAAGGGGTATGCTCCCTGCGGTTCCTATATCAATCCGATATTTTCCCCCCTTTATTTCCATTGGACTAAAGGAAAACTCGGTTGAACCCTGGGAAAGCCCCGAGACCCGGGCGCTGCAGACCATGGCCGTGGTTTCAAGAGCCTTCAGGTGCTGGGGTTTCAGGCCGGGATTCGGGCGGTTTTTCCTGATGTTTGTGATCTTTACCGGCCTGCCGGTGATCGCAGAAAGAGCCACTGCAGTCCTGACAAGCTGTCCTCCCCCCTCCCCATAGGAGCCATCGATTTCCATCATTTTCATTTCCCTGCCCCTTCCATTAAGTTGTTAGTTCCTGGTTTCCACTCCACTTACCAACCTTCAGGTCATTTCTTCAGGTTATTTGTTTTCAGGTTATTTTTCTTCAGGTTATTTGTTTTCAGGTTATTTGTTTTCAGGTTATTTGTTTTCAGGTTATTTGTTTTCAGGTTATTTGTTTTCAGGTTATTTGTTTTCAGGTTATTTGTTTTCAGGTTGCTTGTTATCAGATTATTTTTCTTCAGGTTGCTTGTTATCAGATTATTTTTCTTCAGGTTATTTTTCTTCAGGTTATTTTTCTTCAGGTTGCTTTTTATCAGATTATTTTTCTTCAGGTTGCTTTTTATCAGATTATTTTTCTTCAGGTTGCTTGTTATCAGATTATTTGCCGCCTCCCCTTTAAACTTCCTGCCGTTCCCGATAAAGCTGCCTGCCTTTTCCATTCGAGGTTTCCACTCGAGTCCTCTTGAAACTTACAGGGTTTACTTAAGCTTCATTTCTTGCATCTTTTTGAAAGCAGCTTTTACTGCCGGATGCAGGGGGTCCACGAGCATGGAGACAGGAGGGGCATAACAGGTCTCCAGGTCCAGAAGTTCCTGAATTGTCATCTTTTTCCTGATTGCAAGGGCAAGGGCATCTACGCGTTCTTTCACTCCCTCCCCTCCCACAAGCTGGGCTCCGATCAGCTGTTCGTCCCTGAAAAGGAGTTTGATGTAAAGGTCTTTTCTCCCGGGGTAGTAGGAAGCCCTGGTACGCCCTCTGGAAAAGCCTGTTACAACCTTTATTCCCTGCTTTTCAGCCTGTTTTGAGCTAAGGCCGACTCCACCGAACTGCAGCCCGCAGGTAACGGCTACCCAGGGGTCTGTCAGGGGGCCGAAATTGGCTTCTGTACCGGTAACGTTGTCCCCGATTACGTCTGCCATCCTGCGGGCTGTGGTGCCGAGCTGGCTCAGCCTGGGCTTTCCTGTTATGAAGTCCGTCACTTCAGCACATTCCCCTCCTGCATACACCCCGGGAAGGAATTTTCCGCCTGACCTGACCTGGAGCCGTTTGTTTACGATTATTCCACCAGCCTTTCCGATATCAATTCCGGCTACTCGGGCGATGTCAATTTCGGGCTTTGCCCCGCTTGCCAGGAGCACGAGGTCGGCAGGGATTTTTTTCTTTCCACTTTTCCCTTCTTCGCTTTCCTTGTCTGCTGCGTCCCCAAGGTACACGGCTTTTTTCTTCCAGAACCCTTCCGGGAAGAGTACAGTTCGCCCTGAGATCACTTCCACTCCCAGGGTTTCGAGGTATTCCCGGACGATTGCTGCCATATCGGGATCGAATTGTCTGGAAAGGAGGTTTATGCTCCTGCTTACAAGTATAGTACCGATTCCTCTCTCTGCCAGGGCAGCTGCGCATTCGATTCCTATTGTCCCGCCGCCTATGATGCATACTCTTCCTGCCTTTTCCAGGGCTTTTCCGAAGTGTATCCCATCAGCCAGGCTGCGCAGGGTATGGATGCCGTAGGGGAGGACATTTGCACGGCTTTTGCGCGGCACGAAAGGCAGGCTGCCTGTTGCGATGACCAGTTTATCAAAAGGACAGGTCTCATCCCTGGTCCGGACAGTTCCCGATTCCAGGTCTATTTCCCGGACTTCAGTGTTGAGCTGTACGTTGATCCTGTTTTTCCTGAAAAAATCCGGGGGTTTTACCACCAGTTTTTCAAAACTCTCGATTTCCCGGCCGAAAACAAAAGGAATCCCGCAGTGGCTGTAAGCTGTATGGGAATCCCTGGAAAGCACTGTGATTTCGAAATTGCTCTGTCTACGGATCTTGGTTGCGGCTGCCATGCCGCAGGCTCCCCCTCCGATAATAATCACTCTTGCCATGTCTGTTCCCCAGGGTTCCTTTTCGGTCCGGAAGCTTCCTTTTTCACCCGCTATATTTTCATCAATTTTTTAACCGATTTACCTTCTACGGTTTTTTAACCTGTTTGCCTTTCACCGATTTTTTGTGCTGAATTTTGTGCCGGACTCAGAACCCAAATCTTCTAATATCCCTTTAAACATCCCTTTAAACATCCCTTTAAACATCCCTTTAGAATGGGATTCCTGTCTATTATAGATTTAGAATTTTACAGATTTTTTAGATAAGAAAAGGGTTTTCGGTCCTCATTTTATGCAAAACTACGATAAAATTATTTTAAAGAAATGTACATTTTTTCGAAGTCATTGCGTCACAACATATAAAATATTTTAAAGACTGTTTTCATCTCTGTAAGACCAGGATCCAATGACATTCAAACTCTATAGAAGCAGGGGGTGAACGAGCGAGTTTGGGAGTGGGGGGTTAGTGTACAAAAATAGTTTATACGTCTCGCCCGTTCAATTTTTTACAACTCCCATGTTTTATTTATACCTTTCTAAATTAATCGGATTGAAGTTTCCTTTTTCCTCAATTTTCCTGGGTTTTTGGTTTTTAATTTCCAGATTCATGGGGCATGGGGAAAAAGTCCTAATTGGACACTACATTTTTAATCACCACAAAGTTCTTAAGTGCTGCAAGCAATAACCATATGAATTTAAAAATATATGACAACAGAAAGCAGGTCCGCCGATGTTGCTTTAGAGGTGGGCGAAAACCGTTCTGTTTGGTCATATCATTAATTAACGAGTTCATCCATTCATCATCACGCATTCGTAAAGATAATCAAACACAGCTAAATGCAATATGCAAATTTAATAGAAATCACAGATTTACATAAATTCACCACTCGCAGTAATCCATCATTCAATGTAACTGAAATCAGACATTGCAGCTTCATTAAAGCAGAGGGTAAAGTCAAGCAGGTGCGCGTTTTAATTTGCCTGACATACATGTTCATTTATTGCTTTGCCGCTTATCGCTATAGGAATCTTTATTAATGGGAGTAAGACGCCTGACACCTTTTGGCTGCCTGTGCCGGAGAATCCCCGGCTTCAGGGGGATTTCTGAAAAAATCAGCGCTAGCTTACATTGAATGATATGCATACATATATACACCTGGTCCGGGGGTTTTGAAACACGGAACTTCGGGGCTTTGAACACAGATTAACACAGATTTGAACACAGCCTGTGTTTCCTTAACAGGGCTTGTCTCAGGGTGAGAGCTTTAAGGCAGGTGCGGAGAGTTACTGTATAAATAACTTTCCATTATCGTGCTGGAGCGAGTAACAGCTTTACCGTCCATTATAAGCCAGATCAGGGAGCAGAATTGGCGCTTCTCTGGTTTATACGTTAAGGTAGGAACTCCATCGAGCAGGAAGGGCCGGAAAGGTCGACCGGACTTCGTGTTCGCATAGGCGAAAGTAGAGAGTTGCAGGTAGGTCCGGGAATATCTTCGCCGGTCTTTAAAAACCTTCAATTTTATAAATCTGCCGTTCTAAGGTGTATTTGTCTGTCCGGGTTTGAAGAATCTGATTTCTACTATTTTTGTATTTTTGCATTGCATGGCACACTTTGCGGATCGTCTGGTAGGAGGTTGTGTTATCACCAAATGCCACTCTGTACCAGGGACTTGAGCCTGCAGGTGTTTGTACCTGGATTGCTCGGTGTATTGAAACATTTCCCGATAAAATCGTCCGGTAAAACTTCTTTCCCGGTTAAGTCATCCGATGAACAAAATCATCCAATACAATTTCTTTCCCGGTAAAGTCGTTCAGTTAAACGTCATTCACTATGAATTCGTTCACATAAGTCAAGGAGAATTCACATGCAAAATACAGATACCACGAAATATATCATTCATTCTAAAATTAATGCCGACGGGGTCATCGAAAGGCCCGATATAGTCGGTGCGATTTTCGGCCAGACCGAGGGGTTGCTTGGGGCCGATCTTGATCTGCGTGATCTGCAAAAAACCGGCAGGATCGGAAGGATCGAGGTAATGGTTACCGCCAAAGGGGGAAAAACCAAAGGGAACATCTTTGTTCCTTCAAGCCTTGATAAGGTCGAGACATCAATTCTTGCCGCTTCGCTGGAAACAATTGACAGGGTAGGGCCCTGCAGTGCCAAGATTGAGGTCTTCCAGATCGAGGACGTCCGGGCTGTAAAGCGAAAGAAAATTATTGACCGGGCAAAACTTATTTTCACAAGGATGTTCGACGAGAGCGTACCCGAGTCCCAGGAACTGGCCGAAGAAGTCCGGCAGTCGGTGCGCATCGACGAATTGACCTACTACGGAAAGTCCAGGATTCCCTGCGGTCCTAATGTGGTCAACTCGGATGCCATCATTATTGTGGAAGGCAGGGCGGATATCCTTAACTTGCTCCGCTACGGTATCAAGAACACCATCTGCGTGGGCGGAACCAACATCCCTCCCGAGGTGGCCGAGCTTACTAAAAAGAAGACAGTAACCGCATTCACGGATGGAGACCGTGGAGGAGAACTCATTATCCGGGAACTCTTGCAGGTTGCAGACCTTGACTATGTAGCCCGGGCACCGGATGGTAAGGGTGTGGAAGACCTCGTCCAGAAGGAAATTATCCGGACTCTGCGCCGGAAGATACCCGTGGAACAGATCATCGAGAAATACGGGCTTCAGGAGAGGGGTGGAACCAGCTGTGAGCGGGCTGAAAGGCCCTCTAAAAGGAATAGCCTGAGGTCTCCGGATGCTATCCCGCGCATTTCGGAAAAGAAGTTGCATAAGAGAGTTAAAGTGCACCGGGTTTCCCCGAAGCAGGATTCTTTTGAGGAAAAAGAGCTTCCTGAAGAAAAAGTGGAAAAGGCGGTTCATGAAAAACCTGCAGCAGCAGTGAAAGTTGAGTCCAAAGCTCCGGCTGCAAAACCTGTTCAGACCAGAGCTACCCGGGTCAAAGCTCCTGTGGAGAGGCCTGCCGCAAGAAGGGTTTTTCCGGCGGAAAGGGCAAAGCCCGTCCCAGCTCCGGCACCTGTTGTTTCTGCAGAGGCCCTCAGGTTCAAGCCCCATGTAGAGGCCCTGAAAGGCACCCTGACGGCCAGAATCCTGGACCCCGAGGACAAGGTAATTGAAGAAATCGCTGTCCGTGACCTTGCCAGTAAGCTGAAGAACTGCAGGAACAATGTAAAAAGCGTTGTTTTTGACGGTGTGATCACCCAGAGGCTGGTTGACATCGCTTCCAGCAATTCCATTAAAAAGCTTGTGGGTGTAAAAATCGGGAACCTCGCAAAAGTTCCTACTGATATGGAGGTTTTGACCCCCAGCATGCTGTGAGGTTTTTTCAATCCTCACAGTTTTTGTTTTCTCTTTGTTTTTCACTGTTCTCTTCACTTTTTCTCTTTGTTTTTCCCCTTATTGTAAATTATATGTCTGTTCTTTATTTTATTGTGTACATATTTATATAAATCATGCAAAATCACTACGATTTGGTATATTTTCACACTATAGGGTTGAAATTCACACTATAATCCATGATTCATCATGATTTATCATATACAATATATGGAAAAGGTTATTATTAATGACTAGGAAGAGGATTTCCTCGGGCAATTCTTTTATTTGATTCAAGGTAATATTTAATTGATCTTGTAAAATTGTAGGTCTGTTCGCTATGCACAAGGAAGAACTCATACAACTGCACACATATATGGCCCAAATGAAAAGGTATTTTGAACGACATGGAGTAACGCAGGAATTCGATGAGTACAAGTCTTTATCGATAAGTCCTGTCCACATTCACCGGAGCAAGGCGGATCATAAGCGAGCAATTTTTATTCTAGGAGGAGAACTCGCAAACCTGATGTCCAGGGACGATTCCATCTTCGAGGAG
Organism: Methanosarcina sediminis; assembly: GCF_052056915.1. Taxonomy (GTDB): domain Archaea; phylum Halobacteriota; class Methanosarcinia; order Methanosarcinales; family Methanosarcinaceae; genus MTP4. The sequence continues at coordinate 2,303,027 of NZ_CP195119.1, read as the reverse complement.
TCTCCCCAGATGAGAGAATCCGTTAATTCCGCCGTTAAGGTCATGGGTAATAACTGACCGGACCCCGGATTGTGGCAAGGAACCCGTTGCTCGAAAGTCCAGGTTCCATATGCCTTTTTTTTGAGATTAACAGGCGGTAAGGATGAAGGTGCATTTTCATCACCATTCCGTCTTCTCCGTCTGAATAATATTTTTTTTCGGTCCAGCAGGGTATGAACCCTATGGATATGTAAAGTCTTTGCGCTTTTAAGTTACTGTTTCTGACTTCCAGCCTGGCGTATTTAAGCCCGTTTGCAATGAAAAGGTCGCAAATAGCATAAATCAGCTCCGTGCCTATTCCCCTTCCCTGGTATTCCTTTTTGACTCCCAGGGAAAAAATATGCCCCTCGTTTTCCGCAGAACGGTATCCTACCGCATATCCCACGACTTTCCCGTCTTCTTCTGCAACAAGGAACCCGTCTCCCACCAATTCGTAAAAATTCATGTAGACAAGGGGGTCATGTTCCGAAAAAGCCTCAGTCTCTATATCAATCATTTCCTGGAAATCTTCGGGTGTGAAGCGCCTTATCATAATCTAATATATATCGCTACCTTTTAATTACTTCTTCGTGTCAACTATTTCTGAACTAAAGACTCAAAGCTTAAAGGTAACACTTAAACAGTTCCTGTTTGCTATTTTGAAACGAAGATCTTTTTTTGAAATGAATGCCTTTTTTGTTTCTACGGAGTTTCGACTTTTCCTGTTGAAGTTCCTCTTTTGTTGAAGTTTCACTCTTTGAAGGCCTCATATTATTGAATTTTTTCCTAATCGGAGGCCTTCTACATAATAAAATATTTTTACTGACTGTCGAGCCTGTTGAAATTTTACTTTTTTCCTTTTCAGAACTCAGAGTTTTTTAACATGCCTGAGGGCAATGGCTATTCCCCTGCTCGCCTGTTCCATCTCAGGACCACTCATCATAGCCCTTCCCACGCAGAGAGCTCTCTCTCCGAGGACTATCACCTCATCATTCGGGCGAATCTCCGGGTCTGCTCGAATTACGCCGGGTGCAAGGATAGAACCTCGTGGTACAAAATCATCAATTTGTACCACTGATTTGCTACTGTTTACCATTAATTGTGCTCCTTCAAGGGAGAGGGCCAGGATCCCGTACTGAGGAACCAGGGTAGCCAGCTGTCTTTTTCCTGCAAAGAGCTGGTGTTTCGGAAAGCGGCCTTTTACCTGTACTTTTTCGCCTTTTTCCGGGAAAAGGAACTCTGCATTATCCCCGAACTGATAGTTTGCAATTCCCTTTATGAGATCCAGTTTTGCTTCTTCGGTGTTCCGGCTTTTCCTGTTGATATCTTCGGAACTGCAAAGGGTTTCAACAGTGTTCCTGAGCTTCTGGAGGGCAGCCGGGGATGTGAGGCTTTCTCCGGCACCTGCGGTGTAGGCGATCTCAAGCCCCAGCTTCTCTGCTGTCCGTTCGCAGATTTCCCTGTAGGCTCCTTCGACGTGGGCGACTACTGCCGTATACCTGTGTCTTGAGAGGTATGCCTCCAGGCAGCCGGAAACCCAGGCTTTTTCCTCCTCGTCCCAGTGGCCGGTGACCGCGGTGTCATAATGGGCGGCCGGGTAAGTCAGTTCAAGTTCCCTCGGGACAATTCCGAGCGGGGAAGTGATGATTACCTCATGGACAAATTTCCTGTACCTGCCCAGGGCATGGGTAAATTTCTGGTGGGATTGGGAAATGGAGTAAGGTTTTTTTGCGGCGCAGGGGAGCAGGAGGAGAATTTCGGGCCCCTTGGGGGTATACCTTTCCTGTATGCGCCGGGCAAACCTGACCACCTCTACTCTTGAGAGGGCTTCGGAGGTATTTGCCAGAAGCTGGTTTTTCCGGAATGTGGGGACTCTTTCTTCCAGATATGTGTATTCGAAGTCGGCAAGGCGGAGCAGAGCCGTTAACCAGGGCCTGACCCGGCACTGCCCTTCCAGGTAATCCCGAAGAGCACCTCCCCGGACCTTTTCCCTAACAAGGGCCAACTCGGCTTCGAGGGCATCCCGGTTGTGGTCTGCAAGGAGCCTGGATCTATCTGCTTTCGGGAGTGCCAGAAGCTCTTTGGGGGTGGTGGAGGCGCAGACTTTGCACCTGCAGGGAAATTCGGTTAAGGAATCCAGGTGGAACCTGCCGGCTGCGGTCAGGTAGATGTCCGAATAGGCTGCTATTTCCGTTCGGGTATCGTCCAGAACGTCAACGCCGAGGTAGACGAGAGTTGCCACATTTTCCGGGAGAGCGAGGTTCGGGGCATAGAGGGCGCTGTCCGGGGGGATCCGGCTTTTCAGGTCAAGGACGGTTTCCAGAAACTTCCGGGCGTTGTTTTCCAGGTTTCCTGCTCCTTCCATTACGTAGAGGTCTCTTTTCCCGGGGGCTTCCCCTAGCCTGAGGAGAGCACCTGTGGGGCCTTCTCCTTTCCTCTCCTCGTCTCCGGTTCCGGTCTCGGCAGTTCCTTCGGTGGAGGTCTCAGGGTTTCTTCTGGCGTCGTAGGGGACGGCAGGAGGGTATGCCTGGTGGGGCAGGATTATGAGGGTTTCATCCCCCACCTTTTCACGGATTTCCTTTATGCGGGCTTCCGTCTCTCCGGGCTCTTTTGCGCTCCATAGGCTACCCGCATCCACGATGGGACTTGGGGTTTCAAGGTTTCCGAGCTCTGCCGTGTGCAGGATGCAAGGGGTTCGAAGTTCCGTGGAAAGCAGGAATTTTCCTATCCTTGCGGCTCCGTCTCTTTGTTCTACCTCAAAGTATCGTGTCATTGTTTTCCTCTTATTTTTTCCTTTTATGTCTGTCCGAATGTAAAGAAATGTGATAATATTTGGGAATGGATGATTGGCATTATTCTACGCGCTTTAAAGGGGAAGGGTGATTGGTATTATTCTATGTGCTTTAAAGGGAAATGGAAGATGGAATATTCTTATATGCTTTAAAGGGGAAGGATGATGGTATATTCTTATATAATATTAATAGCTTGATAGTGTGCTGCAAAAAATTATCCGTTGCTCACATAAGCAGTTCGTTGCTCACATAAGCAGTTATTCACCTGGTCATCATATGTTACGAAAGTCACCTATTTTTTTAGATCCGAATTCTGAAAATTGAAAAACCCGAATTCTGAAAATTGAAAAACTCGAATTTTAAAAACTTGAGGTCTATAATGGATATCACTGAAGAGCTTCGAGAGATCGTTGGCGAGCGCTTCTCTGTCTCGTCTTCGGAACTTTATTGTTATTCTTCCGATGCATCCCAGGTCAAGGGGATGCCCGATTACGTTGTACGCCCTGAAAGTACGGAAGAGGTCAGTCGGATTGTCAAACTGGCCTTTGAGCACGAAATCCCGGTAACTGCAAGGGGTGCGGGAACAGGGCTAGCGGGTGGGGCCGTCCCGGTACAGGGAGGGATCGTGCTTGACCTTTCAGGCATGAACAGGCTCCTTGAAATCGACCTGGACAACCTGCAGGTCGTCGTGGAGCCAGGGGTCATTCAGGACACCCTTAATGATGTGCTAAAACCCCACGGCTTCTTTTTCCCCCCGAACCCGGGGAGTTCTGCCATGTGTACCATCGGGGGCATGATAGCTTACAACGCAAGCGGGATGCGCTGCGTCAAGTACGGGACCACACGGAATTACGTCCGGGACCTGGAAGTGGTGCTGGCAGATGGATCTGTCATCCACACAGGCTCGAAAATGTTGAAATCGGCGGCAGGGTATGATCTGACCCAGTTGATGATAGGGTCGGAAGGCACCCTCGGGATCGTAACGAAGGCGGGCCTGAAAATCGCCCCTCTTCCGAAAGCCCGTAAACTGGTCATAGCTGCCTTTGGAAATGCCGAACTGGCCGGAAAAGCTGTTATCAAGATCTTTTCAAACGGAGTCGTCCCTTCGGCCTGCGAGATCCTGGACAGGGTTTCCCTGCAGGTCTTGAAGCGCTACGACCCGAACCTGGTGCTCCCTGCGGAAGGGGATGTCATCCTCTTTGAAGTGGACGGGACGGAAACTTCGGCGCATGAAGCCGCTGAGCAGGTAATGGAAGTCTGTTCCCCTCTTGCCCTTACCATCAAGCTTGCGGAAAGCGAAAAAGAAATGGCTGACATCTGGGCTGCAAGGAAACTTGTGGGAGCCGCAGTTTCCCGCCTGGACCCGACCAAGAGCAGGATCTATGTGGGAGAAGATGTAGGCGTGCCCATGAAACGGATCCCTGAACTGCTCAGGCGCGTGCAGGAAATTTCCGAGGAGTTCGACCTGCCTGCAATGAAATACGGGCACATAGGGGATGGAAACCTCCACCTTGCCCTTTTTATCGACGTCCTGAACCAGGATGAGTGGGACCGCCTGAAAAAAGCGGCTGATAAGGTCCACAGGACTGCAATCGAGCTTGGAGGCACGGTCAGTTCCGAGCACGGCGTGGGTGCCGCCAGGGGAATGTACATGGAAGCCCAGTGGGGCCCTGCGTTTGAAGTGATGCGGACGATAAAAAAAGCCCTTGACCCGAAAGGGATCCTGAATCCGGGAAAGCTTGGGTTGTGAGATCAATGAAAAATGAAAAAACAAAAAATGAAAATGAAGCTTCAGGGGTAAAAAAACAGGCAGAAATGAAAGCTGAAAAAGGAACCGAAGCAAAAACCGAGGCAAAAACTGAAACCGAAAAGGAAAAAACCGAAACAAAGCCTTTTGAGGTTGACCGCAGGTCGGTTTACAAGTGCGTGCAGTGCGGGACCTGCCGCTCGGTCTGCCCGGTCTTTGAAACCGTGGGCTGGGAGTCTGCCAACACCCGCGGTCGCATGCTGATTATCAAGAGCCTCCTTGAGGGCAGGGAGCCCTCCGAAGACGTCCTCCCGAGCCTTGCCACCTGTACGACCTGCGGGATCTGCGCCGCCAAATGCCCGGCCGGGGCAAACCCCCCTGAAGTCGTGGAAGAGGCGCGTTCCGAACTCGTGAGGCTGGGCATCACAACGGAAGGCCAGGAAAAACTCCGTTCAACGATCACCATTAGTGGCAATTCTTTCGGGGAAAGCAAGGACCGCCTGCACTGGCTGCCTGATTCCGAACGCTCGAAGCTTCCTGAAAAATCAGATTACGTCTACTTTGTGGGCTGTTTTGATTCCTATCGCTATCCCGAATTTGCAAAGAAGACCTTCGAAGTCCTGCAGCACTTCGGAGTCACCCTTCTCCCGGACGAACACTGCTGTGCCTCCCCTCTGTTGCGCACCGGTTTCAGGCCGGATGCGGAAAAGATCATGGAGCACAACCTGGAGCAGATCCGAAAAGTCGGAGCCCACACGATCATCACGGGCTGTGCAGGTTGCTACACCACCCTGAAGAACAACTACCCCGGAAACCTCAGGGTCATCAGCGTCCCCGAGTTCCTGGCCGAGCACCTGGGCGACCTGAAGCTCAAGCGCCTCGACCTTAAAGTCACCTACCACGATCCCTGCCACCTGGGCAGGCACAACGGGGTCTATGACGCTCCCCGTGAGGTCATCGAGTCCATCTGCGAGTTAAAAGAAATGAAAAACATCCGGGAAAACTCCCGTTGTTGCGGCGGCGGAGGTGGGGTCAGGATAGGTTACCCTGACATCTCCATTGAACTTGCAAAAAAGCGGCTAGAGGACGTGCCCGAGGGAGTGGACTACATCGTCACCTCCTGCCCCCTCTGCGTGCGCAACCTCAGGGACGGAGGCGGAGATATCGAGGTTATTGATATCATTGAACTTGTGGCTATGGCGCTGGAATGAACCTTGGTGGGTTATTAAGCAGCTGATTTCACTGTTCCGGGGTGGCTTTTCTTCCATCTCGGGCGTTTTTACTTTATAATTTAGCTGCATACTTTTTTTATTTTCATATTTGTTTCATTTTTATTGTTTTTTTCTCCTGTCTGTATCCCTCTTATACAATGAAAGCGAAAAATAAAATGGGAAATCGTCCCGGAAATCGGTTTCAAAATGAGAAGGGGTTCGAAATTAAACTGGTTTCCAGATAGGCCTGAACTGCTTGTTCAAATATTTCAGGAAGGAGGAAAAATATATGGGATGCAGACCGGTTACAATTAAAAATGTCACGCCTGATGTTTTCAACTGTATGAAGAAAAAGCTCCAGGGGGCTGGTATCCATGTGCCGCCAGGAAAGAAAGGAGAGCTTTCAGGAAGCGGTGTTGTAGCCGATTATGATTGGGACGGGGAGTCGAAGCTTACCGTCACGATCAAGGAGAAACCATTCATTATCGGATGCAATGCAGTAGCAGGAAAAATAAAAAGTTTCGTGAAGGAATGTCAGAAGTAAGGAAAACGGATGTAATATAAAGAAAGTTGAGAGGAAATAGAGGAAAGTTGAGAGGAAATTGAAGAAGAGGCGAACTTCAAAATTTTATTCATTAAGTAATTTTCGGATATTTGGAAGTTATGGATTTAATTAATTCTTAAGTTTGGTTCACGTATGAAGGAAAAAGATGCAGCAGTCTCTTCCTCTATCCTATCTTACTGTTTTTGCGGAAATCCGGGTTTAATTCTGGAATTTTTTTAAACAACTCCACAAATTTTTTATACTCTAAAGTGTTACATAATTTTGATTATGTTTGCTTGTGCAAAGGACAGGACCCCGTAAACTGCTGTTATTACCATTTCCTTTTTGGCAGTGTTCCTTTCCGTTGGGTTCACGGCAAACATCCAACCCCCCAATTTCAAAAAGCAAATTTCAAAAACCGATTTCGAAAAACCAGATCTAAAAAAGAAAAATGAAAAGTCCAACCCTCTTAAAACAACAGAAGGAGAAAAAGAATATGGCATGCAGTCCTGTAACGTTTCACCACGTTACACTCGATGTATTCAATTGTATGAAAAAGAAACTCGAAGAATCCGGTATCCACGTTCCCTCCGGAAACAAAGGCGAACTTTCGGGACACGGTGTGGTAGCCGATTATGACTGGGACGGCACATCAAACCTTACCATCACGGTCAAACAGAAACCCTTCTTCATCAGCTGCGGCACTGCAATAGGAAAAATTCAGGACTTCGTACACCAGTGCCATGGGAATTAAAATGAAAAATACAGGGCAGGGGATCTTCCCTGTCCTCGCCTCTTAAAAACACATCTTTTATATAATGTCCTTAAGCCCTACCGCCTGAAATCGTACTCGAAAATTGGTTCCAAAGAAAACCAGCTTTTTTAAACTGAAAGTTCTAAGGAATTTCATTCTTTTCTCTTTTAACAGATATCAATGTTCAGTAGCGTTTTTTCTAAATTTTGTTTCTTATATCCTTTTTTACATACTGGTATTATTTTATTATGTGTATAAAACGACTATTATATAAAATATGGGCCAGTAGAACATTTTTTCCATTAAATCTGAAGAAAAATATTTATACTGGTTCTTTTATCCAAAGGGGGTATACTTATAAAAAAGATAAGGTTTGCCGTACCTTTAGCATTATTGCTGGCTTTACTGGTTTCAATACCAGGTGCCTCAGCGTCCTCCGTTGATGTCAAACCGGCCTCATGGCCCAACTCCATCAATGTGTGCAATAACGGGATTATTCCTGTGGCTTTTGCATGTCCCTACAGAGGTCTTACAGCTGAGGATTTAAAAAATGATGCCTGTAAGATTCAGGTTGCAATTAAAGTTGAGAATGGCAGCGGCTGGGATGTTGAGTTTTGTGAGAACTTCTCCTCTGATGATTTAAAACTCAACATTGAAGATGTGACAAGCCATGTGAGTTATGTCGTAGACAGAGGAGGTCCCGATTATTGTCCTGATGGTTACCCGGACCTCACAATGAAATTCAGGACCCACGACATCTTTGGCGGTATTAATCCCGCTGATTATGAGGAAGGCAAAGCCATTGAATTTGAGATGTGGGGATACGACTGTGACGACAATTTACTCTTTAATTCATTTGACCGTATCCGCTTCGTGCCGGCAAATTGCGACAAAGTTGACAATCCTATGAAACTAAAACATGAGAAGCTAAAAATGAGAAGCTAAAAATGAGAAGCTAAAACATGAGAAGCTAAAACATGAGAAGCTAAAACATGAGAAGCTAAAAATGAGAAGCTAAAAAATGAAAAGCTAAAAAAGATAATTTGGCAGAAAATTGTCACTCCGGACAGGAAAATACAAGTGTGAATTGACTTTCAATGCTTTCCTCATATCATGGAATTACTTACTTTTCCTGCCCTGTCTTTTTTCTTTTCACCGGACATTTTTCAGGCATCTCCTTCAAAATGCTGTTCTTTCATCTGTTTAATCTGTTTTGATTGCTTCCAGGCTTTTGAATTTTTTAGAAGTTATAGATTCGATTAATGTCTTAAGTTTGGTTCATATAGCTAGGAAAAAGGTGCAAATGTATTTTCCCGTATTCCATCATACTGTCTTTCCGAAAATTTGGTGTTAATTTTAGAATTGTTCTCAAAAAATCCCTTAATTTTTTATACTGTAAAGTGTTAGATAATTCTGGTATTTTTGAATGTGCAAAGGACCGGCCCCAGTCTACTTTTGTTATGGCCAAATTTTCTTTTCGGCAGTATTCCTTTCCGTTGAGTTGCGCGGCAAACATCCAACCCTCCCAAGTTTTCAAAAAAACAACATGGAAAATCCGGGACATGGAGTCCCCCATCCTCGCCTCTTAAAAATATATCTTTTTAAAAAATGAACGATTCTCTAAAAACGTCTCATTTTCAGGATCCAGAGGGGAAGGTTTTCGGGAAGTTATTTTGCTTCTGATTCAGGATGATCAGGGTATGCGGAACGAAACTGAAAGCGTGGGATAGCCAGGCATGTAACCCCTGAAATCTTACCCGAAAATTCGTTCCAAAGAAAATCAGCTTTTTGAACTCTACAGATTCAAAGAATTTTATATTTTTCTTTAAAAAAATACCAATGTTTAGTAGTATTTTTTATTAATTCTGTTTCTCATATTCTTTTTTACATACCGGTATTATTTTACTATGTGTATAAAACGACTGGTATAAAAAAACAAATCAGATGAACATTTCTTCCACGAATTCTGTAAAAAATGTTTATTCTGGTTCCTATGTCCAAAGGGGGGTATAAATATGAAAGGTAGAAAATTTGCTGTACCTTTAGCATTATTGCTAGCTTTACTGTTTGTCATACCAGGCGCTTCAGCCTGTGACGTTGATGTCAAACCGGGTTCATGGCCGAATTCCATTAATGTATGCAACAACGGGGTGCTTCCTGTAGCATATGCATGTTCGTATGATGGATATACAGCTGAGTATTTAAAAGACCATACTTATACAGTTAAAGTTGCAATTAAAGTTGGAAAGTCCGACTGCTGGAATAATGAATTTTGCGGGGATTTCCCGCGTGAGTATTTAAAATTAAACGTTGAAGATGTGACAAGGCATGTAAGTTATGTCTGGTACAGAGGAAATTGCAGTTACATCGGTCCCGATGGTTGCCCGGATCTCACAATGAAATTCAGGACTCAGGATATCTTTGACGATATTAATCCTGCCGATTATGAGAGTGATAAAACCATTAAATTTGAGATGTGGGGATATGACCGTAAGGGTCAGGAACTCTTTCATTCATTTGACTATATCCGTTTCGTACCTGCAAACTGCAAAGAAAAGCCAGCAAATTGCAAAAAAAGTAAATAATTAAAAAAAGCCAAAAAAATGATGTCTCAGAAGGATTTTTTTGTTCCGGCAGGAAAATGCAAATATATAATTGATGAGGGGCACTTTCCCTGAAATTATATAATTTGCTTATTTTTTCTGCTTTCTTTTTTTCTTTTCACCGGCTTTTATCGTATTCTGCTTAGGGTTAGGTTGAGGTCATTTTTTTATAGTCCCAAGTGTTAATAAAATTCTATACTTTGTTCTACGCCAGCAGAAAAACCGGGACAGTTTGTGGAAAAGTTAACTTCATTTTGTTTTTAATGCGTCCCTGAATTCACAGCTACCTATGATAGCCGATTGGAATACTGGAAAATAAGAGGAAACAGGAAGGAAACCGGACATGACCGGAAGGAGATTGGAAGAGGAAGGGTGCCGGGGGATCAGGTTTAAAAATGTGACTCCGGACGTATTTAAGTGTATGAAGAAGAAACTTGAGGGATACGGTCTGGAGGTCTCGCCCGGAAATTCCGGGGTGATGGAAGGAAATGAGATAGTTGCCCACTTCACCTGGGACGGGGAAGAACATCTGGTAATTGAGGTCAAGGAAAAGCCCTGGCATCTCTACTGCGGAGCATTGAGTGGGCAAATGAGGGCTTTCATGCGCGAGTGCCAGGGGAGATGAAGTAAAATCCAGAAAAAATCCGGGTTTTGGCTTTCCGGTGCCTTGGGATACGTATCTACGCTAAAATAAAATAGAATGGTCGCCAACTAAGCTTTAAGAACTATTCGGGTTTGGAGCCAGCTATGAGACAATTCCTCGTATCTATTACAAAAGAAGACGACTTCTTTATCGCAAGATGTCCCGAGCTTAATGTTACTTCTCAGGGAGAAAGCCTTGAAGAAGCAGAAAAAAATATCAAAGAAGCCATAGAGCTGTACATCGAGAGTTTTGGAGTTGAAGATCTTCCGCAAAAAGTGTCCAAGCCTTATATCACTTTTGTGGAAGTTGCCCATGCCTAAACTACCGGTCGTTTCTGGAAAAAAACTCGTTACTGCATTGCAAAAAGCAGGATTCGTAATAGTGAGACAGAAAGGAAGTCATGTCTCACTTCAAAAAATCACTCCCGAAAAGGTATATCGAACAGTGGTGCCTTTGCACAAAAGACTTGCTAAAGGTACTCTTCTTGATATTCTTCATCAAACCGGCCTGGACAAAGAGGATCTGAAAAGGTTGCTATAAAATTACATCTTTCCCTAACCTTTTCTCCTTTTACCTTTTTCTTCTCCTTATCAAACAGGTCCAGGCATTTCCCACAAGGTCAAGCCTTCCCGTTCTTTCCAGGGCCTCATATACAAGGTCGTAGTTTGCAGGATTCTTATAGTGCATAAGGGCTCTTTGCATGGCTTTTTCTTTCTTGCCCCGCGCTACGTAGACTTTTTTGCCGGTGAAGGGGTTGATCCCTGTATAGTACATGCAGGTGGATACCGTCATCGGGGTGGGGGTGAAGTCCTGGACCTGTTCGGTGTACCCGCCGTGATCCCGCATGTATTCGGCCATCTCGATCATGTCTTCCAGGGTGCAGCCCGGGTGGCTGGACATCAGATAGTTAACTATGTACTGTTCCTTGCCGCATTTTTTGTTGAGGGTCTCGAACTTTTCGGCAAAGCGTTCGTAGATTTCTCTGTCAGGCTTGCACATAGCATCCGTGACCCGTTTTGAGAAATGTTCGGGGGCGACCCTTAGCTGCCCGCTGATGTGGTGGGCGCAGAGTTCTTCCAGATACTCCTCGTCTTTAAGGGCAAGGTCGTAGCGAACGCCGTAGCCGGTAAAGACCTTTTTGACCCCGGGAAGTTCCCGCAGGTGGCGCATGAGTTCGAGCAGTTTTTGATGGCTCGTGTCCAGGGCAGGGCAGATGCCGGGGTGAAGGCAGGCTTTGTCCAGGCAGGCGCCTTTTTTCTCCCAGCTTTTGCAGTCCATGCCGTACATATTGGCAGTGGGGCCGCCGACCCCGTTGATTATGCCCTTGAAGCCCGGCTTTTCCGTAAGCTTTTTTGCCTCCCTGAGGACTGACTCGATGCTCCGGCTCGCTATCATGCGCCCCTGGTGCTGGGTGATGGAACAGAAGGAGCAGCCGCCGAAGCAGCCCCTGTGTGTTGTCAGGGAAAACTCGACCATCTCAAGGGCAGGGACGTGTTCTTTGTAGGAGGGGTGGGCTTCTCCTGTGAAAGGCAATTCATAAACGTGGTCCAGTTCTTTTTCGTTCAGGGGGCGCATGGGGCTGTTCTGCACGATCACGGTCTTGGGGTGGGGCTGGATAACGCCTTTTCCCGTGACCGGGTTCTGCTCCAGGAAGTACATGCGGAAGGCTTTTGCAAAAGCGGCTTTGTCCTGGGAAACTGCGGTAAATGAGGGGATTTCAACGTGCGTTTCAGTTAATTTTTCAGCGGGTTCCTCAATGGATCCTTCAGTGGATTCTTCAGTGGATTCTTTAGTGGATTCTTTAGTGGAAGGGTCATTTTCGGCTTTTTTTGCCTTCCATTCCTTAACTTCCATTTTCCAGGCAGTGCCGGGGATGTCCCGGATCTCCCTGACGTTTTCCCCTGCCTGCAGCCTCTTCGCAATCTCGGTGATCTGCAGTTCCCCCATGCCGTAGACCAGCAGGTCGGCGGGGGCATCTGCCAGAATTGACTGCCTTACCTTATCCGATAGATAATCGTAGTGGGCAAAGCGCCGTAGGGATGCCTCAATTCCCCCTAGCACGATAGGGACGTCAGGGCAGGCTTCCTTTATCCTGTTCGAGTAGATAATCACGGCGCGGTTAGGGCGAAGCCCTGGCTTGCCCCCGGGGGAGTATGCGTCCTTTGCCCGCGGTTTCAGCCCTGCGGTCAGGTTGCTGACCATGGAATCCGTGTTCCCTGCGCTTACGGAAAAAAAGAGCCTGGGCTTCCCCAGTTTTTTGAAATCCTCGGGGCTGTCCCAGCGGGGCTGGGCAATAATCCCTACCCTGAATCCCGCGTCTTCAAGCACCCTGCCCACAATTGCGGTCCCGAAACTGGAGTGGTCCACGTAGGCATCCCCGGTGACAAGGATTATGTCAAGTTCTTCCCAGCCCCGCACTTTTGCCTCTTCCAGGCTCATGGGGAGGAATTTTGAAACGGGTACATTGTGTATGTTGGGCATAGGAGATTTGGCAACTTTTGCCGCTTTCGTCCCGGTTTTTTCTCTGGTTTTTGTCCCGGTTTTTCCCTTCTTTTTTCTTTCATATTCTGCTTTTTTTGCGGCGGAAGGTTCCGGGTTCCTGTAAAATTTTTTCCCTGGATTTTTCATGATCTGTATTACTCTGTTTTCAGGTGTTTCCGGCTTTTAAAATCACTTCTTTAAAAGCCGCCCTGCATCATCTTCAACATCCGGTACGAAGTCATGATCTGCTTGTTCCCGTCCCTGTTAGTGGGTTCCCCATGGCCAGAATACAGGTTTTTCACGTCAAGCTTTGTGAGTTTTTCTATGGAGCCCGCCATCTTTTCAGGCTCACAGCCTTCAAAGTCCGTCCTCCCGAACCCACCGCCAGGAAAAACGGTATCTCCTGAAAAGAGGCTCTTTGAGACGGTTTCGTAGAGGCAGATGCTCCCCCTTGAATGCCCCGGGGTATGGATCACTTCCAGGTATTCACCATTCCCGATGGGGATCTTGTCCCCTTCCTCATAGGTGACGGTGGGTTTAACCGTGGGAGCCCGTTCTCCGAAAAGGACGGACACGCTCAGGTAATCGTCATTTATGCCTTCAAGGTCGGCTTTGTGGATGCCGACTTCAGCTCCGCTCTTTTCCGCAATGGTTGCAGCTGCGGCAGCGTGGTCGTAGTGACAGTGGGTCAGGATAATGAGTTCCAGGTCGGCGATCTTTATGTATCTTTCCAGTTCCTTGATGACGAGCTCGCTGCTCATGCCCGTATCTATCAGGACCTTTCTGTTAACGAGGTAGATGCTGGAATCGTAAGCTGTGGGGCAGATATACTGGACTTCCATGGTTTTCCTCCTTTTCCTCTTTTTAACTATAAAAAAAATCTTAGATCTTAAATACCCTGCGTGCGTTTTCAGTGGCCGCTTTTGCAACTTCCGCCGGTTCTATTTCCCTGATTTTTGCGATTACGGGAAGCGAGTCCACGATAAATGCGGGCTCGTTTCTCCCCTTACGGGGGGACAGGAAGGGACTGTCGGTTTCCAGAAGCAGGTTTTCCAGGGGTACTTCGGCTGCCAGAGCCTGGTGATGTTCGGAAAAACAGACAAGGGTTGCCAGGGAAATGTAGTATCCCGCGTCCACGATTTCTTTCATGGTCTCGAGAGGGCCGCTGTAGCAATGGTAGACCACGGTGTCCACGTCCCGGACCATTTCAAGGGCTTCGGCTTCGGCTTCCCGGGCGTGCACAACAAGGGGTTTTTCGAAGTTTTTTGCAAGCTCGATAACTTTCTCAAAAGAGGCAGCTTGGTATTCTTTTTCGGCATCCGTTTTGCAGTCCTGGTAATCCAGGCCGGCTTCCCCGATTGCTACTGCCTTTTCGACGTTTGCTTCGATCTGTGCCAGGATAGCATTGATCTCTTCTTCGCGTCCTTCCCTTCCGATGTCGGGGCTTAAACCGAGGGCTGCGTGGATGTCCTCGTACTTTTCCGCAAGTTCGAGGCTCATGCGGTTGCCTTTCAGGGAAATCCCGGAGTTGACCATTCCCACGACTCCGGCTTCCCGGGCTCTTTCGATAGCCTCGTGCCGGTCGCGGTTAAATTTAGGAAAATCAAGGTGACAGTGAGAATCAATAATTGGATAAGGCATGGGTCCTGTATTCCATTTCATTTTATTTTACTTTTTATACATTTGACTCTTTATGGTCTCAAATGTAAAGTAAGCAATTGTGGAATGCAGATCCTATAAACCTCACGGGAATCCCGGCCTTATCCGGTATTTTACCCTAAGCTGCTGTTTTTCAGCTGACTTATCAGCTCATTTTTTTATTTTTTCAGGTTTTATCCTTATACAGCAGGTTCATGGCATTCACGAGGGCTTCTACAGATGCCATGACTATATCAGGGTTTGCGGCCCTGGCAGTTACAATCCTGCCTTTTTCGTTTTCAAGGCCGATATACACGTCAGCAAGAGCATCGGCTCCTCCTGAGATGGCATCGATCCTGAATTCTTGGAGTTTGAAGCGGTTGCGTTCTCCCAGGATATCCCTGACAGCTTTAAGAGCGGCATCCACCGGGCCAAGCCCTGTGTTTGCGGCAATGACTTCTTTGCCGCCGATGCTTGCCTTGACCACGGCAGTGGGTGTCAGGATGTTCCCTGTCATCACGGAAACTTCTTTGAGCTTGATCAGTTCTTCTTCGGAGCTTGCTTTTCCAAGCACGGCAGAAGTAACTGCAAAAAGGTCGGCATCAGTGATCTGCTTGCCCTTATTTGCAATTTCCTTGATCTTGCACACAATCTCCTCAAGCTGTTTTTCATTGGCTTTTATGCCGGCAGACTCGAGGGACGTCTTGACTGCGTGGGTGCCTGTATGCTTTCCGAGAACAATACGCCGCCTGTGCCCTACCATCTCCGGGGTCATGATGCCCGGTTCAAAGGTATCGGACTTTTCGAGGACGCCGTGGCTGTGAATCCCAGATTCATGGGAAAAGGCGTTTTGCCCGACGACAGGTGTATTTGGCGGGAGCCTGACCCCGGTGTAGTTCTCAATCATTTTTGAAGTTTCAACGAGGTATTCGGTCCTGATATTCGTCTTTGCGCCGTAGATAGCCGTCAGCCCCATCACGGTCTGGGAAAGGTCGGCGTTTCCTGCCCGTTCCCCGATTCCGTTTATTGTGACCTGCACCTGGGATGCCCCTGCTTCTACCGCCATCAGGCTGTTTGCTACCGCAAGCCCGAAGTCGTTATGGCAGTGCACGTCGATGGGGATTCTGATTTCCTTTGCTACGTCTTTTATCATCCTGCACATCGCGGATGGGGACATCACTCCGACAGTATCGGGTACGTTGATGATGTCGCAACCTGCGTCCTGTACCGCCTTGAAAACCTCCAGCATATAAGCAGGTTCGGTTCTCGTGGCATCCATGGCAGAAAACATGCATTTCAGTCCGTGGTCCTTGATGTACTCGACGGCTTTCACGGCCAGTTCAACGACTTCTTCCCGGCTCTTTTTTATGGTGTATACTCGCTGTACATCCGATGTCGGGACGAAAGTGTGCACAAGGCCAACGTCGCTTTCAAAACAGGCATCGATATCTTTTGTCAGCACACGGGCAAGTCCGCAGACTACCGAATCAAGTCCGGCATTAGAAATCGATTTTACGGATTCTTTATCTCCTTCCGAGGAGATCGGGAATCCCGCTTCTATCATGTCAACCCCGAGTTTATCCAGTTGATGGGCAATTTCCAGCTTCTGAGAAGAAGTAAGGGAAACTCCCGGGGTCTGTTCTCCGTCACGCAGTGTAGTGTCAAAAACGCTTATCTTTTTATTCTGCATGGGTTCGATGTAAAAATCGATCCCTTCTTTCAGTTTTTACGTCCATGATAATCAATTACATGGATGTACGTTTCTGGTATATAAATACCACGTTTATCTCGGAAAATTTCTTTCATGTTGACTTTTTCTATATTTTAATCGAAACTTATATATACTAAGTGTGCTATTCTAGGGTTGCTCTCAGGGCGCAATGCGTTCACAGGGAGCGAAAAACGGTATTGGAAAAACGATTATTAAGGTGCCAAAAAAACGGAAGTTGAAAAACGGTATTGAAGGTGCCTTGTCGAAAAACGATAATTGTTAAAAACGATACTAAAAAAACGATCAATTGAGTAACTTAGAAAGTGCCAGTTTTGCTGGGTTCTTTCTCAACTCTTCAAAATAATATTCAATCTTATGTGCTTTTCCCTTCAAAGGGAAAGTTTATATACCAGAAATGCCTTGTATCAATTCCCTCACACGGCTCTGTTGTGTGGGTGAAGCTCATTACATTTCTGTTATCATTTAATGGAGACAGGAGTTTTTTCCTGTCTGACGAGGATTTGTCGGTTCGGTTAATTCTGGTCGGTGGTTTTTACAAACTATCGAGAATCTGGAAATAGCTGAATTGGCTGTTTGTGCAGTTTCTACGACCAATTTCTTTAGAACAAGTGTGCGATACATTAATTCTGGTTGATCCTGCCAGAGGTTACTGCTATCGGTGTTTGCCTTAGCCATGCGAGTCAAATGTTCTTCGTGAACATGGCGTACTGCTCAGTAACACGTGGATAACCTGCCCTCAGGTCTGGCATAACCCCGGGAAACTGGGGATAATTCCGGATAACGCAAATCTGCTGGAATGCTTTTTGCGTCAAAGGTCCTCCGCCTGAGGATGGGTCTGCGGCCTATCAGGTAGTAGCGGGTGTAATGTACCTGCTAGCCGACGACGGGTACGGGTTGTGAGAGCAAGAGCCCGGAGATGGATTCTGAGACATGAATCCAGGCCCTACGGGGCGCAGCAGGCGCGAAAACTTTACAATGCGGGAAACCGTGATAAGGGGACACCGAGTGCCAGCAACATTTGCTGGCTGTCCACGTGCGTAAAATGCACGTGTTAGCAAGGGCCGGGCAAGACCGGTGCCAGCCGCCGCGGTAACACCGGCGGCCCGAGTGGTGATCGTTATTATTGGGTCTAAAGGGTCCGTAGCCGGTTTGGTCAGTCTTCCGGGAAATCTGTCAGCTCAACTGATAGGCTATCGGGGGATACTGCTAGACTTGGAACCGGGAGAGGTAAGAGGTACTACAGGGGTAGGAGTGAAATCTTGTAATCCCTGTGGGACCACCTGTGGCGAAGGCGTCTTACCAGAACGGGTTCGACGGTGAGGGACGAAAGCTGGGGGCACGAACCGGATTAGATACCCGGGTAGTCCCAGCCGTAAACGATGCTCGCTAGGTGTCATGCATGGTGCGACCGTGTATGGTGCCGTAGGGAAGCCGTGAAGCGAGCCACCTGGGAAGTACGGCCGCAAGGCTGAAACTTAAAGGAATTGGCGGGGGAGCACAACAACGGGTGGAGCCTGCGGTTTAATTGGACTCAACGCCGGAAAACTCACCGGGGGCGACAGCAATATGTGGGCCAAGCTAAAGACTTTGCCTGAATCGCTGAGAGGAGGTGCATGGCCGTCGCCAGTTCGTACTGTGAAGCATCCTGTTAAGTCAGGCAACGAGCGAGACCCGTGCCCACTGTTACCAGCATGTTCTCCGGAACGATGGGTACACTGTGGGGACCGCTGATGTCAAATCAGAGGAAGGTGCGGGCTACGGTAGGTCAGTATGCCCCGAATCTCCCGGGCTACACGCGGGCTACAATGGTCGGGACAATGGGTCCCTTCCCCGAAAGGGGTTGGCAATCTCACAAACCCGTCCCTAGTTCGGATCGAGGGCTGTAACTCGCCCTCGTGAAGCTGGAATCCGTAGTAATCGCGTTTCAATATAGCGCGGTGAATACGTCCCTGCTCCTTGCACACACCGCCCGTCAAACCACCCGAGTGAGGTATGGGTGAGGGCACGGACATCGTGCCGTGTTCGAACCTGAATTTCGCAAGGGGGGTTAAGTCGTAACAAGGTAGCCGTAGGGGAATCTGCGGCTGGATCACCTCCTAAGCTAAAGAAACTGCCACCGGCCAGAGGCCGAAAAACCGACAGATCCTCAGGGGATCCATTTTTATGGATCTCCCGTCTCTCTCGGGCTTGTAGATCAGTGGAAGATCGCTGCCTTTGCAAGGCAGAGGCCCTGGGTTCGAATCCCAGCAAGTCCATTTTTAATGCACCCGTCGAATGATATCGCCGGGGAAGGATGGATTGTCTGCTTCCGTAGCTGGAAGCCGGCGTGTGAAGTCATGTATAGGTGCTGTATACTGGACGCTTACTGGATCTGGTTAGGTATAACTGGAGTTATGCCGCCAGGTGGATGGCTCGGCTCAAGAGCTGATGAAGGACGTGCCAAGCTGCGATAAGCCTGGGCTAGGCGCATGGAGCCTATGAACCCGGGATTTCCGAATGAGACCTCTCCTTAGTGATCAGTCATGATCGGGAACGCCCCGAATTGAAACATCTTAGTAGGGGCGGGAAAAGAAATCAATTGAGATGCCGTAAGTAACGGCGAGTGAAACCGGCACAGTTCAAACCGAATCCCTTCGGGGACATGTGGTGTTATAGGGCGGTTCTCACGGTTCAGTGATTAAGTCAAACTTGTCTGAAACGGCAGACCATAGAGTGTGATAGTCACGTAGACGTACCCTCACTGAACTTGGACCTGTCCCTGAGTACCGTGCGTTGGATATCGTGCGGGAATTTGGGGGGCACCAACCTCCAAAACTAAATACTCCTTGAGACCGATAGCGAAATAGTAGGGTGACCGAAAGCTGAAAAGTACCCCGAGAAGGGAGGTGCAAAGTGCCTGAAACCTGGTGGCGATAGTACGATACGGCACGCAAGGATCTCTGATACGAAGGAAACAGCCGCGAGGCTGCAGTACGAGTATCACTGCCGGTGTCGTATCTTACGTTTTGAAGAACGGGCCAGGGAGTGTATCTCGGTGGCAATGGCTAACCTTTTTATCTGGGCAGCCGAAGCGAAAGCAACATGTGCGCAACTCTTCTGAGTGAGGCACGGCGTATACAAGTGCGTGGAGTCACCGGGTTACGACCCGAAGCCGGGCGATCTAGGCGTGGGCAGGTTGAAGCGTGGCGAAAGCTACGTGGAGGACCGCAAGCGGTATTGATCTGCAAATCATTCGTGTGACCTGCGTCTCGGAGTGAAATGCTAATCTAGCCCGGCATCAGCTGGTTCCTTCCGAAACATGTCGTAGCATGACCTGATCTGAGATCGTCGGTGGAGTAGAGCACTGATTGGTGGTCCCGGGGGAGAAATCCCTCAACCGCTTGTCAAACTCCAAACCCACCGTCATCGTAGACGATCGGAGTCCGGACTGCTGGGGTAAGCTTGTAGTCCGTAAGGGAGACAACCCAGCCCGTGGTTAAGGTCCCGAAGTGTCGACTAAGTGTTAACGCTAAAGGGCGTCCTAAGCCCCAGACAGCTGGAAGGTTAGCTCAGAAGCAGCTACCCTTTAAAGAGTGCGTAACAGCTCACCAGTCGAGGTTTGGGGCCCCGAAAATTGACGGGGCTCAAGTCGACCACCGATACCACGGAGTACCGCAAGGTAATCTCGTAGGAAGGCGTTGTGTTCGGGCGGAAGCTGGGCTGTGAAGTCCAGTGGACCGTTCACAAACGAAAATCCTGGTAATAGTAGCAGCATAGCAAGGTGAGAATCCTTGCCGCCGAAGGGGCCAGGTTTCCTCGGCAATGTTCGTCAGCCGAGGGTTAGTCGGTCCTAAGACGTACCGTAATTCGAGTACGCCGAAAGGGAAACAGGTTAATATTCCTGTACCATTTAACACTAAAGCCTGACGTTTTGGGGCAGGTTGAGCGGCGTCGTCGCGCCGTCTAAGCAGCGAACCCCGTGGAGAGCCGTAATGGCGAGAAGCGGGCGAATCTGTCATGGCGTAAGTCAGCTTCACCCCGGAACCCGTGAAAAGGGCAGTTAAATGTCCGTACCGAGAACTGACACAGGTGCCCCTAGCTGAAAAGGCTAAGGCGTGTCGGATCAATTCAGTTAAGGGAATTCGGCAAATTAGCTCCGTAACTTCGGGAGAAGGAGTGCCTGCTGTGTAGACAGCAGGTCGCAGTGACCAGGGGGCTCTAACTGTCTAATACCAACATAGGAGATCGCAAACCCGTAAGGGCTAGTACGATCTCTGAATCCTGCTCAGTGCAGGTACCTGAAACCCCGGTTCAACGGGAAGAAGGGCCTGTAAACAGCGGGGG
This sequence comes from Methanosarcina sediminis, assembly GCF_052056915.1. Taxonomy (GTDB): domain Archaea; phylum Halobacteriota; class Methanosarcinia; order Methanosarcinales; family Methanosarcinaceae; genus MTP4. Next base: position 2,282,541 of record NZ_CP195119.1, on the reverse strand, counting down.
TAACTATGACCCTCTTAAGGTAGCGTAGTACCTTGTCGCTTAATTGGCGACTTGCATGAATGGATCAATGAGAGCCCTACTGTCCCTAACTGGAGTCCGGTGAAGCTTACATTCTAGTGCAAAGTCTAGAGACCTCTAGGGGGAAGTGAAGACCCCATGGAGCTTTACTGCAGCCTGTCGTTGTGTTGTGGTTTTGGATGTACAGTGTAGGTAGGAGACATCGAAGCGGGTGCGCCAGCATCCGTGGAGTCGCCATTGGGACACTACCCTTCTGAGACTATGACCCTAACTCCGCGAGGAGGACCCCGATAGGTGGGCAGTTTGCCTGGGGCGGGACGCCCTTGAAAAGATATCAAGGGCGCGCAATGGTTGACTCAAGCGGGTCGGAAACTCGCTGAAGAGTGCAAGAGCATAAGTCAGCCTGACGTTAATCAGCATAGCAGTGGTTGACGAGACGAAAGTCGGTTCTAGCGAACTTTTGAGCCTGCTTGGTGCGGGCCAAAAATGACAGAAAAGTTACCCTGGGGATAATTGTGTCGTTGCCGGCAAGAGTACATATCGACCCGGCAGCTTGCTACCTCGATGTCGGTTCTTTCCATCCTGGCTGTGCAGCAGCAGCCAAGGGTGAGGTTGTTCGCCTATTAAAGGAGATCGTGAGCTGGGTTTAGACCGTCGTGAGACAGGTCGGTTACTATCTACTAGAGGTGTCTGAAGTCTGAGGGTAAGCTGCTTTTAGTACGAGAGGAACAGAGCAGCGGCGCCACTGGTGTACCGGTTGTCCGACAGGGCATGCGCCGGGCAGCTACGCGCTACGGAATAAGAGCTGAATGCATCTAAGCTCGAAATCCCGCCTAAATAAGAGACTTCGTTAAGGTTCCCGGTACAAGACCGGTTTGATAGAAACGGGATGTAAGCACCAAGGCAACGAGGTGTTCAGTCCGCGTTCACTAACCATCCGTTCCGGTTTACCATTTTCCAGATCCAGGCGAAATCCAGTATGCAGCACTGTTATACATGACTCTTATTCACATTTTCTAATCCATTTCACAGGTTGAGTATGGCGGCCATAGCGGCAGGGCAACTCCTGTACCCTTTCCGAACACAGAAGATAAGCCTGCCTGCGTTCCACACTGTACTGAAGTGCGCGAGCCTTCGGGAACTCTGGCACGCTGCCATATTCACCTTAATCTACTCCCTTTTCCTAACAAATTTTGTTTTTAAGAGTTTTTACTGTCTTTGTTTTTTTATATTTCTTTTCTTTATCATTATCCGATTCTCATTTTTTTGTCCGCTTGATCGAGCGTAGCGAGTGAAACGGACGGCGTACTTCCGTGTCGCAACTCGGAGAAGATAAGCCTGCCTGCGTTCCACACTGTACTGAAGTGCGCGAGCCTTCGGGAACTCTGGCACGCTGCCATATTCACCTTAATCTACTCCCTTTTTCTAACAAATTTTGTTTTTAAGAGTTTTTACTGTCTTTGTTTTTTCTCAGTTTGTTTTTCTTAGCTTAACACTTTACGTCAAAGCTTCTTTGTTTTCTTAGTTTGCTCTTTTTTTTCACTTTTTAGTCCGGCTTGACAGTGAAGCTAATAGAAGGCAGCTAGACTGCTCTGCTTTTTTGATAATCACTTCGATTCTTTCCGGACCCAGGTTTAATCGTGCCGCTTGGAAAATTTACCGGAGGTCCGTCCCCGTCCCGCAAGGGGTGCACTCCCGCCCGCCGAGGCGGGCGGCTATGCCCCAAAGATAAATAAATGAAGAATTTCGAACTGAATCTCATCCTGTTTAATTGGAAAATTCTTTTTTATCCTGGGCTTAAAATTCTTTATTCAAGGCGTTTTTCAATGGATGTGCTGGATGTTAATCTCTAACTTTCCACCTTCTTTTTATAAATTCTCTTATATAATAATCCTGCTTATCTCTATATGGGGTTGTCCTATGGATTATATCGATACATGGAAAAGTGTCATGCAGAGTCCTTCGGAATTTTATCGGAAAATGCCGAAGACCGGAGGATACGCTGACCCTCTTATCTTTGCGGCAATAAACTTTGTAGTATTCGGACTTATGACAGCACTGTTCAACCGTGGAATGTACGGCGGAATTTACAGTGGAAGGGAGTTTGGCTTCTTCGTTGTGTTCGGGTCCTTGATCATGACCCCTATCTTTGGGATCATTTCCATCTTTATTGAAGGGGTGATTCTTTACGTCATTTACAGGTTGTTAGGGGGAAGCGGAACTTATGAGGGTACTGTTCGGTTCATATCTTACGCAACTGCCGTATTGCTCCTGTCCTGGATTCCTTTCATCGGCTGGCTCGTGGGGCTTTACGGGATATACCTGTATATCGTAGGAGGTATGTACGTCCATGATGTCGGTATGGGAAGGTCTATAATAGCAGTTATCTTGCCCACCATCCTGTTCATCCTGATGGTTATTCTGATGGGGGCGTTAGCCTTTTCCCAGTTTTTTATTTGAGGAAAGCCGATCTCCTTTTCAGGGGATTTTTCTTTTTAATTTTTATCTGTCTCGACATCGTTAATTTCCTTGAAAAAAACAGGTTGCCCAAGCTAAAAACTTATATATGATTGAGTGCTTAAAGCAGTCTGCATTACCGATATGCCAAGGTGGCGGAGCGGCTACGCAATCGCCTGCAGAGCGATTCCATTCCGGTTCGAATCCGGACCTTGGCTTCTATTCTCTCTTCGGATTAATGTGAAAATTTATAATCTGAATATTTATATATAATGACGTACTTTAAGCAATTCCACAAAGTGCCAAGATGGCGGAGCGGCTACGCAATCGCCTGCAGAGCGATTCCATTCCGGTTCGAATCCGGATCTTGGCTTTTCCTTTTTATTATCTTTTTATCTTTGCTCTTATCATCGTTTTACATTTGTTTTATTATATCTTTTCTGGCTCTTCGCCGTTTTGCCTTCGTTTTATTATATTTTTTTCACCTTTATTTTTTGTCTCAGTTCTTGCCGGACCCTGAGGGTTTATTACGAATAGGGTGCTAAGTTCGGGGCATGGACATCGATGAACTCATGAAGCGGCTTTTCGAACTCTACCCTGAAGGGTATACAAACGGTTCGAGAGACCCTTTTTTCGTACTGATCTCAACTGTTATGTCTCATCGGACCCGGGACGAGGTTACTTATCCGACAGCTGTTAAGCTTTTTGAAACATTTTCAACACCTGAAGAGATGGCAGAGGCTGATGTGGAGGAGATTGAGACTCTGATCAGGGATGTGGGTTTTTACAGGGTCAAAGCCGGTCGGATAAAGGTGATTTCCCGGATCTTGCTTGAGGAGTATGAAGGCCGGGTTCCGGATGATATGGAATCTCTTTTGAAGTTTCCTGGGGTGGGTAGAAAGACAGCAAACTGTGTGCTTGCTCATGCATTTTTCCAGGACGCTCTGGCAGTTGATACCCATGTCTACCGGCTTTCTAACAGGATGGGGCTGGTCCGGACAAAAAGCCCGGAGGAGACCGAAATTGAGCTAAAAAAGGTCTTTCCGCGGCGGTACTGGAAACATATAAATCTCTTGCTCGTAAAGTTAGGGCAAAATATCTGCCGGCCCATTTCTCCCAGGTGTGAAATCTGCACCCTGAATGATATCTGCCCGAAGATCCTCCGGTAATATCGGGTAAATTCTCCTGCAACAGATGGAAAATTATCCTGCAGTATAAAAGTTTCCGGAAATTTCGGGGTAAAAGATTACATGGAATCGGATTCCTGAGGGCCTGTGAGGTGTCTGAAAAAAATATTAGAGGCGATACGAGATTATTTATATAAAGGCTAGCATTCAAGCAGGCAAAAGGCTGATGCCAATTCCTTAATTCAGCGGTAAATTCATTATCGAAGTACAACATTATTAAAAAATATTCATCGATAAAACCCCATCTATTACGGTTATCGCATTTACGAGGTCAAATATGTTTCAGATAGGAGAAGCACTTATAGGGCAGGGTTCTGAACTTGCCCACGTTGACTTGATGATAGGAGACAAGACAGGTCCTGTAGGGCAGGCATTTGCTACAGGCCTGACCCAGCTTTCTGCCGGGCACACCCCGCTTCTGTCCGTTATCCGCCCCAACCTGCCTCCCAAACCTTCGACCCTGATCATTCCGAAGGTCACTGTGAAGAATATGGATGAAGCGGCAAAGATTTTCGGGCCTGCCCAGGCAGCGGTTGCAAAGGCAGTTGCCGACTCCGTGGAGGAGGGCATAATTCCGAAGGACCAGACTGAAGACATTGTAGTCGTGGCAAGCGTATTCATCCACCCGGATGCTACGGACTACAACAAGATCTACAGGTACAACTACGGAGCCACCAAGCTTGCAATCCAGCGTGCAATGACCGGCTTCCCAGACATCGACACCGTTCTTGAGGAAGCTAACAAGTCCACCCACGCCATCATGGGCTTCAAGGTAACCAGGCTCTGGAACCCGCCGTACCTGCAGGTTGCCTTTGACAACCCGAACCTCGAATTCGTGCTGGCTGCAATTTCCCAGATCCCGAAGAGCGACCATGTCATCATCGAAGCAGGCACACCCCTTATCAAACGCTACGGCGTGGACGTCATCTCGAAGATCAGGGATGTCAGGCCCGATGCCTTTATCGTCGCTGACTTAAAGACCCTGGATACCGGGAACCTCGAAGCCAGGATGGTTGCGGATGCTGCAGGGGACGCCATTGTTGTTTCTGCCCTTGCCCCGATCAACACCATCAATAAACTGATCGAGGAAGCCCACAAGACCGGCATCTACGCGGTCATGGACACCCTTAACCAGCCTGACCCGATATCCGTCTTGAAGCAGCTTGAAGTCATGCCTGATGTAATCGAACTTCACCGCGGAATCGACATCGAAGGTACCGAACACGCCTGGGGCAACATTGCCGATATTAAGAAGGTCGCTCCCAAGGCTCTGGTTGCGGTTGCAGGTGGAGTCCGCCTTGACAAGGTACCGGTAGCCCTGAACCAGGGAGCTGATATCCTGGTGGTTGGAAGAGCCATTGCAGGTGCAAGGGATATAAGGGAAGCAGCCGAACAGTTTATCAACGCCCTTAACAAGCCGGAAATCGACCAGTTCAGGGTTATGACGGACTTCTGAGTTCGGATTTTCCAGGATGGAAACATTACAGAGTACATAAACAAAAAAACAGCGTGGGTTTCCACGCTTTTTCTTTTTCATTTTCTGTTCATTTTTAAGGAGGGGATATTCCTTGGGTTCTCCATTCATCTTACTGAATTACAAAACCTACCTTCAGGGTACAGGCCAGGGTGCAGTTGAAATTGCAAAAGCCTGCAGGGCCGTGTCCGAAGAATCAGGCATTGAAATAGCAGTAGCTCCCCAGCTTCCGGATATATACAGGGTAGCCTCGGAAGTTGAGCTTCCGGTCTTTTCCCAGCATCTGGACGGAATCGGGGCAGGGAGCTTTACGGGGCATGTTTTCGGGAACTGCATAAAAGAAGCAGGAGCTGTCGGCACTCTTATCAACCACTCCGAGCGCCGCCTTACCCTTGCGGAAATCGAAGCCTCCCTGAGGGCAGCAAAAGAGGCCGGGCTCCGGACCGTCATCTGCACCAATAACGTCCCTACCACAGCCGCAGCCGCAGTCCTCGAACCGGATTACGTTGCAATCGAGCCCCCCGAACTAATCGGGACCGGGATTCCCGTTTCAAAAGCCGACCCTGAAGTTGTGAGCGGCTCTGTTGAAGCTGTGGCTGCCCTTAAGCCCGGGGTAAAAGTACTCTGCGGCGCTGGAATCTCAAAAGGAGAGGACCTCAAAGCAGCCCTTGACCTTGGTTCCGTAGGTGTGCTCCTGGCATCCGGGATTGTGAAAGCAAAAGACCCGAAGGCTGCACTGGAAGACCTGATCAGCCTGGTCTGAGTTTTTTATCTTCCTGGTTTTCGGCTCTCAGTATTATTCTTGCCAGGGGAACGGATGAGCGGTTTTACAGCCCTCTCATCCTCAATTTTAATTAGCAGCAAGGGCTAGATAATTTTTGACACAATTTTCAAATAGCAGGGATAATCATCTTTTTCCCTTTATGTTCCAGAACATCTACGTGTATTCCGTATGCTTCCTCTATTTTTTCAGGAGTCATTACCGCTTCAGGCGCTCCCGAGACTACTATATTCTCTACCGAAAAGGTAGTTTCTCCCTCTTTTTCGGATGAAGCATTGAAAGCAGACCTGCCTGAACCGGAAAATTTCCCTTTTCCCGTGTCCTCCAGTTTTCTCAGCAAAATGATTTCGTCCGAAAACAAAAGGGCGTGGTTGGGTTCATGCAGGGTCATAAGCACGGTAATGTGTCTGGTCCTGGAAAGGTTGATGATGGTTTTCAGGACATGTATCTGGTTTTTCAGGTCAAGGAAAGAGGTCGGCTCGTCAAGCAGAAGAAAGTCCGGCTCCTGTGCAAGGGCTTTTGCAATCATAACCAGCTGCCTTTCTCCCCCGCTGAGCTGGGTGTAGGATTTCTGTGCAAAATGTGCTATCCCCATGAATTCCAGGACCTCGTAGGCTTTTTCAATATCTTTTTTTCCGGGGGTTGAAAACATGGGAATATGGGGCATACGGCCTGTGAGCACAACGTCCAGCACTGAGAAGGGAAAAGAAGATTTGTGCAGCTGGGATACGTGGCCTAAAATTTTTGCAAGCTCCTGGTTTGCAACCCCTTCCAGATTCCGGCCGTCGATGTACACGGTCCCTTCATTCTGCCTGAGAAAGCCGTTTATGATCTTGAGGAGGGTTGTCTTTCCGCAGCCGTTAGGGCCTACAAGGGTAACTACCGATCCCTTTTTTATTGAAAAGTTGATCCTGTTCAATACAAGATCCTTTTCATAGCTTAAGCTTATGTCCCGTATGGAGATGCCTTCTTTTTCCCGGAAAATATCTTCAGTCATTCCCAGCCTCCTGCTTTCGTGCTTCTCAGAAGATAGAGGAAAAAGGGTGCTCCGACGAGTGTGGTAATGATTCCTACCGGAATTTCAAAGCTGAATGCAGATCTTGCCACGTCGTCTACCAGCACCAGGAAAGTGGCTCCGAAGGTTATTGACAGGGGTATGAGTTTCTTATGGTCCGGTCCGAAAATCATTCTCAGCATGTGGGGGACGATCAGGCCTGCAAGCCCGATTATGCCTGCAACAGCTACAGCTGCCGATGCGGCAAGGGATGAAGCTATTATAAATACCGCTTTGTACCGTTCGACGTTCATTCCCACGGCTTTTGCCTCTTCTTCCCCGAGGGCCAGAACATTCAGTTTCCAGCGCAAAAGAAAGATGACCAGGCAGCCGGCTGCAACAAGCGGGAATGAGTCAAAAAACTTGGACCAGCAGGCGGTGTTCAGGCAGCCCATATTCCAGTAGACGATGCTCTGCAGGGCTTTTTCATCGACCGTAAACTGAATTATGGCTAGCAGCGCTCCGAAAATGGATGACGTAATTACTCCTGCAAGCACAAGGGCTACAGTTGAAGTCTGTCCTCCGGTCCGAGCCGTTATGTAAGAAAATCCGAGTGCGACCAGGCTGAAGATAAAAGCCCCTACCTGGACGGGGATTTTCGGGATAATGGCTATTGAAAGTGCTGCCCCGAAAGCTGCTCCCGAAGAGAGCCCCAGGATGTAAGGACTTACCAGGGGGTTTCTAAAAATACCCTGGAATGTGGCTCCGGCTGTTGAAAGAGCTGCCCCTACCATCATGGCAAGGAGAACTCTCGGGAACCGGATATTGAAGACTACCGTATCATAAACCGACGGATAGCTGTATTCATATGCTGTAAAATGGGCCAGAATCACTCTGATTATTTCCGTGGGGCTTAAAGGATAGTTCCCGAGGAACATCGAGAAGAAGAACACAGGTACCGGGAGGAGTAAAAATATTAAAAGTGCCAGATTTCTCCATTCTAAAAAGGAGGGGATTTCCGGCCCCCAGGCCGGGTACCCATGGTCTTTTTCAGTTTCCGAGAGCGTCATGGTCGATCATGTCTCTGACGCAGGTTCGAGTCCCGGATAGTGGATGCCATATACGTCAACATAGAACCTGTCCGTTTCTTCCGTGAGGTTGAGGTCTGCGAACCTGTCCGGGTGAAGGTCCTTTGCGACGTGCATCATTGCAAGGGGCAGCCTCGGGGAATGGAAGTCGTAGACAAAGGGGTCGGAGATTTCATACACTCTTCCGCTTTTGACCGCTTCTATTTCCTGCCAGTCCGCAAAGTTCACGCCATCAATGGTCCTGCCTTCGATAATATCTTCCGGATTGAGGTTTTCATTGTACCACATGTATATGACCTCCGGATTCAATTCCAGGAGGGTCTCGAGGTTCAGGACAGGATGTTCTATATTCTCCGTGCTTTCTTTCTGGTTATTCAGGACGTTTGCCCCGCCTGCCTTCTCCATGAGTTCATTTGCGGTACTTTCCGGGCTGGCAGTGCCGTAGATGTCTCCCCACATCCAGTACACCGTTGGCTTCTCTTCGGGAGCAAGCTGACATGTCACATAAGTTACCTTTTCCATGCTTTCGTTCATGACCCTGAGGACTTCTACTCCTTGCTCCTCTTTGCCTGTGAGCTTGCTGAAGGTATCTAGCTGTCTTTGCAGGTCGTCCAGGCTGTCTATCGATACCCCGTAGACCGGTACTCCGAGAATTTCTTCTTTTGCTCTTATGGCACTTTCATCCCAGTCTGCTGTCCAGAGGAATATGAGCTCAGGGTTCACGCTTGCCATGATTTCGTCGGTAGGCTGGGTATTTCCTTCCGAAAGCCTTTTTTTGTCATAGTTAGGGTCAATTGCCCTGAAGAAAGGAGCTTTCTCCTCTTCCTGCCATACAGCCCCAATTCCCACAATGTTATCGGCTCCTCCGGCAGCATACATTGAGTTCATGGCGTTTTCGACCAGGAAAACCGTTCTTTCACAGGGGAAGGGAACCGTGATTTCTCTACCCATGTCGTCAGTAATGGTTATCGTTTCTATATCAGAATCTTCATCAATATCCGTATCGAGATCTGCATTAGAATCTGTTTCTGAATCTATATCCGAATCTATATTATAGCTGCTCTTTCCGTCCTCTCCTTCTGCTGAATTATCCACACAACCGCTTAAAACTACTGAGGCCATGAATATGAGGGCTATGAAGAGGACTTTTATTTTCGTATTCACTACTTTCACCTTTTTTGCTGCTTGTGTATTTCCTCACTTATCCGCAGCTTTCTTTGTTATTGTAATTGCATAAATTAATGAAAAATCATATCTAAAAGTAATTAAGTAATATTAATTTCTAAAATAAAGGAAAATAAATGAATTAAATAACACTTTTATTGGAAAAATAACAATTAAACTTATTTAAATCTGGTGCAATTCATTAAAATAAATAAATTTATATCTGTTTCAGATCCTATTGTTTATTTCCTATTCTTTGTTTCCATCGGCTGCTTACATTTTCCAGCATTATTTCAGCGCTATTTCAGTGATATTTCAGCATCTTTCCCGATCGTTATCTTCACTTGCAGTTTTAAAAGAAGCGGACACTTTTTCATGCGGCTTGCCGGTTGATACGGTTAAAAAACAGTTTTTTTTCTTTTTGAACTACGTTCATTTCCCCAGGGCAGTAAACGTTCTTCAGGTTTTTTTCCTTGCAATTACCATTCTCATCGGGAGGTTAGTTCCCATGGAAATGTCAAGAACCTGTTCTCCTGAAAGCCCTACTTTATTGAAAAGCTCGAAAAGCGCGGCATTGGTCATGAGGTGCAACTGCCTGTGCCCCGTGACTTTTTCTCGGAGGTCGAGGGTGAGGGTGGGAAGAGGGGAGGTCCCGGAGTCGTCCAGGGTGAAGAGCTGGGTAATAAAAAGTCCTTCCGGCTTCAGGGCTTCGGCAGTCTTCTGGTATAGGATTTTTGCTTCTTTGGGCCCCCCTTCCAGGGAAAGGGCTTCAAAGACGATGTCATATCCGGTCCCAAAGTCCTCATGAAGATAGTCCCCGGAGAGGACTTTGACCCTTTCCTGAACACCGTATTTTTCGATATACTCCTGGGTGAGTCCGGTGATTTCAGGACGGTCATACACAAAAGCCTCAAGGTGGGGGTTTTCCTGGGCAAAGCCAATGGCAAAAAGCCCGTGTCCTCCCCCAAGGTCAATCAGCCGTCTGGCTCTTTTAAACTCGGGGAGGCTGGAGACCAGTTTGAGGGTTTTTTGCAACCTCCTATGCATACAGTCCCTTGCAGTCCACTCAAGGGACTCCCGGGTATAGGCAAATTTTTCTTTTTCCGGTTTTAGGAGAGTTCCCTCAACAAGTACTTCTTTCAGATTCATCCAGGTTTTACGTTCTCTTAAAGCGGATTTCAGATAAAGAGAAAAATAAGGTTCGTCCTCAACAAGAAAGGGCACAAGTTCAGGAGCTGTCTGGTAGTATCCCCCTTTTTTGCAGAGCAAATTCATCGCTGTCAGGCTGTCCATAAATCGGGCCGTGATTTCCGGATTAAGCCCCATTTCCCGTATAAGGGCTTCTGAAGTCATCGGCTTTTTTAGTTTTGTAAACATGCCCAGTTCAAAAGCAGTAAACAGGATCTGGGATCTTTCAAATCCCATCGTAATTTCCCTGAGAAATTCCCCCATGTATTTGACCGGCGGGTTAAGGTCAATTAGTCTGGCCATACTTGCTTATTATCTTTCTCCAATAATTTAATATTTTGTGCATAGTTATTTATAAATAATTCTTACATTTTAGCGTATTTTTTGTATATTTGTGATTATTTACAACTGGGAAGCTTCTTGAGAAAGTGATAAATGAAAAATGCGGTTTTTTTTAACCGCATTGGTTTTTTAACCGCATTTTTAGAGCTACTGATACGCATGTATCAGAGGCTCAACAGCTCTCTCGTCCCCGATTTCAATCAATAGCAGGGCTGCTTCGGTTTTCAGATCCTCATTCTCTCCCGAGAGGCATTCGATCAGTGGTTCCACTGCCGCTTCTCCCATGCCTGCAAGGGCATCTCTGGCAGGACTTTCGAATTTCTCATCATCCAGCCTTACGATAAGGGTTTCTGCAGCTTTTTTATCCTCTATTTTCCCGAGGGTTTGAATGACTTCGGTTTTAATGTTCAAAGGCGTTTCTGCGTCGTTAAGTACTCCTGAAAGGGTATCAACTACTTCCGGATCTCCTATTTTCCCCAGGGCTGCGACTGCTGCTTTTCTAACTTCCTGATCTTCTTCTTCATCTAGAAGTACGTCGATAAGTGTCTCTGTGGCTTCCTTACTTCCGATTTCTCCCAGGGCCAGGACGGCACTTTTTCGGACTTCCGGTTTTGTATTCAGAGCACTCTTTAGCCTTCCGTCTTCGGCTTTTCCGCTTTCAAGGACTTCTATCAGTGGTTCCACTGCCGTTTCGTCTCCGACCATTCCCAGGGCAAGGGCTGCACTGCTCCTTACATCCACTTTCCCTTCCCTGAGCCTCTCACTCAGGTAGGGTACGGCTTCTTCAGATCCTATTTTCCCAAGAGAGATTGCAGCACTGCTCCTGACCTGCTCCTCTTCACTTGCTTTCATTTCTTTCAGCAGCACTTCTACTGCACGGTCACTTCCTATTTTTCCGAGGGCAAAGGCTGCACTTTTTCTGACAAGTGGATAATCCCGTTTCAGGATCTGGTTAATGGGTTCGACTGCAGCTTCTTCTCCTCCTTCCCCAAGGGCCATTATAGCTGCCAGTCTTATGTTTCCGTCTCCGCTTTTAAGAGCCCTTAAAAGTTTCTCGGTTTCATTTCCTGGTTCCTGGGCTCCGGATTCCGAAAGGGCGATAGAAACATAAGCATTGTAGTCCTGTTCTTCGGAGGTCAGGGCCTCTTCAAGCTCATCGGTTTTTTCCCCGTAATCGATATTAAGGGAACTGGCAATGTGCTTTCTCAGGGCTTTATCCTTTGCCTCTGTGGCCTGCAGCATATCTTCCGAAATTTCTCCACGTTCATCTTCTTCAGCCATACTGCTGACTGCCTTCCATCCAGCCTCTTTTTCTTGAAGGCTCCTCAAAAGGACATCTTCTGCTCTTTTGTCGCCGGTTTCAAGGAGTGCGAGAAGCATGTAATTGTTTATTTCCCCCGGTCCTGCAGCTTTGTTTTCAATTTTTTCAATAAGGGCATCGGCTGCAGGCTGCCCCATCTGTCCCAGCTCGGCTGCGGCGTCCAGTTGGCTTTCATGGCTGCCGGTTTCCAGCCTGCTTATGAGATTTACAATCGGACCTTCGTTTGAAACATTAGTTCCTGTCTGGTTGTATATTTCGTTTGCACTTCCCTCCGCAAACTTATCCCCATCTGAAAAAAATGAAACAGAGATAAAGAGGGTGAGAAGGGCAAACATAAGATAAATTATCCATCTATCTTCAGGCATCATACCCCTCTTCTTTACTGTTTATATTGATTTATTCCTTTAAAGATGTAAGGGGTCAGTTCCTTTTATTTTTTGGGCTTCAGGTTTTTCTCCCTGATCAGGCAGCCCAGTCCACGCAGCCGTTCCGTGGTCTCTTTTTCTACTTCATCGGCATTGCAATCACCAAAAATAGTTATCCTGTAGGTCACGCCGGTTCTTTCCGTTCCCTGTCCTTCTTTTTCTATTTCCGCTTCCCTGGTCCCGGTATAGATGTCGCTTATTTCGCAAACTGCCAGGTGCTCGTTCGTGCAAATCGCGTCCAGGATGATTTCCGGTTTTGCTCCTGCGGGGATGAGGACTGCAATGTCCCTTACCGTGTGTTCCAGGTTTTCTTTTCTCCATTCCCGAAGTTCCGTTTCGGAAAGGAGGCGAAGATTTTCAAGTTTGAGCCGGATGTATTTGTTTTTGATCTGCGGGGAAGTTCCTTTTGAAACCAGTTTTGAGAGGAGCACTTCGTCAGGCCTTACTTTTTCGAGCAGGCCTACATGGGTTTTTCCGGAGTAAACATGGTAAAAGCCGCAGACTTTTCCGATGGAGTTCAGGACCATCTCGTATTCCGCTATCCGGGAGTTGATCAGCTTGTCTGACCTGCGAAGGGCATGAGAGGTGTCCCCGTATTTCAGGGCTGCGGATTTCATTTTCCTGACAAAGCCTTCTTCGTCGTGTTCCCTTACCATTTCCGAAAGGTTTTTGCATTCCGCCAGGAACGCGTCGTGCACCTCGATCACACTCGGGTTTTCCATCTGGATCAGGGCGTAGAGGTAAGGGTTCTGGCCCAGGATCCTGCCCACGAAGTCCAGCATGATGTCGTAGACGGGACTGACGAATTTCCTGGACTTCCTGACATCGAAATCAAGCCTGTCAATGGTTGTCCCGATACTGATGTAGGCAAAATGGGTGAGCCCCTGCACTACGGAGACCAGCCGGTCGTGTTCGGCTGCCGTTGTGACCTCCACGTGGGCTCCGCCTTCTTCAAAGAGTTCCCTGATGACCGGGAACCATTTCTCCGAGCGCCCTTCTATCGGCACCAGGATAACGGTCTGTCCTCTGAGGCTCGGGATTGTCGGCCCGAACATAGGGTGAGTCCCCAGGATTTCAACACCCGGGGGAGCGAATTTCTTCATGGCTTCCACGGGCTTTACCTTTGTGGAAGTAAAGTCCATCAGGAGGCTTCCCGCTTTCATTTTCGGGGCGGTTTCAGCAATCGTTTCTTCCGTTACGTTGATTGGCACGGAAACGATCACGATATCGCTTTCGGAAATTGCGGAATCCAGGTCAGTTGCAAAAGGCACTCCCAGTTTTCTGGCAATTTCCACCTTGCCCCCTTTGCCCCAGACAGTAAGTTCGTACCCCCTTTCCCCGAAAAAGCGGGTAAACCACTGTCCCATTTCCCCTGTCCCGCCGAGGATCAGGATCTTTGTTTTTTCCGGTGTTTTTTCCGGTTTTACTTCCTGCTCCCGTTTCAAACCTTCAGAGCCTCCATGACCGTCTTTTTCATAAGTTCCACCGGCGGTTCCGTTCCTGTCCAGAGCCTGAAAGCCTCAGCACCCTGGTACACGAGCATCAGGGCTCCACTAACGGTTTTTGCTCCGGCGGCTTTTGCGTCCTTCAGGAGCTTTGTCTCCAGGGGGTTGTAAACGATATCAAAAACTGTAAGGTCCGGATGGAGGTCTTCTGCTTCCGCGATGCTCGCATCCCTGTGGGGGTGCATCCCGAGGGTTGTGGTGTTAATCAGGATATCTGTTTCCCGGATGAGGGTTCCCAGCTCATGCAGCCCCGTGCCTTTGACTTTTCCCGGAAGTTTCGCTGCAGAGATGTCCTCTGCAAGTTCAACTGCCCTGGTTTCGGTTCGGTTTGCGATTAGGACTTCTGCTCCGTCGGCTGCAAGCTGGAAGGCTATGGCCCTTGCTGCGCCCCCCGCTCCTGCGATCAATACTTTAGACCCCTCCATTTCCACTGCAAATTCCAGGAGTGCCTGTCTGGCCCCGAGCCCGTCGGTGTTGTAGCCCAGGATTTCCCCGTCCCTGAACACTATTGTGTTCAAGGCTCCTATTTCCACTGCAAGGGGGTCCGGTTTGACGCAGTCCAGTTTCAGAGCTGCCTCTTTCAGGGGCACGGTCAGGTTGAGACCTCCGAAACCCATGGCTTCGGCCCCGAAGATGGCATTTTCCAGCTTTTCCGGCTTCACCCTGAAGGCATGGTAAATGCAGTCCATTCCGAGAGCGGAAAAGGCGGCGTTGTGCATGGCAGGGGAAAGGGAATGTCCGATAGGGTCTCCGAATACGCCGAATACCTTTTTCATCCGAGCAGCTCCATCATCTTCTTTACTTCATTTGCCTGCAGCTGTCCCGGGGCTGCGCTGCTTTCCACGGAGGCGTAACTGAGGACCGAACCATAGAGGGGGGCAATTACTCTTGTGTGTTTCCCGAGCTTTCCCATTGCAATTGTACACACAGGCCTCCTTGCTTCCCTGGCGCTCAGGGTAAGCCGGAGCAGGTCAAGTATGTCCTGCAGGGACCCGGGCATGACTGCCAGTTTGGCAATATCTGCCCCTGCCCGGAATGCCTCTTCAATGATTTTTTCCATTTCCTGAAAAGAAGGGGTTTCTGAGAAGTTGTGAAAGGAAACGATTACGGTTTTTCCCTGCTTTTTTGCGGTGCTTATGAGCTCCGTTCTTTCCTTTTCCCCGGCCGAAAGTTCGATATCTACGGCATCCACAGCATCTACGCTGCCTTCCCTTAAAAAAGAGGGAAGAAGTTCTTTCAGGATTTCAACTCTTTCTTTTTCGCTTCCTTCCCATTTTCCTCCCTCGGCACGGGAACGGTTTGTAAGTATCAGGGGCAGGCCGGTTTCGGCTTTGATCTTTCCGATTGTTTCCACTGCAAGTCCGGAATTCCGGATTTCCAGGAGGTCCAGCCTTATCTCCAGGACATCGGCTCCCATTTCAGCTGCCTTCCTGGAATTCTCGAAAGGGGAGAGGCTATCATTGATTACCGCTACAACTGCGGCTTTTTTTTCCAGATCGAAGTTTCCTATGCGTGTCATGGATAAATCTTGAATTATGGGTAATACGGCTTCCGGGGATCGAAATGATTTAAGAACGGGATGATTTGAGAACCGGAATTTTTACTTTTCAATAATCGTTTCTTTGATTTTCTTCCCGAAATGTCTGGCTCCTTCTTCCAGGCGGACCAGGACTTCATCGCCTTCTTTAAGTTTGGCAACGGAAATCGGGGTCCCGTTCTTTCCGACCAGCTTGATGGTCTCGGCATTTTGCAGGATTGCGCTCAGGGTCCTGTCCTTTGCTTTTGCTTCTATAAGCATCATGGGCCGACTTTCGATCTTGACCCTGCCAACGATGCCTTCCCGCTGTTCCCCTTTCGAGTTTACAATGGTCACAGGGTCTCCTGCCCTGAGTTCCGAGAGGTAGCGGGTCTTTTCCCCGATCTTAAGGTAGGAATGGACGGCACCCGCGTTTACCCTGAAGGGCCGGGCTGCCACGTAAGGGCTGTCTTCGGATTCGGAGTTTACCAGGAACATCCCGCTTGCCTGGGAGCCTATGAGCATTCCTTCTCCCGGATGCATCAGGTTGCAGGTGTCCACGCAGACCCTGTCTCCCATCCCGAGAGGCTCGACTTTTGTTATAGTTGCGGGTTCAAGTTCGGCGCTTCCGCTTTCTATTTCCCTTGCGGCTTTAACTGTCTCTTTGATCTCATTCGGATCCCCGCTGTCCAGGAGGACGCCATCTGCCCCGCTTTCAAGGGTCTGGAAAGCGAGTCTTGCTTCTTCTGCACTTTTTACCCCGAAAATGATTTTTACTTTCTGCTGCTGAAGGTCGGCGATAAGGTTTTCGAGAGGGATTACCTTCCAGTCGGTGCCCGTGACGAGCAGGTAGTCGCAGACCTTCCCGAGTTCGGTTGCAAAGTGCTCGTAGTGCTTGTCCTTTATCAGCACGTATCCCCCCACAGTGAGCCCTTTATCCGTTAGCAGGGTTGCTGCGTTTACATCAAAAGAACCCTGAATTTCTGATGGAAGGGGTTTTGACCCGTCGCCTTCCCCCCCCTTTCCTACGACAACGACGTCAGCTCCGGTTTTTCCATCGCGAGCAAAGGCTGCGACCTGGATGTTTCCAAGTTCCCGGACTTTATCCACGTCGCTTCCGTTTACGAGTACGCAGTCGGCTCCTGATTCCAGGCCGGTCGTTATCCTATCCTTCTGCTCTTCCCATCCGCCTTCATCGGCTTTTATCCAGACACTTTTCTTCTGCAAAAGTTTCAACCCCGGTCTTTTTTCCTGTTTTTCTTCTTTGTTTCTTCTCTGTTTTTTCCCGTTTTTCATTTTCGGGTTTTGTAAGCTTCATTTCGTTAAGTCTATTTCATTTCAGTTGTTCCAGGGCTTCTTCAACCGGTCTTCTCCCGTGTACGATCTCGCTAATCGCCCGGGTAATCCTGATAGGGTCCTTATGCTGGAAGACATTTCTCCCGATTGCAACCCCGCGAGCACCTGCTTCCATTGCCCCATCGATCATTTCAAGGAATTCCTTATCTGTTGAGGTTTTTGGGCCTCCGGCAATTACCACCGGTATAGGGCAGCCCCGGACTACGTTCCTGAAACTGTCTATGTCTCCAGTGTACACGGTCTTTATCAGGTCTGCTCCCAGTTCGGCCCCTATTCGGGCTGCATGGGCCACATTTTCAGGGTCATGTGGGTTTGTTACCTTTTTACCCCTGGGGTACATCATGGCAAGAAGGGGAATTCCCCACTCTTCACAGTCTCTTGAAATAGTTCCCAGCTGTTCTAGCTGGTCTGTTTCGGTTTCGGACCCTATGTTGACGTGCATGGAAACGGCGTCTGCTCCCATTTTCATAACTTCTTCCACGGTGCAGACCTGGACCTTGGCGTTCGGGTCCGGGCTCAGGGCAGAAGATGCACTGATGTGGACAATTAGCCCAATGTCATGCCCGTATCCCCTATGTCCGTACCTTACCATGCCCTTCTGCATGAGGACGGCGTTGGCTCCCCCTTCCGCCACCTTATTTACAGTGTCAGTTACGTTGATTAGTCCCTCTATAGGCCCGTCGGAGATCCCATGGTCCATGGGAATGATGACCATGTTTCTGCTCTCCCGGTTCATCAGCCTTTCTATGCGTATCTTTTTGCCAATTTCGGACATTATGATCCCCCTTTAGGTGTGGGATTTTTTTCTTCATGTATCAAACTTTTTTAATTCAACGATTTAATTCAACGATTTAATTCAACGATTTAATTCAATGATTTTAATTCAACGATTTAATTCAATGATTTAATTCAATGATTTAATTCAACGATTTAATTCAACGATTTAATTCAATGAAATATTTTCGTCAAAGGGTTGCTTTCGGTTTTCACAGGGTGTTTGATTTTTCGTCATCCTCTTCCCTATTGAAAAAAATTGGTTCCGGAAAATCCTCTGTGCTACTATGTCACATACTAACACAATCCATGTATTTATAGTTATGCCAGAAAGATGCCTGATATGGAGAGCTCTTTTGTGTGATACATGTGATAGATCTCTACACAATGAACATTCTTGAACCTTTCTGTACAATTATGCGCCTTCACATCCCCTTCCACATCATCTCTTTATTTTAACTGATTATGTCAAATCTATAATTGGCTGCACGTGACTCTGCAAACAAAAGATCCTTCAGGATTTGGAAGAAGCTGATAACAAAAGATCTTTCAGGATTTGGAAGAAGCTGATTTCCAAAGGTCGGACAAACCCTGAAATCGGATGAAAGGGATACGAGATTTAAAATAGGAGAACATAGGCTAATAAAGTAAACTCAGAGCTCAAGAACCAGTTAGAATCAGTAAAACATGACATGGAAGGAAACATGAGAGAATTGAAAATCCTTGTTGTAAACAACTACGGGCAGTTCTGCCACCTCATCCACAGGGCTGTCCGAGACCTTGATATGGACACCAGGATCATCCCAAACACGACCCCGATCGAGGACATCCTTGCTGAAGAGCCAGACGGCCTGATCCTGAGCGGCGGGCCGGAAATGGACCGGGCAGGCTCATGCTTTGACTATGTAAAAGAAATCGACCTCCCTATCCTGGGGATCTGTCTTGGGCACCAGGCAATTGCCCTTTCCTATGGAGGTTCCGTCAGTTCCGGAAAAAAAGGCGGGTATGCAGAGATAGAAATAGAAGTTATCGAGGAAGACGATATACTCAGGGGCATTGGTCCCAGAACCACCGTCTGGGCATCCCATGCCGACGAGGTTTCCGTTCTCCCCGAGGGTTTTATTCACCTTGCCCGTTCCGATATTTGTGACATTGAGGCTATGCGCCACCCCACAAAACCGATCTACGGTGTCCAGTGGCACCCTGAAGTTTCGCATACGGAAAAAGGCGAAGAACTGCTAATGAATTTCTTTGAGGTTTGTGAGCAGTACTGATTTTTTCCCTGCTCATTTTACCGAACTTTTTCACCGGACCTTTCCTTTAAAAACAGGTTTCGGGATGTTTACATCCCGAGCTTCTTTTTCATCATTTTCTGGATATTGAATTTTCCGCCTCTGAACCCTTTCAGGGCTGTCTGCATGGTCTTGTGGTACTTAAGAAGTTCCCTGACTTCCTCCGGGCCGCAGCCGGAACCCCTTGAAATCCTTTTGATCCTGGAGCTGCCTATCATCTTCGGGTCCTCCATTTCGTCCTCGGTCATTGAATCCATGATGATTTTGTAGTGCTTCATCTTACCGCTGGTGGCCTCGAACATGTCATCCGAGAACTTCATGCCGCCCATGCCCATGGGGAGCATTGACATGATCTGTTTCAGGGGGCCCATCTTGTTCATGGCTTCAAGCTGTTTGTACATGTCTTTCAGGGTGAAGCGGCCCTGCATCAGGGACTCGATGTCCACGTCTTCTTCCGAAAGGGTTTCCTCGGCTTTTTCCATGAGACTCTTGATATCCCCCATCCCGAGGAGGCGGGAAATGAACCTGTCGGCTTCAAACTTCTCGAAGTCTTCCGGGGTTTCCCCTACCCCTATAAATGCGATCGGGGCTTTGGTTTCGGAAACTGCAGAAAGGGCTCCACCACCTTTTGCTGTCCCGTCCAGTTTTGTAATGATAACTCCGGTGATACCTACCGAATCATTGAAGGCATGGGCTTGCTGGCTTGCCTGCTGCCCTATGGCCGCGTCCAGGACCATGAACTTGTGGTCGGGCTTTGCAACTGCATGGATCTGCTCCATCTCTTCGATCAGTTCTGCCTCAAGGGCGTGCCGGCCTGCAGTGTCCACGATTTTTATGTCGTATTTTTCCAGGTGAGTGAGCCCGTTTTTAACGATTTCGACAGCATCGGGGTTCCCGTCCTCCCCGTAGAAAGCCACGTTAAGCTTTTCGCAGAGAGTCTTCAGCTGCTGGTAAGCTCCGGGGCGGAAGGTGTCCGCAGCAATAACCGCCGGTTTGAGGCCTTTGCGCTGGAAATAGCGGGCGAGTTTTGCGGTACTCGTGGTCTTCCCGCTTCCCTGGAGTCCCACCATCATAATTGTCTGGTGCTTGAGCTGGATGTCAGCTCCCTCGCCGATGATTGCCAGCAGTTCCTGATACACGATTCGGATTACATGCTCCCTCGGGTTCATACCCGCAGGAGGGTCTTCTTTCATCGCGCGCTCCTTTATCTTCTGGGACATTCCCATGACAAGTTTTACGTTGACATCGGCCTGGAGAAGAGCCCGCTGGATATCCTTTACAACTTCGTTTACCGTGCGCTCGTCAATGCGTCCCGCACCGATAAGTTTCTTTAGCGCCCCCTGTAAGGAGTCTCCCAGTTTATCCATTACCATATGAAAATCGTCCTGCCTGGTTTTTTGAGGATGGATGAAAAAATGTGTTTAAGTAGTTTGTTTAAGTAGTTTGTTTAAGTAGTGTATTTAAGTAGTTTGTTTAAGTAGTGTATTTATTTAGAGTAACATATTGAGTAGTATTTAGAGTAACATATTGAGTAATATGTTTGGAGAATTGTTAGAGTAGTGTGTTTAGGGTTAAGCGTTAAATGTGCGCTTTAAAGATGTCTTCACAATTCTTTTGGTCTTGTGTAAGAAAAGCAATCTTCCCTTAATAAGCTTTTGAATATCCGTTTACGGAATAGCACCGCGACTGAGAATAAAAAGCATCATAAAAAAGATTATTTGTAGATAGCGGGGGATGGATTCGAACCATCGGTCTACGGGTTATGAGCCCGTCGGGATCTCCTGGCTACCCCACCCCGCTTCTGGGTTATTAATGGGATATACTTTGAATCAGCAACCACAACATGCTGGCAATCATGTAAATAGTTTACGGTCCCTGTCCTTTTAAAGTGTATTACTAAGGTAGGTCTGCTTTAAAATTATGTCTTCACAATTTATTCTACCTTATATAAGAAGGTCAATCTTTCCTTAATAAGCTTCCGAATATCCGTTTATGAAATCATACAGTAAATAAAGCAGTGACCAATCAGTAAACAAGGCAGTGATCAATCAGAACAAATTTCATAAAAAAGTTATATAAAAAGCATCATAAAAAAGATTGTTTGTAGATAGCGGGGGATGGATTCGAACCATCGGTCTACGGGTTATGAGCCCGTCGGGATCTCCTGGCTACCCCACCCCGCTTCTGGGTTATTAATGGGATATACTTTGAATCAGCAACCACAACATACTGGCGATCACGTAAATAGTTTGCGGTCACTGCTCCTTTTTTACAGTTTTTTTGGAATTCAATCGTGAATTTTTCCTTCAGATTGCATATTTTTCCCGGGAAATGTCCAATTTTTGAGCTTTTTTTTATTTGTTTTTTATTTTTTCCTTCCTGGGATTTCCAGGGGCATCTATTTGAAATCTAAAAACCTAGATTATATTATGACTAAATGTCTGTTCTGTGGGGCTTATTGTGAAGTAAAGTGTGGGGTTTACTGCGAGGGTTATCCGGGAAGCTCGGGGAAAAAAGAGGGGGACGAGAGTTCAGATATTCTCGGATGTACCCAGATAGGTACTTCCTACATATGTGACAGTTGCCTGAAAGATCTGAAAGAGGCTCTGGGAGTTCCCTGAGGATCTCCTGGGGACCTTCTGAGGATTTGGATTTTGCCATCGGCTGAAAACCTGGATTTACGGTAGCGTATGCTCTCTTCGGAAAACCCTGATCCTGTCTGATCTGAAAGAAAATAATTATGTAGATTCATGGGGAAATCAGACCACTTCAATATCAAGCACGAAGATTTCTTCCTCTCCTGTTTCGTTTTCCCAGGGCCTTTTATAAATCCCCTTCAGGTGCTGGTTTCCGTCTGACACAGCTTTGATTTCCCATATATGGGCTCCACCTGCCCCTACAAGCGGCTCATCGGCTCCTTCTGGAGGTTCTGGAGATATGAATTCGTCATTAAGCAGGCTGAGTCCTTCACTCAGTTCAAGTTCCCAGGAATAGCCGGTGGTCGGGTTTTCGGAAAGTTTCAGGTAGAAGACTGTTCCGTTTTCAAAGACCGCTGTTGTCCCGTTGTCGGCTTCGGTGAATGAGGGTTTTCCTCTTGCTTCCGGGAAAGGTTCCTCTATTACATTATCAGTTGAAAGTTCGAATGTATCGGTAACCCCGTTTACATCCACGGTATATGTCCCGGCTTCCAGGCCCCGCACTTCGAGGGGAATGGTTTCCGTAAAGGGCACAAGTGCCTGGGTGCAGATCGCGTCTGCGGGTCTTTTCGTGCTGATGTTGATTTCAAAGGTATTTCCTGTCCGTTCGGTTTGAATTTCATCTATTTCCGTGCAGCCGTCGGGCAGGTTGCCTGAAGCCAATACCTTTACCTGTACCGGGAAGGACTCCAGGGTCATGATTTCTATGTTCTCTACATTTGCGGTCCCGTAGATGAATTCTTCCACATTGTCGCCTTCGTCCACGGTGTTATCCCCCCCGGTTGTGGGGCCTATCGGTTCCAGGTCCGTATCATTCTCTTCCCCCCCGTCCACGCAGCCGGAAACCACGACTGCGGCAACAAGGAGCAAAGCTGCAGCAGCTTTTACAAAATTTGGACTTTTTTTATTTTCCATTCTTTTCATTCTCACTATCCTCCGGATTCTTCTGGTGCCGTATGAATGAAAAGATGTCTCTGGTTGGATTTATCCTTTGCTTAAACTGCAGTCAGGTTCGAAGCTTTCCCGGCTCAGTTTAACTCCTTTCCACTTATTTCCCTTGCCTGTTCTTTATAATACAAGATCAGGTCTTCAACCCACTGCAGGGCTGCGGGTCCGAAACTCAGGATATTTTCCTGGTCAAAGGTGCCCTTGTGGGTCAGGAAGTTTACCATCATAAAACATTCCGTTTTCGTGAGGATTGCTATTTTTATCTCATCGGAAAGCACGAACAACTTTTTTTTCTCCTGAGTTAGAAAATTCTCCAGTTCTTCTTTGAAGTCATTTTCAAATCTTGTAAAAACACCTTCAGTGACGATTAGAGTAATTTCGGTTTCCTCATCCTTTTTTCCGATAAATGTTTTGAGGTATAATGGATGAAAAACCGAGCTCAGGGAGAGTATACGCTTTGATTTTTTTATGTTCTCCTGAAATTCTTTTGGAGGTTCAAAGATATTGTCCGGGTTGGGTCTGATCAGAGAACTGGGTTTCAATTCGTTAAGTCTTTCGAGAAAAGTAGTTGGCACCCCACTAAGGTCACGTTCCTGCCAGAAATCTTCGTTTTCCTCGATCACTTCCAGGATGTCCAGCAGGGGTTCCATTTTTTCTACGAGTATCTCTCCGAGGGGAGAAAGCACGTAGTCTCTGTCATTCTGGATTATCAGGTACTCTTCTTTCAGTTTTTTGATCTGGGGAAGCATCCCTGTAGGGTTGACGTGAAGCTCGTCCACGATTTCATCTATATTTTTACTTCCTTTTTTTAGAAGGACCAGGAGGTCTTTTCTTTTCTGGGACATGAAGAGCAGGTCAGTCAGGGTTTTTTCCATTGTTCTCACTTTTCCCTTTTTATTATTCTGAGGGATGTTTGTTGTTTTCTAATGGAGAATAAGATATCCGTTTTTCCTTTTTCGGGAACAAATCCTTCAAGAAATCCTCAGATCATTTTTTGGGGGAAGTTGTCTTAAAGGTTTCTTGAAATTACGCTTAATTAAACTTGCGAAAAGGCAGTGTAAACTATTAAAACATTTATCTCCATTTCCCTTAATATTTCCCTTAATATTTCCCTTAATATTTCTTTTAATAATTCTTCAGGATAAGACCCAACAAGAAACCTTAAAGTGATATGGCTCTGATTTATATATGTTTTCAGGAGGAAGCTTAAAATATCCCGGCTCTGAGGGCAGCGGAAGTACTGATCGCCCTATGCCGGGTTCTGGCTCAGGGAGGGCTTTGTACGGAATCATTTAAATGTGTGCTTACAAACTGGGATTATATCTACAACCTGTGCCGAAACGTGTCAAACGAAATAAAGCGCTCGGGCTACGAGCCGGACGTGATCATAGCACTTGCCAGGGGAGGCTGGTTTGCAGGGCGCGTTCTCTGTGATTTCCTGGGTCTGGACGACCTGACAAGCCTTAAAATTGAACACTATGTGGGAGAGATTGCCATTGACACGGGTGAACCCCACATCAGGTATCCGCTCTCGGACAACGTTATAAGGGGAAAAAAAGTGCTCATTGTGGACGATATCGTGGACAGCGGGGAGAGCATGCTGAGAGCCAGCGCCTACGTGGAAGGGCGAAAACCTCTGGATATCCGGACTGCTTCCCTGCAGTACGTCAAGAGTTCGAAGTTTGATCCCGATTATGTGGGAGAAAGGCTTGAGGACTGGGCCTGGATCGTTTATCCCTGGAATTTTATGGAGGCTATGCTCAACCTCATCACAAAAATTATGAGAAAATCCCCTGGAAAAAGCTGGGACCTTTCCGCTCTCAGGCACAGCCTTTACGTAAACCATGCCCTCGACCCGATAGTTTTTGAAATAACCCAGCCTGGAAGGCTTCCGGAAGTCCTTTATGAAATGGAAAGGACAGGAAAAATCAGTTCCGAGCTTCTCGACGGGAAAAAGTACTGGAAACTTCTATGAAAATGAAATATTAATTATAAATTTATCCAAACCGATATGGCTAAAAACCCTGCTTTCCATTGGAAAGTCAAAAGAAGTAAAAGAAATAGAAGTAAACAAAGCAAACGGTAAATACCACCGTACATATTATTTACGTTCAAATTAATTTACTTTCAAATTAATTTATGTTCAAATTAATTACGTTTGAATTAATTACGTTTACACTATCTATAATCGGTGAACCCATGCCCCACAGATGTACCAGATGCGGAACCGTTTTCGAAAACGGTGATGGCGCCATCCTCAGCGGCTGTCCTAATTGCGGCTGGAACAAGTTCCTCTACGTAAGAAAGGGTGAGGAAACCCGGGAAAACCAGGACAGACCCGCTGAAGAAGAGCAGAAACTGGATCTGGAATCCTCCTTTGATGAGGTGGTCAGGAATATTGACGAAGCCCTGGCGTCCGAAGAAGAAAATGAAGAAAAAGAAAAGGAAGCAGAGAAAGAGGATAAAGAAAGGGTGGAGTCTGTCAGGATCCTGGGGCCCGGTTCCTACGAACTGAACCTCGATTCTCTCTTCGGGCGCAAGGAACTCGTGATGGCTATCAAAGAGGAAGGCTCTTACGCCCTGCACCTGCCTTCGGTCTTCAGTTCTCAGAAAGAGGAAGAAAAAGCAAGAGAGAAAGGCAAAGGAAAAGGGAAGAAAAAGTAAAAATAATTCCTTTTCATGGAATTTAGGACCTTTTATGGAATACGATTTTTATGGAATTTAAGGAAAAGTTTCTGGAAACTTTTTTTCTTTTAGATTTCCGGCCTTTTTCTTGTTTCTGATTGTCCTGGCTTTTTCAGTCGGTCTTTGATCTCCTTTCTTGTGTTAGTCTTTGATTCCTTTTCTGTTTATTCGCTTATTCACTGCTTATTCGCTTGCTTATTCTCTATCATCTTTTCTTTTTACAATAGCAAATATGATTTTTATTGGAAAGTGTTATGTATCAATATGAAGATTATTCTATTAAACATGTGATTATTTATTTTATCGAAATTGCTGTTGCTTATTATTTCTGGAATGTGGAAAGATGAAAATCAGCGGCCTATCAATAATCTGTATATCTTTGCTACTAGCAGTCATTTTCAGTTCTGTTTCATTTTCTGGATGTATCTCCCAGGGGAATGAAAGTCTGGCAGGGGCTGTGGACAATGGAACGGAAGACGAAAGTGTGGTAAATGAAGGAGGGGCAGATGGGGAAGATGCAAACTTACCGCCAGGGGAAAACCCGGAGCTTAACGAAACGGGACTGAGCCGGAGTTCTCCCGAGAACCTTTCGGAAACTGGTGGGGATGGAATAATTCCGATAACAGGGTTCGACAAAAACTTGCTTGAAATCCCGGAATCCTGTGATTATGTAGACGCTGTAATCGTAAATACTGAAAAGTTCAATAAATCCGCTGCAAACGGCACGGTAAACCTGAGCCTTATGGGGGAGGATTTTGAACTGAAATTGCATGAAACGGATTATCCCACTTCGAAGACAACTTATGCAGGGTACATCACCGGAAAACCACAGAGCAACGTATTTTTCTCAATAGGCGAGGACTCGATTTCCGGGTCTATTGTCGTGGACTTCTACACATTATCATACGGGATTAGGGATACCGATGAAATGTACGATGGAAACGTGGTTCATCTCGTGTGGATGTATTATAATGAAGGGATGGACGAAAAATTGGCGGAGGAATATTCGTTAGACCCCCTGCAGTTTTTCCTGAGCAACAGCGATAAAGAAGCCCATGAAGTAAGAATCGAGCTCTTTGATTTCTACAATGAGTCCTTATTCAACGAAACCTACTCGTTAAATCCGGGCGATGAGATCGCTTCACCTGAAATAAATGTGGAACTGGGGTATTACAGTTATGAAATAACCCTGGATGGACAGCCTCCCTTCGAGCAAAAAGTAAGGGGTGATTATGCTGCCGGACTGTGTTCATCCGAAAAATTGTATATCAACCTTATAGACCATCCTGAATACCCGATGGAAATCGGGATTGAGGTTGCTTGAAGTTGGTTGAAGTTGGTTGAAGTTGGTTGAAGTTGGTTGAAGTTGCTTGAGGGGAAGTTTCCGTATGCAGAGGATTGAATCAGGAATCAGAGTTTCCCGAGGGGAGAGTTCTGGATGCAAGGGCTTGAATCGTAAATTATAATTTCTTGAGGGTGTTTCCATGCAAAATAAAGCAAAAATTGCAGTTGCGGTTCTCATTGCCCTGGCAGCAGCCTATTACGCTCTTCCTTTCTTCTATGAAACTTTCAATTACTGCCCTGTAATGGAAGAGGAAATTCATCAGGCCGTAAATTATACCGGTTCCGGAGAAATCCCATGGTCCTTTAACGATACCGATTCCTGGAATGAGATTGCTGTTTATCCCGGGGATTCGATACAGAAAGCTATAAACGGGGCTGCTTTCGGGGACATAATTGTTGTCTACCCCGGGACTTATGCGGAAAACCTTTTTGTGGACAAACCGTTGACCGTAATCTCGCATTCAGGAAATCCGGATGATACGGTTATTCGGGCTGATGATCCAGAAAATCATGTTTTCCATGTAAGTTCGGACCATGTGGCAATTAACGGATTCAATATAACCGGTGCAGGTGGCCGGGGAAAAGCGGGGATATATCTGCACGCTTCCGATGGGAATATTACCGGTAACAGGCTGGTGTACAACGATTACGGAATTTTTCTTAAGGATGCCGGGGACTGGGTACTGAAAAATAATTCCGTATCGAACGGTAAATACGGAATTTATCTTACTGACTCCGGCACGAATAACCTGATCGCCAATAAAGCAATCAACAACTCCTGGTACGGGATGTATATTAGGGACTCCGGCAACAACAGGCTGGACTCCAATCTTGCAAACTCAAACGGTAAGTATGGAATCTTTCTAAGAAATTCCGATGGCAACCGGCTGCTTGGTAACAACATCTCCAACCCGGGGATTAAGGTTGACAGAAACGGAATTCGGCTTGAGGACTCCTGCAAAAATAAGCTGATCAACAATGATGTGTCCAATAGCTGGAGGGCCGTATCACTCAGTAATTCTTCGGATAACGAGCTGAGCAAAAACGTAATCTCAATGAATTATTTCAGCATCCTTCTTGATGATTCCGATAATAATAAACTTCTGGATAACAATGTGGATTCAAACGTATACAAATATGGGATTACGCTGGCAAATTCTAGCAATAACACCCTGGAAGGCAACACTGCTGTTTCGGGGCTTGGTGTCAAAGTCTGGTCTGACCCTTACAGTGAAAACAACAGTGGAAGTTAAAGTGAGAACAACAGTGGAAGCTGAATTCTAAATGAACTATTTATTTCAGTCGAATACCTCGCCAGCTTGCTGTGGGGTGCGCCAGCGAAACTTTGATTTTTATATTTTATTGTGGATTATTTAATACCCACTTCTTCCATTTCTCTGCAAACAAATTGCACAAAGATAATTTTATATACTATCAATACTAACTTATGGTTACTAACTTATACTTCTCTTTATTCTTATTTCATTTCAAAAATCCCGAACAGGGATTTACCACGAAAAAACTTTGCTTCGGGGATGTTTACGTTAATTCCGTAAAGGAAAAACGACTTATGGGGTTAAGGACACAAAATTTCAGAAAAGCCAGGGAGCAGTAACCGAAAAAAGGTGCAGAAAGCATCGATAAGTGGTTGTTAAAATCCAGGGTGAAAGTTTGTTTTTAACATCGTCGTAACAATTTACCTGAAAATTGCGAATCAATTGATAACAAAGCAAGCGCAATTCAATGTATGATTTATCATCCGTAAATTAACGCATAATAGATCAATCACGATTTGGTGTGCAATACATAAGTCACAAATTAACTTGCTATAGGGTGGAAATCACTTTTCAACATTTAGCTATCGCAAAAGCCATCGAAGGGGAAAAACAATGGAACCAGCAAAATTACTTGACATCCTGGGGAATGAAAACCGCAGGAAGATTATTCAGCTTCTTGCAAACAGGCCCTGCTATGTCAGTGAGATCTCGGGCAGGCTTGGGGTTGGGCCAAAGGCTATCATCAACCATCTGAGCTTGCTTGAGCAGGCTGGACTGATAGAGTGCAGCGTGGACGAGCAGAGGCGGAAATATTTCAACATCGCCAATAACATGAGGCTGGAAGTGTCGGTATCCCCTTATGCCTATACGGTGTCGCTTCAGGACATCTCTTTTGAAACGGGAAGGAAAGGGGGAGGTCAGGAGAAGAAAGGAAGTGCCGGGAGCGCCCCGGAGACAAATGGTGTGATCCAGGGAAACGCTCCTGCTGCTGCCGGGAAGAAAGAAGTTTCTTCCAGGCCCGAACCTCTGGCTGTTTTCCTGAAACTGAGCGGAAGGCTCCGGGAACTGAAAACAAGACATGCAGAGCTTGCGAGGATGCAGCAGCAGCTCCAGGCTGACTATAC
Source organism: Methanosarcina sediminis (assembly GCF_052056915.1). GTDB lineage: Archaea > Halobacteriota > Methanosarcinia > Methanosarcinales > Methanosarcinaceae > MTP4. Next base: position 2,253,585 of record NZ_CP195119.1, on the reverse strand, counting down.
CCGGCTGATGGATAGCTGCCTGGACTCTATCGAGGGGGTTGCAAAAAATCCTGTGGAGTGTGAGATCCTCTTTGAGCTTTTGAAGAACGAAACCACTGCAGCCGCACTTTGCTATAACCTGCGCCTGCACCCGAGCATCATTAACGCTAACCTCATTGACCTTGCAGAGAGGGGTTTTATCCAATACGCGATCAGGAATAACCAGCAGTACTGGAAAATACGTGAGAAGGGAGAAGAGAAGGTATGACTGAAGACGTAAACTTGAGAGTCGCCGAAGCTTATCACAAGGATGTTGGAAGAGGCATTGCAAGGATCGACACCCGCCTGATGCAGCAGATGGGACTTGTGAGCGGGGATATCATTGAGATATCAGGCAAAGCCAATACCTACGCCATTGTCTGGCCAAACGTGGAACGCGGACCCGGGCAGGAAAACCGGATTCGTATAGACGGAAACCTGCGCAGCAATGCAAAAGTAGGGATTGACGATAAGGTTACGATCCAGAAAGTCCGGGCAAAACACGCCCAGAGAGTCACCCTGACTCCTTCCCAGTCGGTAAGGCTTGTCGGGGGTGCCCATTACATCCTCAGGATCATTGAGGGGAGGCCTCTTAACAAGGGGCAGCAGATCAGGGTGGAGACCGTAAACAACCCCCTGACTTTCGTGGTTACGTCTACAAAGCCCGCAGGCCCGGTTGTGGTTACAAAAGATACCGAGATCGTCATCAAGGAAAAGTCCCTTGAGGAGATTCAGACTCCGGAAGGTATCTCTTATGAGGATATCGGAGGGCTCAGGCGGGAAATCCAGCTTGTAAGGGAAATGATCGAACTTCCTCTCAGGCACCCGGAGCTTTTCCAGAAACTCGGGATCGAACCTCCGAAAGGTGTGCTTTTGCACGGGCCCCCCGGAACCGGCAAGACCCTGATTGCAAAAGCTGTTGCCAGTGAAACCGATTCTAACTTCATTACCATCAGCGGCCCGGAAATTGTCTCAAAATACTACGGGGAAAGTGAGCATAAACTCAGGGAAATCTTTGAGGAAGCGGAAAGGGATTCTCCTTCAATCATCTTCATAGACGAGATCGATTCCATTGCCCCGAAGCGTGAAGAAGTCACCGGGGAAATGGAACGCAGGGTCGTTGCCCAGCTGCTTTCCCTGATGGACGGGCTGCAGTCCAGGGGTGAGGTTGTGGTGATTGCTGCTACGAACCGTCCGAACTCCATAGACGAAGCCCTCAGGAGAGGCGGGAGGTTCGACCGGGAAATTGAGATCGGGATCCCTGACCGGAACGGCAGGAAGCAGGTCCTCCTTATCCATACCAGGGGTATGCCTCTTGAAAAAGACATAAACCTTTCCGAGATTGCTGACGTGACCCATGGTTTCGTGGGAGCGGACCTCTCTTCCCTCTGTAAGGAAGCTGCCATGCACGCCCTCAGGCGGATCACTCCAGATATTGATATCGATGAAGAGATCCCACAGGAGGTCCTGGATAACCTGGAGGTCAAGAAGGAAGATTTCAGGGAAGCCCTGAAGAACATCGAACCCTCTGCAATGCGTGAAGTCTTTGTGGAAGTTCCCCATGTGGAATGGGGGGACGTCGGAGGACTTGAAAAAGCAAAACAGGAACTGGTCGAAGCCGTGGAATGGCCTCTCAAGTACCCCGAAATGTTCAGGTTAGTCAAAATAAAGCCTCCCAGGGGAGTGCTGCTTTTCGGGCCGCCGGGTACGGGGAAGACCCTGCTTGCAAAAGCCGTTGCCAGTGAAAGCGATGCTAACTTTATCAGCATCAAGGGCCCCGAACTTCTCAGCAAGTACGTTGGGGAATCCGAGCGGGCGATCCGGGAGACTTTCCGGAAGGCAAAGCAGGCTGCTCCAACGGTGGTGTTCTTTGACGAGATCGACTCCATTGCTCCCCAGAGGAGTGCCGTTTCGGATACCCACGTTTCCGAAAGGGTTGTAAGCCAGATCCTGACCGAACTTGACGGGATCGAGGAGCTTAAAGATGTTATCATCGTGGCTGCCACGAACCGTCCGGATATGGTAGACCCGGCTCTCCTTCGTCCGGGACGTTTCGACAGGCTCATATACATAAGGCCTCCCGATAAGGCTAGCAGGGAGAAAATCTTTGAGATCCACCTGAAAGATAAACCCCTTGCAGAAGATGTAAGCTTTAGCGAACTTGCAGAGAAAACCGAAGGTTATGTGGGAGCCGATATCGAAGGTATTTGCAGGGAAGCTTCAATGCTTGCCCTCCGGGAAGTAATCTGCTCCGGGATCAGCAGAAAGGAGCTCATGGAAAGGGCAAGGAACATTAAGCTTACGAAGAAGCACTTTGGACAGGCAGTCCGCCGGGTGAAACCCACAACCTCAAGGGAGACGCTCGGGATTTACGAACAAAGTGCCGAACTCTTTGCCAAACATGCCACCGAGATTGACGAAGGAGTTTGCGAAATCAGTAATGAATAACCGGGACCTTAAGTCGTGGAAGAGGCAGACACAGTCCTGGCTCCGGGGAAGATAAGGCTGTTTGGAGACATTAAGGCTGTTTGGAGACATTAAGGCTGTTTGGAGACATTAAGGCTGTTTGGAGACATTAAGGCTGCTTGGAGACATTAAGGCTGCTTGGAGACACATTCTCTGCCGGGGCATTTCCGGCCCATTGAATGTTGATTAAAGCCGGTTTTATTAAACCGGCTTATGACTTTTTGACTTATTGACTTCACGACTTAAAGATGATTTCACGACTAATGGATGCCTACCGGCTAAAATGATGACTGCTGACATAGATGACTATCCGAAAAAATAGATGCCTACCGGATATTAATATATGGAGTGATGAATATGGTGGACAGAGACTGGAGAAAAAGGAGAAGTTTCTTTGATGAAATGTTCGGGATCGATCCCCTGCAGGACATGGAAGAGATGTTCGATCGTATCAGCAGGGCCATGGGAATGGATATGAACATGAACGATTTCGAGAAACATCCCTTCGTCTACGGCTTTTCCATAACCCGGCGGCCGGGAGAAGAACCTGAGGTCCGGGAGTTCGGGAATATCCCGTCCGCCTTTGAACAGCGGGACGAAATCGAGGGGCAGCACTACTCTGACATGCGAAGGCCCCTGATCGATATTCTGGAAGACGAGGAGACTGTGCATGTGATTGCGGAGATGCCGGGAATCAAAAAAGAAAATATCCGGTTGAACGCAACTGATTTAATACTTGAAATCGAAACAGTAAATGGGAATCCAAAATATTCCGAACGTGTGGAACTGCCCGTAAAGGTGGACCCCCAGAGCGCAAAAGCCACATACAAAAACGGTGTGCTGGAAGTTATCTTTAAGCGGCTGGAATCCAGTTCCCGGACTTCTATCGATATCGAGTGAAGTTTTCCGAGTAAAGTTTTCCGGAGCGCAAGGAAAAGCAGAGGTAATAATGGTGGGCGCAAGAAAAAGAAAAGATTTCTTTGAAGACTTTGGATCCGAACTTTTTGACAATCTGGAAGAGATGATAGATGCCCTCCTGGATGAGATGGGGGAATCCTCTCCCTTTGTTTACGGATTTTCCATCATCCACCGCCCGGGCGAAGACCCGGAGATCCGGGAGTTCGGAAACGTTTCTGAATCTTCCCAGGAGGAAGGGGATTTCGTTTCCCCTGAAGCTAAAGAACCTTTGATCGATGTATTCGAAACTGATGAAACGGTTCAGGTACTTGCAGAGTTTCCAGAAGCCGAAAAAGAAGATATCTGCCTGCGGGCAACAGCCAGTTCCCTTGAAATCATGGTTTCAGGACTTTCCGGCAGTTACTCGGAAAATGTGGAGCTTCCGGTTCCGGTAGACCCTAAGAGTGCGAAGGCAAGTTACAAAAACGGTGTACTTGAAGTGACCTTCAGGCGCTATCTGGAAGAAGGCCCCATAACAATTGATATTGAGTAAAGGGATTTAGAGAAATCCCGAATGGACCTGAAGAAACCCAAAAGATCAACAAAATAATCTGAAAAAATCCAAGTGGAAATCCGAAAAGAAACCCGAAAGAAACCCTGATAATTGAGACCCTGTCAAATTTGAATGGTGCTTTAATGAAGCTTAAATAAATCCATCAAAAGGGTTTCGAATAATAACAACCCCTCCAAAAAAGTCTTAAAATTCTGGACACTTACTGAAAATACTTGAAACTTCTGGAAAAGTCTTCTGGAGACGGTGAAAGAGATATTGAGAATATTATATCAGGGGAACAAATGAGAATAAAGCAGAAGAAGGTGAAAACTTTCTTTTGCGTTTTGCTTTTCTGAAGTGACCTTTTACTTGCTGACCGGATATTTTTTCCGTCTGTATCCTAAAAAAATCTTTTCTGTTCGTCGAGATTCTGCTTGATAGGAATTGTTTGATAGGAATTGTTTGATAGGAATTGTTTGATAGAATTGTTTGATAGGAATTGTTTGATAGAATTGTTTGATAGAATTGTTTGATAGAATTGTTTGATAGAATTGTTTGATAGAATTGTTTGATAGAATTGTTTGATAGAATTGTTTGATTTGAATTGTTTGATTTGAATTGTTTGACCAGATTCTGTTGGTTTGGGAGTTTTTTCATATTTTTGTATTATACCTCTTAGACAGATTTTTTAGTCGGTTTTTCTTTTTTTTGTCTGACTATTTTCTATTGCGAACAGTTTTCCTTTTTTCTGTCTTGCCTGTTTTCTAACTACTCCGGTTTTTTGGAAACTTTGTCTAATAAACATTTTTCCTTTTTTTTTCCTTTTTTTGCATAAATATTCGTTTTTTCGACCAATTTTTTCCAGGCAACTTTTATAATTCCATAAAAATCTCTCTATGTTTTTCTTTTAAAATATACAAAATATTTTTTGTTATATTTGATTATATTTATAAAATTTTTTCATACGCATTGCATAATTCTATTTCTATTGTGTTATTTAAATATATTGTGAAAAATTTATATTTTTAATGTTTAGCTTTTTGTTTTTGCAATTTTCTTTCAAAAAAATATCTATCTACAGAATGCTATAATTTTCATTGATGTCGGAGGGGGTCATTTATTTACTTCCTTTATTATGCAGCTAAAATTCTTTTCACAATATACAAAAAATTTCAATGGCGTTGGAATTAAGGAAAAATATGTAGGTTTGATGGGAGGATGTCACACCGTTATTCGGGAATCTGTGGGTGGGGTTTCTTATGTAGGTTTGAGCAAAAAATAGTTTGCTTGATATTGAAGAGGCCTCAAACAAAAACCGAAACATTTTTACTATATGACAAAAGAGTATAGGCTGAGGAAAATAGAGGCTAACTACATCTCTTTATTTTCTACGTGGATTGAATTTTGGATTGAAATTTTTATGCCTGACTATAACTAATTGAATCTATAAACAATTTCAGAGGTTGGGTTGATGATTCATGGATCCATTTAATGCAATAGTAATAGCTGTCTTTTTACCATTTATACTTGCATGGACATTACCCGTATTATATAGCGTATTTAAACAAAGGATAGGCTGGATTGCAGCAGGCATTGCGTTTGTCTGTTTTGCACTGAATACCCAGGTTATCCCTTACGCTATGGCGGGCACTCCTGTACAGGGTTCGTGGGTCTGGTTGCCGACAGCGGGTCTATCTTTTGACATTTACGGAGACGGCTTGGCCGTTCTCCTGGCGCTAATCGTTTCAGGCGTTGGTGTTATCATCATGTCCTATTCAAACGGTTACATGTCCACAAAGGAAGACCTGCCGAGGTACTACCAGTGGCTCCTACTCTTCATGGGTGCAATGCTGGGCATTGCCTATACGGATAATACAATCCAGATGTTTATTTTTTGGGAACTGACTAGTATCACATCGTTCATGCTTATCGGATACTGGAGAGAAAGACCAGAATCCGTATACGGCGCAACCAAAGCCCTGCTGGTAACGGCCGGTGGCGGACTTTTCATGTTCTTAGGTTTCCTGCTGCTAAGGATTGCTGCAGGTACCTACGGGATATCGGAGGTTGCCCAGAGTGCTGAACTGCTCTCGGCAGTTCATGGAAGTGAGCTTTACCTTGTAACCCTCATCCTGATCTTTATCGGGGCTGCTTCCAAATCGGCACAGGGACCCTTCTATATTTGGCTGCCCAATGCTATGGAAGCTCCGACTCCTGTAAGTGCATTCCTGCACTCGGCTACAATGGTCAAGGCCGGTGTTTACCTGGTTGCAAGGCTACACCCCATCCTTTCGGGTACTCCCGAATGGCTGATCATTGTTTCAGGAACAGGAATGATCACCATGGTGATGGCGGGTTTCATGGCCTTCCGGCAGACGGACATCAAAGGTATCCTGGCCTATTCGACAATCAGCCAGCTGGCTTATCTGATGACCATGTACGGCTATAGTACGGCCGAACATCCGGGCCTGGGCTTCGCTGCAGCGACTTTCCACCTGCTAAACCACTCTACCTTTAAAGCTACGCTCTTCCTGATGGCGGGTATAGTGGCTCATGAGACCGCCACCCGAGACATACGAAAACTGGGTGGTTTGCGAAAGGAGATGCCAAAAACATTTATAATCGGAGTTATTGCAGCAGCTTCCATGGCAGGTGTACCCCCACTCAATGGTTTCCTGAGCAAAGAAATGTTCTATGAAACATCTCTTGAGATAGGTGCGCTGGTTACGGAAACCTACGGAGGACCCTGGAACATCATCTTCCCGGTGGTTGCAGTGATGGGTGGTGTTTTCACCCTTATGTATTCCATCAGGCTGATAGACGGGATTTTCCTTGGAGAAAGGACCACAGACCCGGACATCCCTCACCATGTGCATGAAGCCCCCTGGGTCATGCTGACTCCGGCCTTCTTCCTGGTAGGTCTGATCATCTTCTTCGGTATCTATCCGAAGTTCCCGATTGAGACTCTGATCCAGCCTGCATACAGTGGTCAGGTTCCAGGTGCCGAACACCTGCACGTAGCGCTATGGCATGGAGTTACCACGCCGCTTTTGATGACGATAGCAACCTTTGCCATCGGTATCGTGCTTTACAAGTTCTATGACCCACTCGCTGCCTGGCAGAACAGCTTCAATGCCAAGCTCCCCTGGATCAGTGTGAACTACTGGTACGATGCAACCGTAAACAATGCAAAGGGTATATGCAAGAAGTTTGCAATCATTACCCAGCCAGGTCCCCTGGGAGGCTATATCAAGATCGTGCAACTTTTCATGATCTTCCTGGTAGTGGCCCCGTTCCTGGCTTACTTCGGATTAGGATACGGTTTTGCAGACATCCTGCCTGAGGGCATGAATTTCAGTGCACAGCCCTACGAAATCGTTCTCTATGCCCTGATTATTGTAACAGCTTTGGGTGCTGCGATAATCCCGAGATACCTGCCTGCGGTCATATCCCTCTCTGGTGTAGGTTTCCTGGTATCTCTGCTTTACATGTACCTCAAAGCCCCTGACCTTGCAATGACCCAGGTCTGTGTGGAAACGCTTTCCACCATTATCTTCATCCTGGTAATCATGAGGCTCCCCCAGAAATTCAAAGAGCCCATGCCAGCGGGTAAAGTCCTGGTGAACCTTGTAATCTCAGGTGCAGTTGCGTTTTCAGTCTTTGCCATTATGGTAAACGCAGGCGTTGGAATCCTGGGCCCATTCGAGTCCTTCTCTCACTACTTCATGGAATACAGCCTGCAGCTGACCGGTGGACTCAACGTGGTAAACGTGATAGTCGTGGACTTCAGAGGCTACGATACCATCGGAGAAATTTCGGTGCTGTCCCTTGCAGCTCTGGGTGTCTATAACCTGATCCTGAGTAGAGCCGGATCCGGATCTGCAGCTGAAGGAGGTGAGGAAGAATGACCACGGTAATAACCAAAACAATCGCAAAGGTTTGTTTGATGGTGGACATGCTCTACTCACTCGACCTTCTGCTGATCGGAGGAAATCGGCCGGGTGGAGGTTTCATCGGCGGTGTGCTCTGTGCATGCGGAATCGGACTGATCTACGTGGCATACGGGTACGAGGATGTCAAGAAATTCTGGAACCCGGACTGGCATACTTGGTTCGGCTATGGTCTCTTATTTGCAAGCATAACGGCGCTGTCCCCCTTACTTGCAGGTCACAACTATTTCAGAAGTGCGTTTGAGTTATCCCCGCTGATAGTGGGAGGTTTCCACCTGGGTGAGCTCGAACTGGTCTCATCGATGTTCTTTGACCTTGGTGTATACTTTGTTGTGATTGGCGGACTACTGTTTATCGTAACGCAAGTAGGTATGGACAAAGGAAAAGACCCGGAGGGTGGAAAATGAATAATGTTATGCTTGCTCTCACTATATCTCTGCTCTTTGGAATCGGGACTTTCCTGATCCTCAGACGGGATATGATGAAAGTTATTATCGGTTTTGGGATCGTTTCCCATGCCATAAACCTCTATATTGTTGCAAGCGGGGTTTTCAGTGACGGTACCCTCGTGCCGATCCTGGAACACCACCAGGCTGTTCATGGTCTTGACCAGGGCCTGATGGTCGCTGATGACGTGGCAGCAGGGGTAATCGGGCCGATAACGACCAACCCATATACGGAGTTTGCGGACCCCCTGGTTCAGGCCCTCGTGCTCACAGCCATTGTGATTGGGCTTGCGACAACGGCCTTTATCCTGACCCTCGCATACCGTACCTATGAAGAATACGGTACCACCGATGTACAGGAACTCAGGAGGTTGTGGGGATGAGCTTTTTAATGGAACATCTTCCAATCCTCCTGATTGCCATTCCCCTTTTGATGGCTCCTATCACGATCCTGACCAAATCTTCTCCGGGGCTGCAAAAGGCACTGGATATGGTGGCAAGTGTTGGGTTGCTGGCTTTAAGCGGGCTCCTGCTCTCTTCGGTCTGGAATGGCGGGATTACGGTTTATGAAGTTGGAGAATTCGGGAAGTACGGGATCGTGCTTGTAGCCGACCTCCTCAGTGCTTCAATGGTAGGCCTAAACTGCTTAATCGGCTGTATGGGCCTGATTTACTCCTACGATTATATCGAAAGTAAATCCCTGAACCTGACTTACCATTCCCTGTACAACCTGATGCTAGCCGGGATCAACGGTATCTTCCTGACAGGGGATATCTTCAACCTGTTTGTCTTCTTCGAGATCATGCTGCTCTCCTCGGGAGCTTTGATCGTTGCAAACGAAACCTCAACGGTTACGAAAATCTCGGATAAGATGGAAGCCACCCTGAAGTACATTGTCCTGAACATGCTCGGGTCAAACGTGATGTTGATTGCCGTAGCTTCTCTCTACGCTTCCATCGGTTCCCTGAACATGGCTGACATTGCCATTAAGGTCAGGATTCTTGCCGAGGCAGGAACCCTTCCCTGGCACATGTATGCTATCGGGCTGCTCTTCATCATCGTATTCGGAGGAAAGGCAGCAGTCTTCCCTCTGCACTACTGGCTTCCGGATGTGCACCCCACAGCTCCGTCCCCGATTAGTGCAATGCTGAGTGGTGTGATTATTAAGATCGGAGCTTATGGCATACTTAGGGTCCTCTTTGTGATCTTTGCTCCCCTTCAAGGGGTCTTTGGACCGATTCTCCTCATGATGGCTCTGATTACCATAGGACTTGGAGCAACCTCTGCCATAGGGCAAAATGATGTTAAGCGTCTACTGGCTTATTCCAGTGTATCCCAGATCGGATACGTCTTCCTGGGCTTTGGAATGGGAGCAGTCGCTTATGCAGAAGGTTTTGTGGCTGGAGCCACTTTAATCATTGCAGCTTCTTTTGTCTATCTGGTAAACCACGCTCTTGCAAAGAGCATGTTGTTCCTTACTTCCGGTGGAATCATCCACCACGCGGAGACAAGGGATATGCGCAAGATGGGCGGCATGATTAACAGCAATCCTTTAATGGCCGGTGCTTTCCTGGTGGGAGCAATGTCCATTGGAGGGGTGCCCCCGATGGGCGGGTTCATTGCCAAGTTCTCACTCTTTGACACAGGTCTCAGGTCGGAGTTCTACATACCGATTTTGATCGCCCTGGTGTTTGCAGTATTCACTCTGTTCTATATGTTCAGAGGCTGGATGCTTATCTTCTGGGGAGAAAGGGATCCGCAGTACGGGGAATATTCCCATCACAAATTGTCCTTCCTGATGGTGGGCCCGATCCTGTTCCTGGCAGCACTTGTACTGATTTTCGGAATATATGCAGAGCCTCTCCTGGATATTGCACAGACAATTGCAGCACAGGTCATAGATCCGCAGCCTTATATTGATGCAGTATTAGTGAGGGTGATAAGATGAAGCGTCGTCTTATTGTTTACCTGGGACTCCCGGTAATATGGTGTTTGGTAAGTGGCCAGGTGACCATAGGCAGCCTTTTCCTGGGCTTCATCTTCGGAATGGTGGTCGTCCAGCCTTTCAGTAAACTCTACCGTCTGGATGAAGTTGTAACACCTACGGGAGATTGGCTTGCAAAGATCCCCAAGAAACTGGTGTACTTCTATGTACTGATCAAGGAGATCATAAAAGCGAACATCGTGGTCGCAAAGATCGTTCTTAGCCCAAAAATCGACATCAACCCCGGAATTATCAGGGTTCCCATAAGAACCAAGACCAATATTGGGATTACCGGTATTGCAAACACGATTACCCTAACTCCCGGGACGCTTACGGTGGACATCTCCGACGACAACACTGCGCTCTTTGTGCATTCGATCGACGCGTCAGATCCCCAGGGTCTCCGTGAATCCATCCGTGACGACCTAGAAAAATACGTGCTGGAGGCATTCGAATGATTACTCTGGAACAAGCAGACTTCCTGGCCCTGATAATTATGGTAGCCGCAACAGCACCGTGTATCTACAGGGTGCTCTACGGTCCGACTCTTCCGGACAGGATTGCGGCTGAGGATGCCATGGGTAATGCCCTTGTGGTGATATTCGCGCTCTACGCTTTTCAGGCGAGCTCGATCTTCCTGATGGACGTCGCCATGCTCCTTGCAATCATCTCCTTTGTGGGGACAATTGTGGTTGCAAAGTATCTCGATAAAGGGGAGGTGATCTGATGGCAGATGAACTGGCACTCGTGGCAGATATCCTTAGCATTATCAGCCTGCTTGTAGGGATCTTCTTCCTCTCTGTGGGTATGATTGGCCTCCTGCGTCTGCCTGATGTTTACAACAGGCTGCACGCAACCACCAAGGTCGGTACCCTCGGGGCTTTCGGGGTTCTCCTGAGCATCCTGTTTCAGGAAGGTATTACCCCCATGGGCATCAAAGCCTTTACAGTAGGGCTTTTCATCCTCCTGACTTCCCCTATTTCCGGACACATGATTGCCCGGGCGGCATACAGGATGGGAGTAAAGTTCTGTGATGGTACTTGCATTGATGAGTACGCAGGCCAGAGAAAAGATTGAAGACAAAATGGGTGTGTTTTCCAAACACATTCATTCCTTTTTCGTTTTTTATTTGTTTTTCATTTCTTTTCTTTTCTTTTCTTTTCATTTCTTTTCTGATTTCTTAATTATCCTTTCAATGTATTCTCTGCTTTTTCATAATTTTAATATCCCTGATTTTTTAAGGTAAATCTTTAACTGGTACGTATACTTAATATTTCATGCATGCCTTCTTTGAAAGGATTTTCTTGATTTTGTGAAAAGATTTTTAGGGCCCTGTTTGGAATCACCTTTTTAATATATCCCCTTTAAAATTTGCTGAGATCAAATATTTGAAGGGAAATAATTTCTCCTTACAGGCTGGAATTATCTGTTCAGTAAAAATCGTTTTCTCCTGAAAACAGGAAGTTGGTTCTTTTTTCTGTCAGGAAAAATATTGAGCTGTATTTTAAAAACACCATCGGTTATGCTATATATTTTTGAGTTATATTATTTATTGCCAGTACGGCCCGGAAGAATTTGGGTTTTTCGCAAGGAGGACATGGAAGACCCGCCTGCTCCTGTCCTGCCGGCCTGGATACGAAAAAACGGTTTCAAGCGTGGTAAGCATCCCCCATCCCACGCAAAGCTTTGAGAATTGACGTATTATGAATGTGAACCTCTTCAGGGAGTTCTCTTTGAAAAACGTCGGTTCTGCAAAGTCCGCTCCCATAAAAAATTTGAAGTGCGAAATGGACTTTGCTTCCATGAAAATATTAGCCTCTTAAATGAAAGCATCTCCACAAAAAAAGCTTTGCCCCTTTTGCGGGGTTTTATTTCCGAATAGTCCACTCTCGGGAATTTACTTCCAAAACGTAGTCGCTTTCATGGAAGCTTATTCCGGTAAAAAAAGGATAGTCTTTGATGACTATCCTTTTTGAATCATCCTCATGAGTTCTCTGGAAGTTCCTGTGCCTTCTTGCGGGGGTTCAATTTTCCAAATAAAAAGTGCAAGTGAACCTGCATTAAGTGAACCTGCATTAAGCGACCCTACATTAAGTGAACCTGCATTAAGCGAACCTGCATTAAGCGAACCTGCATTAAGCGAACCTGCATTAAGTGAACTTGCATTAAGCGAACCTGCATTAAGCGAACCTGCATTAAGTGAACTTGCATTAAGCGAACCTGCATTAAGCGAACCTGCATTAAGCGACCCTACATTAAGTGAACCTGCATTAAGCGAACCTGCAATCTTGAGTTTCCCAACAGATGCATAGCCTTGAAGATAACTCATGTGGATGAAAATTTGAAATTCAGCTTTTTCCAATTTAATCTTTTTAGTCTGAAATTGATTCTCTCAAAGTTTCTGCCAATTTCCTGATGTCTCAGATTCCAGTTTTTATCTAAAATATACTTAATTCTGCGGGTTGTCAATTCAGGACCTCCGGATATATCAGGAAGCAGTTTAGAATCAAAAGGCCTGTGAATATCAACGACGTGTTGAAAAACAACACAGTTTATGCTATATACTTTAGAATTATTTTAGGTACTACTTGGTCGGTCCGGAAGAATTTGGGCTTTCGGCAAGAAGGACACGGAAGGCCCGCCTGCTCCTGTCCTGCCGGCTCGGAGGTAAAAAACGGTGTCTTGCGTGGTGACATACCCTTATCCCATGCATGGCTTTGAAAATTGACAGGTTATGGATGTTAATTAACCTTTTCAATGGGAGTTCTTCCCTAAAAACAGCGGTTCTGCAAAGCCCGCTCCCATAAAAACGGTTGAAAACCCTTTAACTGGCTTTGCTTCCGTAAAAAACGGCAGTCTCTGAAAAGAGGAGATCTAAACAAAAACGGCTTGCCTCTTTTTGGAGTTATTTCCGAAAAAACGTTAGTTCCTTTCGGGAATTTACTTCGAAAAACGTTAGTTCCCTTCCACAGGAATTTATTCCTGTAAAAAAGGATAGTTTTGACAGCTATCCTTCTGAATCATCCTTATGGGTTATTTAAGGTTCCTGAGTCTCCTTTCAGTGATCCGACCATTCCAGATTAAGTGTGTGCAAACCCTACAATTTTGGTTTTTCCAAAAGGTGCAGGAGCCGGAAATAACTCATGAGGGATATACCTTCTTTTTTCTTTCTTATATTCCAAAAACCCACGTCTATCTATTTAATATTGGCTTCTCTACTTTTTATGTTGGTGTATAGTATAAATCGAATAACTAATTATATGATGCCCTAACTCCTCTTTTTGGAAAACAGCATGATATGAAAATAAACCTGACAGAGGAATCATATACCATGCGAATAGTGCATCTTTCGGACATTCACTTTTCAGAAGCATATTATCTGCCGGAAATTGCGGATGGCATGCTTGAAAGCATAAACCGGTATTCTCCGGATATTGTTGTAATTACGGGGGATCTGACGGAAAACGGGCTCGCCGCCATGTCCGGGTTCGGAGGGTGTTTGCAGGGGAAAAAAGAACTGGCTGTGGATACGATAATTTAAGTAAGTTGCGGGACTACCGAATGTACCGGAATTCCTGAATTTGCTCTTCTCCAGTGCGCATTCGGAATTTTCCCTTCTTTTCTTTTATATATATTTTCCCCCTTTAATATTTCGCACCTTAATATATTTTGTACCTTCCAATATTGCACTCTCCTTCGGAACTCCTATCTCCGGAAAAAATAGTATAGGCTATGTTATATCTTTTTGAAAATAAACCTAATCCTATGAAACTCGGTCTGGGAATCGATACCGGAGGCACATATACTGATGCCGTTATTATGGATCTTTCGGAAGGGGAAGTTCTTGCTTCCAATAAAGCATTAACGACGCATTCGAACCTGATTGAAGGAATTGAAAACGTAATTGCAGGTCTGGACCAGGAATATCTGGAGCACGTCAAACTTGTTTCCGTTTCTACGACTCTTGCCACCAACTCTACGCTTGAAGGAAAAGGCCACCATGCGGGTTTGATCCTTTCCGGCTACTCTGTGAGCGGGGAAGTCCCTGCCAGGGATATGGTGACCGTAAACGGAGGGCATGATTCAAAAGGAAATGAAATAGGTAGACTGGATCTGGCAGCCGTGGAGGAATTTGTCAGCAGCACCAGGAACAGGTTATCTTCCTACGCAGTATCTTCTTATTTTGCCATCCGCAACCCCGAACATGAACTTGCAATAAAGGAAACCGTAGAGCGCCTTACAAGCAAGCCCGTGGTCTGCGGGCATGAGCTTTCCTTGGACCTGGGAGCCTACGAAAGAGCGGTTACAGCTACTTTGAACGCCCGCCTGATCCCTATAAATTCCCATTTCATCCGGGCAGTCCTCTCAGTAATGGAAGTGAGAAACATCAGAGCTCCCCTGATGGTCATGAAATGCGACGGCTCCCTGGCCAGGATAGAGGACGCTGTTGAAAAGCCGGTTGAGTCCATCTTTTCAGGACCTGCAGCAAGTCTTGTAGGGGCTGCGCACATCAGTGGACTGAAAAACTGTGTTGCAGTGGACATAGGGGGCACCAGTACCGATATAGCCCTTATCGAGAACGGGGTCCCGGAAATCAGTGAAAACGGTGCTATCGTAGGGAACTGGAGGACAATGGTCCGGGCAGTCAGGATCCAGACTTCGGCACTGGGCGGGGACAGCCACGTCTGGGTACAGAAAAAACTCTGCATAGGGCCTCACAGGGTCGTTCCTCTCTGCCTTGCAGCTTCCCGTTATCCTTCCCTTGTGGACCGGCTGCTGGAAGGGGAAAAACCTTCTGAAAGGATAATGGACGATATCCTCCAGCCAACCAGCTTCTTTGTCAGGAGCGGGCATCCGGATTCCGAAGAAGACCTGCATTCTCTTAATTACGTAATCGAGTTCGAACTTAACGATTACGAACGCCGGGTCCTTGACCTGATAGAATATGAGCCGATTTCGGTTTATGACATCTCGGAAAAAATCGGGAAGCATCCCCTTTACTTTGCAAAAGCCCTGCGTTCCCTGGTCCAGAAGCACTGCATCTGTCATATTGGTTTTACTCCCACGGATGCTCTCCATGTGCTGGGGGACTACGAAGCCTGGGACAGGGCGGCTTCTTTGCTTGGGGCGGAAGTCCTCGGCCGTCATCTGGGCCTGGATGAGGAAGGGTTTTCCAGGGAGATAAAGAAAAACTTTGCAAATAATGTCGCCCTTGATCTGCTGACCTTTCTTGCAAAGGACTTCAAGCGGGAGAACCTTGAAAAATTGATGGAAGGCTCCAGGTTTATGAAGTACAAAATCACGACGCCTGTAGTGATGATCGGAGCCCCGGTGAAAGCTTACGTGTCCGAACTCCGGGAGTTTATCGATGCGGACATCAGGGTCCCCGAGTTCCATGAGGTGGGCAATGCTGTTGGAGCTCTTGTAGGAAACATAATCAAAAGAAGTGAAATTCTTGTCCGTCCGGTAGGGCCCGGGTCTGACCGATACCATGTTTTTTCGGAAAAGGAAAGGAAAGTCACGGACAGCTACACGGAAGCCCTGGATTACGGGTTTGAACTCATGGAACAGCTTATTTTCGAGCATATGGACGGGCACGGGCTCCGGAAGGAGCAGGTCCGATTCGATCTTGAAAGGAAAGACTTCAATCCGGGATACGGAGCCTCGAAAGAGACCCGCCTGTCAGGCCTTGGGGTCGGAAGCCCGCTGAAACTTAAATAAACCCCAGGCAAAAACTTTCTTTTTAAAATCATTTCTTTTTAAAATCATTTCTTTTTAAAATCATTTCTTTTTATCCTCTCCGTTTAATTATTCATGAAGTTTCCGGGTCTGATTTTGTCACGGGCTTTGATAATCTCAAACCCTTTGCTTAGTTCCTTCCATTTGATTCTCCCGGGGGCTCTGTCGAGGTGAAACCGGCTGATTCAATCAAAACCTGGAAAAAAACGCTATCAGCTATGTTATATATTCAGATCTCCGAAATATATGATGAGTAATATGAAGTTTGGTTTAGGGATCGATACGGGTGGCACATACACTGATGCCGTTATAATGGATCTTTCAGACGGAAGAGTCCTTGAAACGAACAAGACCCTGACTACTCATTCGGACCTCATTCAGGGAATAGAAGGTGTAATCTCCGGCCTGAACCCCGGGTACCTGAAAGACATAAGGCTGGTTTCCGTTTCAACAACCCTTGCAACGAACTCAACCCTGGAAGGAAAAGGGCATCCTGCAGGCCTGATCCTTGCAGGGTATTCGATTAATAGGGAACTGCCTGTCCAGCATATGGTTTCCGTTAGCGGTGGCCATGATGCTAACGGGGGTGAGGCAGATCTGCTGGATCTGGATACGGTCAGGGACTTCGTTAACGCTACAAAAAGCAGGGTTTTTTCATATGCAATCTCTTCATACTTTGCCGCCCGGAACCCTGAACATGAACTTTCCATAAAACAGTGTATTCAGGACCTGACGGAAAGGCCGGTCGTATGCGGACATGAACTTTCCATGGATCTTGGGGCTTACGAAAGGGCGGCTACGGCCACTCTGAACTCTCGTCTGATTCCTATTAATTCCCTGTTTATCCGGTCCGTTCTGGCTGCAATGCGTGCGAGAAATATCAGTGCCCCTCTCATGGTTATGAAATGTGACGGCTCTCTTGCCAGGCTGGAAGAAGCAGAGGAAAAGCCTGTAGAATCCATTTTTTCGGGACCTGCAGCAAGCCTTGTCGGGGCTGCGCACATAAGCGGGCTAAAAGACTGCATAGCCGTGGATGTAGGGGGCACAAGTACAGATATTGCCTTTATCAAAGACGGAGTCCCGGAGATCAGTGAGACCGGGGCGGTTGTCGGGGACTGGAAAACAATGGTCAGGGCGATCAGGATGAGGACCTCGGCAGTGGGTGGGGACAGCCATGTCTGGATGCGGAATAAGTTTTTTATAGGACCTAACAGGGTTATTCCCCTCTGTCTGGCAGCAGAGCGTTTTCCGAACCTTATTGATAAGCTTTCCAGACCCGGGAAACTCCGTGAAAGGGTTATGGACGACATCCTGCAGCCTACAAGTTTCTTTGTCAGGAGCCATCTGGTCGAAACTTACGAAGATTATTCGGCCTTTAATTACGCGGTTGAATTCGAAATGGACAGGTACGAAAGGAAAATCTTTGAAGTTATCGGGGATGAACCGGTCTCCGTAGCCGAGCTTTCCGAAAAAACAGGGGACCACCCTCTCCTCTTTACAAAAACCCTGCATTCCCTTGTCCAGAAACGCTGCATAAGCCAGATTGGGTTTACCCCTACCGATGCCCTGCACGTGCTCGGGGAGTATGAAGCCTGGGAAGGGGCAGCATCCCGCCTGGGTGCAAAAATTCTCGGCAGGGCTCTCGGGCAGGGAGAAGAGGACTTTTGCAGGGCTATTAAACAAAAGTTTGCAAAGAATATTGCTCTGGAATTAATTGCTTTTTTTGTAAGGGACCTCAGGAAAAGCGACCTTGAAAAAGTTATGGACAGTTCGGATTGTACCAAATTTAAGATAACCGTCCCTGTGGTGCTGATAGGGGCTCCGGTCAGGGCGTATGTTGATGAATTGCTTGAGTTTGTTGATGCGGATATCCGGATTCCGGAATACTATGAGGTCGGAAATGCCGTTGGAGCCCTTGTAGGGAACATAATCAAGCGAAGTGAAGTCCTGATCCGCCCGGCAGGGCCTGGAAATGAAAAATACCTGGTATTTTCGGAAAAAGAAAGAAAAATATCCGGGAATTACCAGGAAGCTCTGGCTTACGGGCTTGAGCTGAGCGAGCGCCTGATCTCCGAGCATATGGGGGTTTACGGGCTTGACCGGGAACAGGTTTTTTTCAACCTGGAAAGAAAGGATACCCGGAAAGGAACGGGATCTCCTCTGGAGACAAAGCTGCTGGGGATTGGAATCGGAAGCCCCTTGAAACTGAAATGAAGGGTAAATTCTTTTTTGTTTTTTCGGAAATGGTTTTTTCCTTATCAGAAGAATCAAAACTGGGGAATCAAAACCCGGGTATAAATAGGAAATGACACGGATTGATATGAAACTGGAAACTCTTGTTAATAACGGCCCTGCAGTTATTTTTCTCTGCAGGGCAGAAACCGGCTGGCCTGTGGAAATGGTTACTGAAAACGTTTCCAGGTTAGGGTATTCCCCGGAAGATTTTGTTGAAGGAAGCCTGGGGTATGCTGATATTATATACCCAGCAGACCTGGAAATGGCTGTTTCTCAGTTTTCTGCTTATGCGGAAAAAAGGTACAAAGGGGAGGACAGTGGGCACAAAGAGGAAGACAGAGGGCACGGCACCTTTACCCGGCAATACAGGCTCCTGAATAAATCCGGAGACGTGCTATGGGTCGAAGCCGAAGTTCAGGTTTTGAGTGAAGAGGAGGGGGAAGCAGGTTCTTTCCAGATCACTGTCTTTGACATCTCCCGGTGGAAACAGGCTGAAAAATCAATGCTCAATGCTCTTGATACGGAAAAAGAATTTAAGAGGATCATTAACAGTGGGCATGCAATTGTCTTCCTCTGGAGAGCCGAACCGGGCTGGCCGGTCGATTTTGTCTCTGAAAACGTATCTGGACTCGGGTACACGCCTGAAGATTTCACCTCCAGGAATATTTTTTATACCGATATTATACACCCTGAGGACCTGGAAAAGGTTAAGGTAGAAGTTTCAAAGAATGCTGAAGAGGGCCGGGACTATTTTAGCAAGGAATACCGTGTCCTGATGAAATCCGGAAAGGTCCGTTATATGGACGAAAGGACCCTGATCCGGAGAAATGAAAAAGGCGAAGTTACCTGTTACCAGGGTATACTTCTGGATATCACCAAACGTAAACAGGCTGAGGAGCTTATCTTGAGCCAGAACCGGGTACTTGAAAGGATAGCTTCGGGGGCTTCCCTTGATGAAGTGCTCCTGCTCCTTGTCAACTATGCCGAAGAAATGAAACCAGGGCTCCTGTGCACGGTAATGCTTCTGGACAGGGAGCAAAAACGTCTTTTCTACGGAGCATGTCCAAGCCTTCCGAAACTTTATTCTAAAGCTATCAACGGGATGAAGATAAAGGTTAATAACGGGGCTGCCGGGACCGCTGCCGGGACTGCCGCCAGGACCGGAAAGCGTGTAATCGTAGGAAACATCATGAAAGATCCCTTCTGTGAGGAGTGCCGGGAAATTGCACAAAAAGTAGGCTTGAAGGCCTGCTGGGCAGAACCCATATTTTCTTCGGGGGGCGATGTTCTCGGGGTATTCACGATTTACCTGCGTGAAACAAGGATGCCCCGCGAAGAGGAACTTGAGTTTATCAGGACAAATGCACACCTTGCAGGCATCGCAATCGAACATGTTCAGGCCGCAGAAGCTCTAAAGGAATCGGAAAGCAGGTTCAGGACAATTTTTGACAATATCAATGACCAGCTTTACATCCGGGAGCCGGACGGAATATGTTACATGGATGTGAACCAGGTTGTTGTGGACAGGCTCGGCTACAGCAAGGAAGAAATCCTGAACATGGAAGCCGAAGAGATCATTCCTTCTAATTACTGGGCTTCGGTCAGGGAAAACATGCAGAAGATAAAGGCCGAAGGTTCCAGGATTTTTGAAGCGGGAGCAGTTTGTAAAGACGGGACCGTCATCCCCCTTGAGGTGAGTGCCAGGATTATCGATTACGGAGGCAAAAGGACCATCCTTTCGGTTGCCAGGGACATCACCGAACGCAAAAAAGCTGAAGCTGCACAGAGGCTCAACGAATCCAGGCTTGAAACCCTTGTAAAACTTGAACAGATGGCGGGTGCCTCCCTGAAAGAGATCACGGACTTTGCCAGGGAAGAAGCGGTCCGGTTGACCGGTAGCAAACTCGGGTACCTGGCTTTTATGGACGCATACGAAAGCACCCTTGTAATGCATTCCTGGTCTGACAGTGTGATGGAAGAGTGTTCGATTGAAGATAAGCAGTTCATCTACCCGGTAAAGAGTATGGGGCTCTGGGGAGAGGCTGCAAGACAGCGAAAACCAATCATTACCAATAATTATCCCGCCCCTAACCCCCTCAAGAAAGGGTGTCCGAAAAACCATGTGCATCTGACCAGGCATCTGAATATCCCGGTCTTTGACGGAAAGCGGATAGTTGCCGTTGCAGGGGTGGGAAACAAAGGGGAAGACTATGACGAATCGGATGTTCGGCAGCTAACTCTGCTAATGCAGGGTATGTGGCAGCTGATCCAGAGAAAACAGCTCGAAGAAGCTCTCAGGACATATTCTGAGGAACTATCCAAAG